>JAUNNT010000038.1 GCA_030531305.1 Akkermansia sp.
TGCACCCTTTTTATGTGCCCCCTTGCCTGTCGCATTTAATTTTGCAATGAACGAAAGGAATGCGCGCGTGCAAAAGTCTTCACATAATGTGGGAAGCGTGGTAGAATGCCGCGCACGGAGAAAAAGACCATGAGCGATCCCACGAAGTACCGCAACCTAGCCATCATAGCCCACGTGGACCACGGGAAGACCACCCTGGTGGACCAGCTGTTGAAGGCAGGCGGCACCTACCGCGAAAACCAGGAGGTGCAGGACCGCGCCATGGACTCCATGGATTTGGAGCGCGAGAAGGGAATCACCATCAAGGCCAAGAACACGTCCATCCATTGGAACGACTACACCATCAACATCGTGGACACCCCCGGACACGCGGATTTCGGCGCGGAGGTGGAGCGCGTGATGAAGATGGTGGACGGCGTGATCCTGGTGGTGGATGCGTATGAGGGTCCGCAGGCGCAGACTCGGTTCGTGCTGCGCAAGGCGCTGCAGGAGGGGCTGCTGCCCATCGTGGTCATCAACAAGATCGACCGCCCGCACGCGGACCCCGCGAAGGTTCACGACCAGGTGCTGGAGCTTCTGCTGGAGCTGGATGCCACGGAGGAGCAGTTCGAGGCGCCGTTCGTGTACGGCTCCGCGCGCGACGGCTATTTCATGAACAGCATGGAGGGCGAGCCGCCCGTGGACTGCTCTCCCCTGCTCCACCAGATTGTGCAGCACATCCCCGCGCCGAAGGACGCCGACCCCGACAAGCCGTTCCGCATGCTCATCTCCAACATCGACTGGGACGACTACGTGGGGCGCGTGGCCGTGGGCCGCATCAGCAGCGGCCGCGTGCAGAAGGGGGACACGCTCTACCTGCTGCGGCCGGACGGTTCCCGCGTGCAGGGCAAGGTGACCAAGCTCTTCGAGTACAGCGGGCTGCAGAACACGGAATCCGCCGTGGGCGAGGCCGGCAACATCATCGGCCTCTCCGGGTTCGAGGACGTGGACATCGGCGAAACGCTGGTGGCCGACCCCGAGGGCGAGGCCCTGCCCTTCGTGGAGATCGAGCCGCCCACCGTGCAGATGGAATTCAGCATCAACGACGGCCCGCTCGGCGGCAAGGACGGCAAGAACGTCACCAGCCGCATCATCCGCGACCGCCTCATGCGCGAGATGCGCACCAACATCTCCATCAAGGTGGAGGACACGGATTTGGCGGGCGTGTTCACGGTTTCCGCCCGCGGCACCATGCAGATTGCCATCCTGGTGGAGCAGATGCGCCGCGAGAACTACGAGGTGCTGGTGTCCCGCCCGAAGGTCATCCTGCGGGATGTGGACGGGGTGAAGCAGGAGCCGTTCGAGACGGTGTACATCGAGGTGCCGGACGAGTACGTGAACGGCGCGGTGCGCATCATGGGCAACCGCCGCGGCATCCTGGAGAACATGGAGGCCAACGGCAACGGCCGCACCTTCATCCAGGCCACCATGCCCACCCGCGGCATCATCGGCTTCGAGTTCGAGCTGGTGAACCTCACCAGCGGCCACGGCATCTTCTCCCACCTCTTCAAGGAGTACGCGCCCTACGCTGGGGAAATCACCACCCGCCAGAGCAGCACCCTCGTCTCCATGGAGAACGGCATCGCCAGCCCGTACTCCCTGCAGGCCATGGAGGAGCGCGGCCCGCTCTTCATCGGCCCCGGCGACGAGGTGTACGAGGGCATGATCGTGGGCGAGAACCCCAAGCCCATCGACATCCCGGTGAACCCCACGCGCGAGAAGCACCTCACCAACCACCGCTCCGCCAACAAGAACGTCTCCATCCAGCTCACCCCGCCCCGCGTCTTCTCGCTGGAGCGCGCCATCGAGTACATCGAGCCGGACGAGCTGGTGGAGGCCACCCCGCACTTCATCCGCATGCGCAAGCGCATCCTGGACGCCACCGCCCGCAAGCGCGCCGCCTACGCGGAGCAGCAGCTCGGATAATTTTCATTCAACCAATCACCAACTATCGTTATGTGGGACATCATTTTATACACCGTAGCCGTCATCCTGTGCGCCGTGGGCCTGGTGGGCTGCGTGCTGCCGTTCCCGGGCCACCTCTTTGTGCTGGGAGCGTGCGTGTGCGCCAGCATGGCGCACGGCGAACCGCACCCCGCGTGGTGGCTGTGGGTCATCCTGGTGGCACTCATGGCGCTGGGGATGACGGTCGACACGCTGTGCTCCATGGCGGGCGCCAAGAAGTTCGGCGGATCCAAGGCGGCGATGTGGGGCGTGCTGCCCGGCGTCATCATCGGCGCGTTCTTCGCGCCCATCGGGCTGTTTGTGGGGCCGTTCCTGGGAGCCTTCCTGGCGGAGGTGCTCATCATGCGCAAGGAGCTCGGCAAGTCCACCGTCTCCGGCGTGGGCGCCACCCTCGGCTACATCGCCGGCGTGCTCTCCCGCTCCGCCGTCGCCATCGTCATGCTCCTCTTCTTCTTCATCTTCATGTGGTGATTCCGCCCCGCCGTGCGGGAGCAAATTCGTTTGACGCGCGGGCGGGGTGCGGGTAGAATGGGAGGCATGGACAAGATAGCGCTGTCTGCGGCATTGTTGGCGATTGGTCTGCCTTTGGGAGCGGCCACCTACTACGTGGATCCCGTGAACGGGAACGATGCCGCCAAGGGAGACGAGGCGGCGCCGTGGAAGACCTACGCGCCGGTGAACAAGCTGGAGCTGCAGCCGGGGGACGTGGTGGTGACCAGCCCCGGCAGGATTGTGACCACGCTGGCCCCCAAGGGCAGCGGCGAATTGGCAAAGCCCATCCGCCTGGTCTTCAAGCCGGGGCGCTACGAGTGGCAGGCCGCCACGCTGGACGGCCGCAAGCTCATGCTCTCCAACACGAACGACCGCCCGGACGACGAGAAGAAGCTGGGCATCGAGCTGGCGGGCGTGCAGCACTACCGGCTGGAGGGCAACGGGGCGGACATGATCTGCATCGGCAAGATGATCATGGTGCATTTCGAGAACAGCCACCACATCATCGTGAAAGACATGAGCTGGGACTACGCGCGCCCCACCGTCTCCGAGTACACCGCCGTGAGCGTGGGAGAACATGAGGCCGTGTTCACCATCCACCCGGACAGCCGCTACCGCGTGCAGGACGGCAAGCTCACCTGGGTGGGCGACGGCTGGGAGCTGCCCGCGGACATCCATGTGCAGCAGATGGTGCGCGAGCCGCGGCTGGAGGTGTGGCGCGGAGGCCCCACGCTGGCGCAGGGCACGGTGGAGGAGATTGAGCCCAACAAGGTGCGCGTCACCTACGACCAGAACCCCGGATACCGCGTGGGCACCA
Source organism: Akkermansia sp. (assembly GCA_030531305.1). GTDB lineage: Bacteria > Verrucomicrobiota > Verrucomicrobiia > Verrucomicrobiales > Akkermansiaceae > Akkermansia. The sequence goes on from JAUNNT010000038.1 coordinate 3,314, forward strand.
CCTACCAGGCCCGCAGCACCGTGCGCGAGTGCGCCGGCATGTTCGCCGACCACAGCAGCGACATCCACTACCACAACGTGCACCTCTATTTCGTGCACGGCATGGGCTTCCTCTCCCAGATGAGCAGGGACATCTTCTTCCAGGACGTCTCCGTGGCCCCGCGGGAGGGAAGCGGGCGCACCTGCTCCGCGTGGGTGGACATGCTGCACTTCTCCGGCGTGGGCGGCGACATCCGGGTGGAGAAGTTCTTCTTCTCCGGCGCGCACGATGACGCCATCAACGTGCACGGCATCCACATGCGCATCGTGAAAATCCTGGACCCCACCCATGTGCGCATGCGCTTCATGGAGTGCCAGACCTGGGGATTCCCCGCCTACCATGCCGGGGACGAGGTGGACATCATCGATGCCGAGAGCATGCTGCCGCGCGGCACCACCAGGGTGGTGGCGGCCAAGATGCTGGAGGACACGCACGAGATGGAGCTGGAGCTGGCGGACCCGCTGCCGGAGGGCACCGTGGAGAACTCCGATGTGCTGGAGAACGTGACGTACACGGCCTCACTCACCGTGAACGACGGCGATGTGCAGCTCATCCCCACCCGCGGTTTCCTCATCACCACCCGCAAGCACGTGTGGGTGCAGAACGTCCGCTTCCTCAACACGCACATGCACGCCATCCTGGTCTCCGATGACGCCAGCGGTTGGTACGAGTCCGGCATGGTGCGCGACCTCACCATCCTCAACTGCGTGTTCGACCACTGCGCGGAACCCGTCATCAACATCCTGCCGGAGAACAAGGTGCACAAGGGCGCCGTGCACAGCGGCATCACAATCATCAACAACACCTTCAACCTCAAGGGCCGCAACGCCATCAACCTCAAATCCGCCAAGGATATCATCATCGGTCGCAACTCTTTCAACAAGCCCGGCACCGCCCGGGACTTCACCACCCAAAAGGACACAGAAAACGTCCGGTTCAAATAAACCATCCACCACCATGAGCGACCGCATCAACGTCCGCAACCCCAATGAAATCTCCAAGCTGCGCAAGGCGGGAGAGGTCTCCGCACGCATCCTGATGGACCTCATGCCCATCATCAAACCCGGCATCACCACCAAGGAGATAGACGACTACGCCGCCGAGCTCTTCAAGCGCGAGGGCTGCGGCAACGCCTTCCTCGGATACGGCGGCTACCCCGGCCAGCTCTGCATCTCCGTCAACGAGGTGGTGGTCCACGGCATCGGCGACAACCGCGTCATCCACGACGGCGACATCGTGAGCCTGGACGCCGGAGCCATCGTGGACGGCTGGTACGGCGACAACGCCATGACCGTGGCCGTGGGCAACGTGAGCGAGGAAGCGCTGCGCCTGCTGGCGGTGACGGAAGAGGCACTCTTCCGCGGCATCGAGCAGGCGCGGCAGGGCAACCCGCTCAGCGAGGTCTGCGGCGCCATCGAGGACTTTGTGAAGCCCTTCGGGTTCGGCATCGTGCGGGACTACGTGGGGCACGGCGTGGGCCGCCACCTGCACGAGGACCCCTCCATCCCGAACTACCGCCCGAACTATCCCCTGCCCCGCCTCAAGCGCGGCATGATACTGGCCATCGAGCCGATGATTACCCTCGGCACCTACCGCGTGAAGGTGCTGGACGACGACTGGACCGCCGTGACCACGGACGGCTCCTGGGCCGCGCATTTCGAGCACACCGTGGCCGTGGGCTCGCACGGCGGCGACATCCTCACGGACCGCCCGCGCATCGCCCTGCCGGAACAGCTGGGCATCACCCTGTGAACGGACACACCATGAAAGCGCTGCTGCCATGGGTGATGATATCCGCCGCGCTGCCGAGCCTGGCGGGCGCGGTGTTCGGCCCGGGCATGTGCTACGATGTGGGCAAGGGGTCGTACAGCGCGGACGCGCGCGTGAAGGACACGCCCGACACCGTGCTGTGCTGGGCGGCATCCTCAGCCAACCTCATCCAGTACTGGCAGGACAGCTACTTCAAACCGCACGCGCGGCCCGACACACCCAACGGCATGAACGCCCGGGTGTACGGCGAGCCGCAAGGCACGCGCTGCCTGAACGTGTACGAGCAGTTCCTCAAATCATCCACGGGGGACTCCGGAGGGTTCCAGGCGGACGCGCTCAACTGGTGGTTCAAGAACGCCCCCATGAAGGAACTGGGCGGCAAGGAGGCGTACTACTCCGTGTTCGATGCACAGCCCGCCGCGGCAGAGGCGCGCAGCTACCTCATGGAGGAACCCACGCTGGCGCAGTTCCGCGAGATGCTGGAAAAGGCCTTCCGCTTCCAGGGGCAGGCCGCAGGGCTGTACGTGTGGCAAATCAACCGCCGGGAGCGCCCCGGCACCATGCCCTCCAAAAGCCGCTTCCACGCCATCACCTGCTGGGGGTACGAAACGAATGCCGCCGGCGAGCCCTCCGCGGTCTACCTCTCTGATTCCGACGACCGCGCCTATGGCGTCTTCATGGTGCATGTGGACCGCCGCGTGATTCACGACCCCTTCTCCGGCATGAGCTATCCCTCCATCGTGTTCTACACGGACGACGACGTGGACGGCTACCAGCCCGGCGAGTACGAGCCCAACCTGCATTCCGCATGCGCCATCCTCACGCCGGAGAGCGCCGCGAGACCGCGCCCCAAGCCGAATGCAGCCCCCGCCGCGGCCGCGCGCGAGAACACGCTCCTGCCCGCGGGAACCGCGCTGAAAGAGGATTTGCAGGTGGGGAATGGAACCAACTGCGTGCTCCTGCACGCGGACAACCTGAAGCTGGACGCCGCCCTGCGCATCGGCGACGGCAGCCTGGCATCCGTGGCCGCGCTTTCCGCCCGCACCGTTGTGAATGATGGCAAGCTCTACCTGCGCGGCGGAACCAACACCCTGCGCGGCGTGCAGAACAAGGGCTACCTGGAATGCACGGGGGCCGACAGCATCGTGCTGCACGGCGGCGACAACTCGGGGCGGCTCGCCCTGCGCGGCAACAAGTCCGCCGTGGTGAAGGGCGCGCCCCTCCGCAACCGCGGCACCTTGCTCCTCTGCGGCAAATCCGGCATCAGCTTCGAGAACGCGGCGCTGGATTCCTCCGGGGGCACCGTCCTGCTGGGGCAGGACTCACACGGCTGCACGCCCACCGAGCTTCGCTTCTCCGATACCGACGGCCATTCCCTCTCCATCACCTCCGTTCCCAACGCCGTGGGCGAGCTGCACAACGTCCGCGTCACCCCCACCGCCATCGAGGGTCTCGGACCCGACGCCGCCCTCCGCCACGTCAAAATCAACGGCACCCCCAAGCTCATCAACGTGAAGGTGGATTAGCGCCAACGCTATCACCAAATCCAGTGGGCGTTCCAGATGTTGAGCAGGGTGAGCAGGAGCATGCCGCCGCCCACGTAGAGCATGCACGGCCACACGCGGCGGCGCAGGCAGAAGCGCAGCTCCACCGCCAGCAGCAGCATGGCCAGAAGCGTACCGAGGACAATCACCGCCAGACCCGCCAATTCCCCCAAATCCCGGAGCGTCGCATCACCCATCGGCACCAACCTGCCGCAAACGCCGCCCACACTTGCCCTCTGCAGGCGGTCCAGCACATCCCCGGATCCACGTACCTCTGCAGGACAGCAGGGATCCATCTGCACTTCGTAGACCAGCAGCACATCCACCTGCCGCGGCAAAGGCTCGCCCGCAAGACACCTGCACAGCGCGTAAAGCGACCACGCGCGCGGCATGCTGTAGGGATAGGGAACAATCCTGTCTCCCCGCTGCATGCCGTAGACCGCCGCGGCGTTGCCGTCGCCCAGTACCGGTTCATCACAGGATGCGCACACGGTCGTCTTGCCGTCCATGTAGGACCAACAATGGTCTTTCTCCACCCATTCCGCGCCCTGCAACACCCCCGGCACGGGATTCATTTCATCGCGGCCAAGCCACCGCCTCTGGTGACAATAGGGGGCAAAGCTCCAGGTCTGCTCCTCCGGCCAGGTGTCCCGGTAGGTGAAACCGCCCAAGCGGCATTCCAGCTTCGCAGGAGAGAACAGTTCGCGGCTCTTCACCTCCAAGCCGCCCGGCAGCACGACTTCATCAATGTACTCCAAGTCTCCGCTCTCATTGCGGGCTTTCATACCGCGGCTCAATGCAATGGCCTTCACGCGCACGCCGAGCAGCTCATCCTCCTGCTCCGGCATTTCCGCGGCAACAATCTCCGCCTCTCCGCACACGCGCACGGGCTTGCCCTCATTCTCCGGCAGGGGGACCGCACTGTCCACGGTGGCGAACAGTTTTTCAATATCCCGGTTCACCCTGTCGGCAAACGCCGATCCCGCCATGCCCCAATGCAGCAAAACCTGCGCCCCCAGCGCCAGCAGCAGCAAAATCCCCGCCAGCGTTCCCAAAGTGCTGTTAAACACACGTTTCATACACCCCTATAAAGCACGTTCAGGGCGGTTTTGTGCGAAAAAAATGGAAAATGACGAAACAAAATCGTCACTGCACCCACTTGCCGGTGCCTTGGGGGAGGTGTCCGTCGCCCACGGGCTGGTAGCGGGTGGATTCGGTGTTGCCCCACATGGGCGCGCCGGTGGCCTGCTTCCACTTCTTGCTCATGCTGCAACCGGTGTAGCAGCCGTAGCTCCAGCACTCCGCGTTGGGGGCAAAAATGCCGGGCTTGAGGCGCTTGGCCAGGTCGTTCTCATGCATCCACACGGTGGAGGCGGCCACAAGGAAGTTGCTGTAGTCCAGCATGAAGGCGTACGGGTTGGAATGGCCGAAGTAGTAGAAGTGGGTGATGCGGTCGTTGCCGCGGGCGGCGGTGTTGATGGCCTTGTACATCTGGTCCATGGTGTCGAAGAACACCAGCTTCACGTGGCGCTTGGCGGCCAGCTCGCGGATGCGGGCGAGGTAGTCGGTTTTGTTTTCCTTGCCGCGGGTGACGTAGGCGGGGCGGTACACCAGCCACACAATTTTGGCCTGGGGGTCCTTGGCGAGGGTGATATCCATCTGAATGGTGGAGGCGCGGACGAAGTTGGCCCACCAGTTGTCGTGGGCGAGGGGGCCGCGGTCGTTCTCCCAGGAACGCAGTGCCACGCCCCCGGTCATGACCACCTGTACCGCCTGGGCAGCCGGGCAAAGCCCGAGCAACGCCGCCGCCAACATGATGCGCTTCCAATTCTTCACGCCGCAAGCATACCGCCGCATGCCCTCCATGTCAAGGCATCATGATTGGTACAAACACACCCGCCGTTCAATGGATGGCCTCCTGCAGGGATTGCAGGTAGTCCGCCACGGGAGCGGAAAGCAGGGCGGGCGCGTTCTCGCCCAGGCGGAAACGCCAGCGCATCAGGTCGCGCAGCAGGCCCAGGTGGACCTCCGGCCTTTCCTCCGGCACCAGCAGCAAGATGATGAAGTTGGCGCGGCCCAAATCCCAGTCGATGCCCTCGGCGGAGCGTGCGGCGTACACGCCGGGGCGCTGCAGGCCGGGGATGCGGCCGTGGGGCACGGAAAGCCCCTGCGAGACGAAGGTGGGCTCCAAATGCTCCCTCTCCAGGGCGGCGGACACGGCGGCCTGGGCGTCCGGCAAGCCCATCATGGCGGCGAGCTCGCCGGCCATCAGGCTCACCACCGCATCGCGGTCCGGGAGTTCCGGCAGCTCCGCCTCCCTCACGAAGATGAACGGGGCTGTCTGTGAATCATCTGCCATAGCGCGGGGCGAACCATACCACACCCCCCTGCCGCGCGCAAGGCATATGAACGTTCGCGGGGCGGTATGACAGAACGCGCGGTGGCGCTCACATCTTGAACTGCTCGCCGAGGTAGATGCGGCGGGTCTTGGGGTCGTTGGCGATGTCGTCGGCGTTGCCCTCCTTGATGACCTTGCCCTCAAAGAGGATGTACCCGCGGTCCACGATGCCGAGGGTCTCGCGCACGTTGTGGTCGGTGATGAGGATGGAGAGGCCGTCCGTCTCGCGCAGGGAGGCGACGATGCGCTGGATGTCCTGCACGGCGATGGGGTCCACGCCCGCAAACGGCTCGTCCAGCATCAGGAGGCGGGGATTGGAAGCGAGGGCGCGGGCGATGGTGAGGCGGCGCTTCTCACCGCCGGAAAGCTGGATGGCCTGGCTGTCGCGCAGGCGCTCGATGTTGAAGCGCTGCATGAGCTCGTCGGCCTTTTCGCGCTGCTGGCGTGGCGTGAGGTCGGCGCGTGTTTCCAGGATGGCCATGAGGTTGTCCCAGACGGAGAGCTTTCGGAAGATGGACTCCTCCTGCGGGAGGTATCCCATGCCGAGGCGAGCGCGGAGGTGCATGGGGAGGCCGGAAACGTCCTCTCCGCGGAAGAAGACCTCGCCCTCGTCCGGGCGGACCAGGCCGGCCACCATGTAGAACGAGGTGGTCTTGCCGGCGCCGTTGGGGCCGAGCAGGCCCACAATCTCGCCGGGATGCACGGTGAGGTTCACGTGGTCCACCACGCGGCGTTCGTGGTAGCTCTTGCAGAGGTTGCGCGCTTCGAGCAGGATGTCGTCCATGGTCAGTTGCCTTTCTTCTGTTGTTCCATCTGGTCGTGGATATGGGTGGCGGTGGTGCGCTGGGTGGCGCCGTGGATGCGTGCGTTGTTGCCGGCATCCAGGGTGATGGAGGCGCCGCCGCTGGCGGTGTGCGTGTTGTACTGGTCGGAGAGGGTGACGGTGTTTCCGGTGAGGGTCTTCATGCCGGTGACGGCATCCAGCGCGAGCGTGTCACCGAAGGCGCGCAGCACGCGCCCCGTGGAGTCCTTGGCGGCCAGGGCCACGGAGCCCTCGGCGCGCGCGGACTTGAGGTTGCCGAGCCCCGGCTGCTGCGGGGATGCGGCGCGCACGGGCTTGGGGGCCTCGCCATCCGCGAAGAAGGCCACGCTCATGGGGCCGCTGCACTGCATGGAGCCCTGCGGGGTGCGGATGCTGCCGCCGGCGGGCGTGGATGCCTCCTGAAGGCCGTCGAAACTGTAGTTGAGGTGCGCGAAGCGGTCGTTTTGCCGTGCCGTGCGCGGTGTGCCGGGGCGGAGGGTTGCGGTGACGGGGCCGTTGGAGGCGAAACTGCCCTGTGCGGCCTGCATGCGGGTGGCGGAGCCGGTGACGAGGCGCCCCGCCTCCTTCTCCAGCGTGAGGCTGCCCTTGCAGACGGCCTTGACGCTGTTTCCGGCGGAGTCGTGGGTCTCGATGCCGATGTCCTCGCCCTTGAGCGAGATGTCGCCCGCGGCGTTGACATGCAGCTCCGCGGGGGATTGCGGGGAAAGCGCGACGATGGCGGAGGGGGCCTGGCCGTCCGGGGTGTGCTCAATGCTGATGTGGCTGCCGGAGAGGGTGATCTCCCCCTGTTCCGTCACCTGCAGGAAGGAATGGGCATCCGCCCCTGCGGCGGTTTGCGCGGCGGCGCGGAACCCGCTGCCCTGCACCACCAGCGGGTTGTCCCCGCTTGCGGTCACGGTGGCCTCCTGCCGCACCAAATCCGCCTGCACCTCGTCGCCCATAACCGCCACGTCACCCTGCTCCGACTTGGCGGCCAGGCGCACGCCGCGGTGGGCGGCGAGTGTCGCCACGCCGTCGTACTCCGCCAGGGCGAAGCTCGGCAGGGCGTCGGGGCGCGGGCGCAGGTTCTCCGCGCGGCGCAGGGTGAGCTCGGTCGGTCCCTGCGCGGCGAAGTCCAGCTCATCGTCGCGGATGGCGATGGGGGCCTGCGTTGCCACCTTTCCGGTGGCGGCGTCGAACTGCAAGGCCCCGCAGCGCACGGTGCCGTGCAGCTTGGTGTCCGCGTTCTGGCGGGAGGGGCGCTCGTAGGCCACGCGCACATCGTTGCCGTCGATGGCGATGTTCCCGCTCTCATCGAGGGCAATCCTGTCGGCGGTGATGGTGTTGGCGTTGTAGGTGAGGGAGGCGTTCGGGCCGTTCACCAGGCAGGCGCCGGTGCGGGCGTTGTACTGCAGGAGCTCGCCGCTGGCGGCATAGCCGTCGAACTTGGCGCTTCCCTGGTGCACCGCCACGCTCTCAACGCCCTTGAAGCTCATCTTGGCGAACTGGGAAAGGTAGCTGTCGCCGGGCTTCCCGGCATCGGGATCCGGCTGGAGCACGACGGTGAGGGCGGATTCCGACTGGAAGGTGCCGCGGGGGTGCTCCATGGTGGTGAGCCCCGGCAGGTGGAGGGTGTGGGTGGCGGCGTGGTAGGTGATGCTGCCGCCCGCGCACTCCATCTTGCCCTCGCGGCCCTCGTCGTCCACCCAGCGCAGGGAGATGTGCGCGCCGTCCATGAACACGTTGCCCGCGGCATCCGCCACCAGAAGCGCCTCGCGGCCCTCCTGCGGCTGGATGCGGATGGAGTTGCGCCCCTGCGCGACCAGGACGGGGATGCCGCGCGCGGGGGAGCGCAGCAGCAGGATGTTGGAGGCGGTGTCCGCCACGGCCTCCGTGGTCTCGATGGTGATTCTGCCGCCGCGCAGCTGCTGCGGCACGCGGCGCGCGCGTTCCGTGATGTCCTGCTGCACGTCCTGCACGCCCTGCGTGGGGGATTCTTCCGCCTTCTGAGCGGCATCGGGGCGCGGGTCCATGGAGCGCAGCCTCACGAACAGGCGGTGTTCCGCGAGCAGGCGCAGGCGCTCGTCCAACAGCTGCACCTGGTCCAGGTAGATGAGCGTGGAGTTGGCGTTGTCGAACATCAGCCCGCCGCGGCAGGATGCCAGCGTGTCGCCCTCGGCGAGCTCGGGCATCTCGTTGTCGGCGGTGTCCGCGTCATCGGATTCCCCCGGCGGGGCGGCCAGCCCGGGGAGGGCGGCGTCCACCTCCGCGGAGGCAGCCTGCCATTGCGCCACCAGCCGCTGCGCATCCGCCCGCAGCGGTGCCAGCCACTCCGGAGCGGACGTGGACGGCGCGGCAAGCGCGGCGGGAACCGCCAGCGCGCTCAGCAGGAACAGGCGCGTCATTTCTTGGCGGTGGGGGCGGGGGTGGAACCGCGGCCGAACACGGCGGCGGAGACGGTGGTGCGCACGGGCCCGCGCAGGAGCCCCTTCTGGGTTTGCGCGTTGTAGGTGACCCTGCCGCCGCGCGCGGTGAAGCGGCCGTCGCGCACGGTGGTGCGGCCGGATGTTTCCGCGCGCATGGTGGAGAAGTCGTAGGTGGCGCGGGGAGTGGAGACGGCGGTGCGGAAGCCGTCCTTGGAGTAGAGTGTGGCGGCGATTCCCTCCAGGGTGACGCGGGTGCGGGATTCCACGCGCAGCTCGCGGATTTGCACAAGGGCGGTCACGCGGTGGTTCTCATAGCGCGGCAGGGAGATGCCCTTCACCACGCTGCCCGGCGGCAGCAGCTGCAGGCCGGGGAACTCCCCGCGCCCCACGGTGTCGCTCACGTCCTGCGGGGTCTGCTGCGCCTCGGCGGGCAGCAGCAGAAGCGACAGCAGGACTGTGGCCACCGCGCGCATCACAGCATCTTCTTGTACGCCTCGCGCACCAGCATCAGGTTGCCGAGGATGCGCTCCAGGTCGTGCAGGTAAATCTGGTTGGGGCCGTCGCTCATGGCGTGCTCGGGGTCCTTGTGCACCTCCATGAACACGCCGTCCACGCCCACGGCCATGGCGGCGTTGGCCAGCACGGGCGCCAGCTCGCGGTCGCCGCCCGTGGCGCCGCCCAGCCCGCCGGGGCGCTGCACGGAGTGCGTGGCGTCGAACACCACAGGGCAGCCGAACTTCTTCATCCAGTACATGCCGCGCATGTCCACCACCAGGTTGTTGTAGCCGAAGCTGGTGCCGCGCTCGCAGAGCATGAAGTGCTCGCAGCCGAACGCGCGCATCTTCTCGCAGATGTTCACGCAGTCCCACGGCGCCAGGAACTGGCCCTTCTTCACGTTCACCGGGCGGCCCGTCTTGGCGCACGCCTCCAGCAAATCGCTCTGGCGGCACAGGAACGCCGGGATCTGGATCAGGTCCACGTAGTCCGCCGCGTAGGTGGCCTGCTCTTCCGTGTGCACATCCGTCACCACCGGGATTTGCAGCTCGCGGCCGATTTCTGCGAGGATGCGGCAGCCCTCCTTGATGCCGGGGCCGCGGAAGCTTTTCACGCTCGTGCGGTTCGCCTTGTCGTACGATGCCTTGAAGATGAAGGGGAGGTTGAGGCGGCCGCAGATGTCCTTGATGCCGCGCGCCATCTCCCAGGCAAAGTCTTCACACTCCAGGGAGCACGGGCCCAGGATAAAAAAGGGCTTCTCCCCGCCGATTTCCACGTTCTGTATCTGGTATGCCATGATGCCGTTGCTTGATTGCTGACATTATACCCCCGCGCGGGCGCAAGTCAACGAAATTGCGTGGCGGGGCGTTTCTATTCCGCTTGCCATCGGTTTTGGCGCGTGGTACAATCCGCGCGCTATGTTCTATATCACCACAGCAATCGACTACACGAACGGCGCCCCGCACATCGGGCACGCCTACGAAAAGGTACTGGCGGACGTTTTGGCTCGCTGGCACCGAATGTGTGGCGAGGACGTGTACTACCTCACCGGCGTGGACCAGCACGGCCAGAAGGTGCAGCAGAAGGCCGAGGCCGCCGGCATGGAGCCCAAGGAGTACGCGGATATGGTGATGCAGAAGTTCATCGCGCTGTGGGAGCGCCTGGGCATCGCGTACGATGGCTGGGCCGCCACGTCCGACCCGCGCCACGAGGCGTGCGTGGGCAAGATTCTGACCGCCCTGAAGGAGAAGGGCTGCCTGTACAAGAAGGCCTACAAGGGGTTCTACTCCGTGCGCCAGGAGCAGTTCCTCACCGAGAAGGAGCGCGGCGAGGACGGCAACTTCGGCCCGGAATGGGGCGAGGTGGTGGAGCTGGAGGAGGAAAACTGGTACTTCAACCTCAGCCAACAGATTCCCTGGCTCAAGCAATACGTCACCGACCACCCGGAGGTGGTCACCCCGGAGTTCCGCCGCCAGAACCTCCTGAACGCCATCGAGCGTTCCGAGGGCGTGGACCTGTGCATCTCCCGCCCCAAGTCACGCCTGGCCTGGGGCATTCCCCTGCCGTTCGACGAGGAATACGTCACCTACGTGTGGTTCGACGCGCTGGTGAACTACATCTCCTTCGCCGGATACCTCAAGGAGGAGGGCAGCGACCTGCCGGAGTTCGAAAAGCTGTGGCCGTCCGTGTGCGAGGTCATCGGCAAGGACATCCTGGTGCCCGCCCACGGCATCTACTGGCTCTGCATGCTCCATGCCATGGGATTCGAGGATAAGGACATCCCCCGCCTCCTCGTCCACGGCTGGCTCAACATCAAGGGCGAGAAGATGAGCAAGAGCCTCGGCAACATCGTCGACCCCAACGACCTCTGCGACGCCTTCGGCCCCGAGGCCGTGCGCTACTACCTCGTGCGCGACACCAAGACCGGGTACGACAGCGACTACGACCCCGAGCGCCTCAAGATGATCTACAACACCGAGCTGGCCAACGACCTCGGCAACCTCTGCAACCGCTCGCTCAACATGTGCCTGCGCTACTGCGGAGGAACCGTCGCCATCGGCGCTGAGGACGACGAGCTCTCCGCCAACCTCCGCAACAGCATGGCCGACACCGTCAAGCGCTTCTGCCAGCTCATGGACGAATACAACACCGCCGACGCCCTGGCCGCCCTCAACGCCCACGTGGGCCTCTGCAACGGCTACATCGAGCAGAAGCAGCCCTGGGTGCTCGCCAAGGACGAAACCAAGCTGCCGGAGCTGCAGCGCACGCTGGCCCACCTGCTGGAGAGCTGCGCGCAAATCGGCTACCTGCTGGGCTGCGTGCTGCCGGACGCCTCCGCCCGCATCCTCTCCCAGTTGAATGTGGACGGCTCCAAGCTGCGCCCGCAGACGCTGGCGTGGGGCGTGCTGGAGAACGGCCACACCATCCAGGCCCCCAGCCCCGTCTTCCCGCGCATTCTTTCCGAGGAGGAAAAGGCCAAGCTGGCGGCCAAGGCTGCAAAGAAATCACAAAAGTGATTTGGATTTACAATTTACGATGTACACTTTACGAAGTGGAAAGTTCGGCGCGCTGCGCGCGCGGGATTTTCCTGGCTCACCGGGCGGAACGCCAGATGAGCTTTTTTGTCATTTTTCAATTTTGCTTGCACAAAACCTCCTTGGGCATGTTTAATAGGGGTGCATGAAACGCGCGTACAACATCATCCTGGGCGTGCTGGCGGGGCTTTTGCTGCTGGCGGCGCTGGCCGGGGTGCTTTGCATGAACTATTACCTGGCGCAGATTGCGCTCGTGGAGCACATAGAGGCGGATATTGAGGAACAGGTGGTTGTCGTGGACAGCGTGGCACCGCTCACGCTGCTGGAGAACGAGGGCCGGCTGGTGCGCGTTTGGCGGGAGCATGAAGGTTCCCAGATGGGCATGCAGAGCGGGGGGCGTCTTGTTCCCTACCGCTACCGCGTGCCGCGTTCGTACGCGCTTGGTTCCCTGCTGCAGGACTATCCCGACGAGGTGGAGGTGCTGGGGGAATACTATCCGCACAGCGAGGCGGATTGGCCCTTTGAATTTCCCATCAACAGGGACTTGTTTTCAACGCGGTTGAATGTATCCATCAGCGCCATCTGCATAGCCGCGGGCACGCTGCTTGGCATGGTGTTGCTGGCGGTGAGGCGTCGCTACTGCCAGCGCCGCCGCGTGTCGCCATACGTGCTGTACGTGGGTGCGGGCATGCTGCTGCTCACCCTGCTGGGCATCTGGAACGCCTTTTGGATTTGGTAAAACACCGCGCCCCAGGCGCGCGTACTTTCCATCCTAATCCTAATCCTCATCTTAATCCTAATCCCGAATTACCGCTCCTCCAGCCCGCATTCTCCCTGCACCATTTCCTGGAGGGATTGGCGGCGGCGGATGATTTGCCAGCGGTCGCCGTCCACCATGACCTCAGCGGCCAGGGGGCGTGAGTTGTAGGTGGAGGCCATGCTGAAACCGTAGGCGCCCGCACTCATTTCCGCGAGGATTTCGCCGGGCTTCACATCCGGGATTTGGCGGTCCTGCGCCTGGAAGTCGGCGGATTCGCACACCGGCCCCACCACATCCGCGGTGACGGTGTCGCCGTGGTGCTCTTTCACCGGCCAGATTTCATGGAAGCCCTCGTAGAGTGCGGGGCGGATGATGTCGTTCATGCCGGCGTCCACAATCTTGAAAAGCTTGGCCTCGCCCTGCTTCTCGTACAGGCAGGTGGTGAGCATGACGGCGGCGTTGCCCACCAGGCGGCGCCCCGGCTCCACGATGATGCGCAGGCCGAGCGGCTGCAGCAGCGGGATGACGGCGGCGGCAAAGCCCTCGATGGTCATCTGCTCCGGGTGCTGCCGCCACCAGTTGGCAGAGGCGGACTCCAGGCAGCCGTCGTACACAATGCCCACGCCGCCGCCGATGGACCAGAACTCGATGCCGTACCTCTCCTTGAGGCTCATGGCGATGGGAGCCACCTTCTCAATGGCCATGAGATAGGGCTGCACCTCCGTGAGCTGGGAGCCGATGTGCATCTGGATGCCGCGCGGCTGCAGGTTCGGCATGGTGGCGTGGATGGCGGCGTAGAGCTTTTCAATGCGGTCGATATCCACGCCGAACTTGTTCTCGTTGGTGCCGGTGGTGATGTACTTGTGGGTGTGGGCGTCCACATGGGGATTGACGCGCACGGCCACGGGGGCCACCTTGCCCATCTTGCCCGCGACGCGGTCGATGGCGCGCAGCTCCTCCTCGCTCTCGCAGTTGAAGCAGTAGATGCCCTGCTCCAGCGCGTAGCGGATTTCCGGCTCCGTCTTGCCCACGCCAGCGTAGGTGCAGAGCGCGGGGTCGCCCCCGGCGTTGATCACGCGCCAGAGCTCGCCGCCGGACACGATGTCGAATCCGGCGCCCTGCCGCGCCAGCAGCTGCAGGACAGCCTTGCTGGAGCACGCCTTCACGGCGTACGCCACATGGGCGTCCAGCGGGGAGAGCGCCTGGCGGAACGCGGCCAGGCTGCCGGCGATATCGCGCTTGCTGTAGACGAAGGCGGGCGTGCCGACCTCGCGGGCGATGTCCGCCAGGTTCACATTTTCGCAGTGGAGGGAACCGTCTTTGTAGGAAAAGCTGTGCATGGAATCAGGATTCTGCGTCGCGGTGTTTCTTGTCGGGTGCGTCGTCGATGATTTTTGCCACCCAGGAAAGGTCCTCCGAGTTTTCGAGAGCGAGCTTGATGAGCACGGTGATGGGCACCGCTAGGAACATGCCGCAGGGGCCCCACATCCAGCCCCAGAAGATGACGGAGAGGATGACCACCGAGGTGGCGATGCCGAACTGCTTGCCCAAGAAGAGCGGCTCGATGCCGTTGCCGATGGCGCAGTTGATGAAGAGGTAGCCCGCGGCGATGAGCAGGGCGGTGCCCCAGCCGTTCATGGTGAGCGCCATGGCAATGCCGGGGATGGCCGCCACAATGGAGCCGATGGTGGGGATGTAGTTGAGCACAAAGGCTATCACTCCCCACAGGAACGCGAACGGCACGTCCAGCCACACGCACATGCCCCACACCAGCAGTCCCGTCGCCACGCTGGATATCGTCTTGATGAACAGGTATTTCTGGATGCCCTGCAGCGCGCGCAGAAGGTCGTCCTTCCACTCCGCCCCCGCCGGCATGGCGCGCAGGTTCCGCAGGAACAGCGGTGCCTCGCCCAGGAAGAAGGTCATCACGATAAGCACCAGCGTGCACGTGCTCAGCAGGACCACAATCTGCCCCGTGATGGACTGCGTGATGGAGAGTACCTTGTTCACGTCCACCACGTCCTGCGGGGAGGTGACGATGGCGCGGGCGCTTTCCTCCAGACCGAAGTTGCCGAGCCATGCCATGGTATCGTTGTACAGCTCGGTGAAACGCTCATAGAACTCGCCCTCCAGCGTGGCCTTCATGTCCATGGCCAGGAACTGGATGAGGCTCGCCACCGCATACAGCACCACGAAGTCGAACGCCACCGTGGCCGTCACCGCCAGCCAGTGCGGAAAGCGGCAGTACTTGCGCAGCAGGCCCGTGACGGTGTAGCTGATGATGGCCAGGAAGCCCGCCATCAGGATGGGGATGATCACCCCCTGCGCCGCGCGCAAACCGAAGATGACGATGAGCGCCGCCGCGGCGATGATGAGCGCGCGTGCGCCGTCGCCCAGCACAAAGCCGTTGTTGTTCGGAGAGTGTGTGTCGTTTTCCTGCTGCATCGCGCCCCATTTTACACGCGCGCGCGGCAATTTCAAGCCGCAAGCGCGGCATGAGGCGCAAATACGGGGGCGCGCTGCCGCCGATTGGCCTTGAACGGGCGGGCGGGAGTGGTACAATGGGCGCATGCAGATTGCACGCTCGAAGGATGAATTGCGCGCCGCGCTGGCTCCGCTCCGCGGGGCGGGCAAGGTGGTGCTGGTGCCCACCATGGGAGCCCTGCACGAGGGCCACGCCACCCTGCTGCGCCAGGCGCGGCAATTGGCGGGAGACGGCACGGTGGTGGCCAGCGTGTTCCTGAACCCCGTGCAGTTCAACGACGCCCACGACCTGGCGGCCTACCCGCGCACGCCGGAGGACGACGTGGAAACCTGCCGCCGCAACGGGGTGGACGTGCTGTTCATGCCCACGCCGGACGAGATGTACTGCGCGGACCGCACCATCACGCTGGAGGAAACGCACCTTTCCACCGTGCTGTGCGGGGCCAGCCGCCCCGGCCATTTCGCGGGCGTGTGCCTGGTGGTGGACAAGCTCTTCAACCTGGTGCAGCCCACGGATGCCATCTTCGGCAAGAAAGACTACCAGCAGCTCGCCATCCTGCGCCGCATGGTGCGCGATTTGGACATCCCCGTCACCCTTCACGGAGCCGAGATTGTGCGCGGGGAGGACGGATTGGCCCTCTCCAGCCGCAACGCCCGCCTCACCCCGGAATTCCGCGCCGCCGCGCCCTCCATCCACCGCTTCCTGACGGAAGCCCGCGCCGACTACGCGCAGGGCGCGCCCGCCGCGGAGGTGGCGGCCGCCGTGCGCCGCAAGCTGGAGGCCATCCCCGGCGTGCGCGTGGACTACGCGGAGCTGGTGGACGCGGAAACCCTGCACGAACTCGCTGATGAAAAGCGCCTGGCCCTGCTGGCCGTGGCCGCCTGGTTCGGCGACGTGCGCCTCATCGACAACATCGAACTCTCACGCGCATGATACACGCCACCAACCTGCACCGCTCCTACTCCATCGGCAAGAAGCAGGTGGAGGTCCTCCACGGGCTGGACCTCCACATCAACCGCGGCGAGAAGGTTTTCCTCTGCGGTCCCAGCGGCGCCGGAAAGACCACCCTCATGTACACCCTCGCCGGGCTGGAGCAGCCCCTGCAGGGACAGGTGCTCATCGACGGCACGGACATCTACGCCCTCTCCCTCAAGGAGCGCGCCCAATTCCGCAACCGCCACATGGGCTTCATCTTCCAGAACTACATGCTCATGCCGGAGCTCACCGCCCTGGAAAACGCATCCCTCGCCACCGCCGTGGCGGGTAGCGAGGCCACGGAGCGCGTCGTCGCACTCCTGGAGAAGGTCGGCCTCGGCAACCGTCTCGACCACCTCCCCAACGAGCTCTCCGGCGGCGAGCAGCAGCGCGTCGCCATCGCACGCGCACTCGCGCACGACCCCGCCATCATCTTTGCCGACGAGCCCACCGGCAACCTCGATTCCCGCAACGGCGCGCAGATTCTCGACCTCCTTTTCGAATTGGCCGACCAGGGCGGCAAAACCCTTGTGGTGGTCACCCACGACCCCGCCATCGCCGCCCGCGGCGACCGCGTCCTCACCATCAAGGACGGCGTCGTGGCGTGAGGTTGGGTGTGAACGGAGGTGGGTTGGGTTGCGCACGCCGACCCCGTATCCACCCCGCGCAAGGCGGGGTTGCGCGGTGGGAATGCAGGCGTGGTTGTGCCCCCGGGTTTCGCCCGGGGCTAGGAAAAGTTGACGCCACCAAGGTGGCTCAAAGTTAGGCGCGGCAGAGCCGCGCGACAACATGTTTCATCTGGCAGCATGCCAGATGAAACTCATTTGCGACCGCGCCGAATGGCGCGGCTGGATGAGAGCCTCCTAGGAGGCTCAACTTTTTTTAGCCCACGGCAGAAAGCTGCCGACGGCTGTAAGGCAGATTGGACAAACCGCACAGCGGTTTGCCCCGGAGGGGTGAGGTGCCGTGGGGCGGCACCGAATCAACCGTGGGGTTGACCACCCTTGCGAACCAATCAACGGAACCCCGCCTTGCGCGGGGTGGATACACGCCAACGCCCGCATACTAACCACGCCCTATTTTCCCATCGCGTTCGTTCCCTCCAGCACCAGCACTTCCAGCGGCTGGAGGGTGATGTCGATTTCCGCGTCCACGTCCACGGGCTGGTCCGTGAGGTTGGGGAGGGCGCGCTGGTCGGCGTAGGAGTTTTTGAGGGTGACGGTACCGGTGACGTTGGGCGGCACGTCCAACGCCTGGCGCAGGGTGGTGTGCAGGGTCTTTTCCGATGCGGAAGAGTTGCGCAGGGTGAGGGTGCACTTTTTCTTGTTCCAGGCGGCCCATCCGTACACACTGCCGTCCGTGCCGTCCCAAGGCTTGCCGCCCACCCAGTGGGTGTCGGCCAGCACGTCGGCGTTGCGGCGCATCCACTTGATGCACTCCGCGAGCGCATCCCAGAGCGCGCCGTTGTCCTGCGCCATGAGTTCGGGATCCACGCAGATCTCCTGCAGGGCGGAGCCGTTGCCGAAGGCGCAGCGCATGTCCTTCACGCAGTCTGCGGGCTTGTTGCCCAGCTCGCCGGGGCGCCCGTTGGCGGTGACAAGCGTGGGACCGTAGGCCACGAAGTTGAGCGGGCAGAGCGGCGCGCCTTCCACAAAGGTTTCATGCACGATGCTGTCGCGGTAGGTCATCCACTTGTCGCGCGTGTCGCCCGCCGTGCCGGTCTGGCCGAACTCCGCATCCGGGCGGCCGACGGCATCCGCGAAGAAGCACCAGAACGGGCTGGCCCACGCGCCGGCGGCGGTGTTGACAAACACGTTCGGGCGCGCCTTGCGAAGCTCGGTGGCCAGCTGCAGCACGCCGTTGGATTCCTCCACGTTCACGGGGCCCTTGGACTTGGCCTGCGTGGCCAGCGCATCCAGCTTGAAGTAGCGGATGTCCCCGCTCTTCATCAGGGCCTTGCAGCGGCCCACAAGGGTGTTGAAATACGACTTGTTGGAGAGGCGGAAAGGGTCTTCGGTATCAGAAGGGTGCTTCTTGTTCCAAGCGTCGATGCGCTGCTGGCGAGCGTTCCCGGTGCCGCCGGTGGGGCAGATTCCCACGCCCAGCCCCGTCTTCATGCCGGCGGCCTTCTTGGAGAGGTCCGCCAGCCCCTTGGCGAAGCCCTTGTGCACGCTCCACAGGCCGTTGGTGTTGTCCCACCCGCTGTCCAGCACCATGCCGTCCACCCGCTCGCCGCGCTGCGTGTTCAGCTCCGCGTTCCACGTGTCCAGCAGCTGAGTCCACATCGTCTCGTCCGTGCGGTTCTTCTCATCGCGCGGCGCGTACCGGTCGTTGTAGTGGATGAACGGATGATAGGCCGCAGGGCGCTCCCGCACCAGGTACGCCAGCACGGAACGCCGCGCCTGCTGCGGCGCAATCAGCCCCACCACCGCGCTCACATGCCAGCTCTCCCCGGCACGCAGGGGCTTGCTGCTCTCCAGGGTGCGCGTCAACCCGGTGCAGGGAGGCGAGGTGTATTCTTTCGTTGTGAGGGTGGACATGGGCGTTTCCAGCGCGGCGAAAATGATGTCGTTCGTCATCACCTTGCCGTACGTTGTGTCTCCCGAAAGAACCAGCTTCCCATGCGCGTGGGGCACGAACCACCACGGAGAGATGGACGTCAGGGTGGTGTCCTTCTTGGCTTTCACGGTGAGTTCCTCGCGCAGATAGTGCGAGCCGTTGCGCAGCTCCATACGCCACTCCACGATGTAGGCATCGTCGGTATTGTTGTCGATGAACACCGCCGACACGGCCTTGCCCGGCACGCGGCGCGACAGCTGCGGGCTTTTCGGCTCCGCCTTCAGGTTCTCCACGCGCAGCTTCTCCACCTCCATCATGCTTGAGTTCCACTCGATGCCGTTCACATCAAAGAGATTGCTTATCACCATAAAAACCTCGCTGCCGTCCGACAAATTCATTTGCTTGAATTTCAAACGTTGGCCGCCCGACGACATCACCCCGCCGCTGCCGTCAGGCCGTCTTACCGGCTTGGTGCCAGGATCGCCCGACTTGGCGAGGGTAAGGCTGAAAAGGTTGTTGGAGAGGGTGATTTCCTCTTTGGTCTCCCTTACCTTGGCCGGTCCGGGGTCACCACCGGGGTACTCCACCACGGCCCAGGCCGTGGCGAGGCTCGATGCAAGGAAGGTCACCGCCGCTGCGATTGTGAGGTATAGTGTTTTCATGGCTTTCTATACCTCTAATACACCACCCGGGGGGAATTCAGAAAAAAAGTTGCGGGAAGATGGATTTTTTTGAAATCTATATTTTAGAATTATTCCAGGATGTTGGCTTGACTCGGTAGCGTGGCCCGCGGTACAACGGACACGCCTGCGGCAAGCGGGCGTAGAAAGAAACATCAAACATGAGAAGCATAACAACATTCGATATCCAGTACGCGCACCGGTTCTACAAGTTCCAGGGGGAGGCGCAGTACCTGCACGGGCACACGGGCACACTCACCATCGAGGTGGAGGACACCGTGAACCCGGGCGTGAACATGGTGTTCCCCTGCAACGAAATCAAGAAAACCGCGTGGAGCGTGCTCCAGAACTTCGACCACGCGCTCATCCTGCGCGAGGACGACCCCCTGCTGCCGGCCATCCTGGACGTGTACGGGAAGCAGGGCATCAGGGACGGCCACCGCAACAACACCATGAAGGGCGAGGCGTTCCAGACGCCGCTCTGCACGGCCTACCCGAACTGCCGCCTGGTGGTGACCAAGGAGACCATGACGGTGGAGGGCATGATCAAGATGGTGTACGAGCTTCTGAAGGACAAGCTCAACATTGCCAAGATCACCTTCACCAGCGGGGACAACGCCGCCAGCCAAGAGTTCAAGCCGGAAGGCACGCGCGACCGCTGCCCGCTCTGCGGCATCGCCCTTGACGAGAACGGCGTCTGCCACAAGTGCGGATACCGCAAAAAGAATTGACGATATGGGAATTCAACTGCGCCGCCGGTGTCCGTCAATACGGGCACTGGCGGAGCATGCGGTAGTTGAAGACGGCGAGCATGCCCATGAGGATGCACATGAGCCAGGCGCCGAGGACGAGGAAGAAGAGGGTGAGGACCACGGCGGCGGTGAAGCTGATGGTGTGCATCTGGCGCGGGGAGCGCATGAGGCCCTGCATGATCTGCCCGCCGTCCAGCGGGAACACGGGCAGCAGGTTGAGCACCGTCCACCAGAAGGAAATCTCAATGATGAACACAAAGAAATAGATGGCCATGATGGGGTAGCCCGCCAGCAAATCCGCGGGAATCTGCCCCCAGATGAAGTTGAGCGCCAGCATGCCGCCCAGCCCCAGGCTGCCCACGTACAGCCCCAGCGCCAGCGTGGCCAGCAGGCCCACCGCCAGGGATGCCAGCGGGCCCGCCGCCGTCATCACGATGCCCTGCGCGCGGGTGAGGCGGGCGTCCATGTTGGTGCAGTCGCCGCCGAGCCAGGCGAGGTGGACCTCCGGGTGGCCGCCGCCGAGTTTCCGCCCCACCAGGGCGTGCCCCATCTCATGCGCCAACAGGCAGACGAAGCCCGCCACCACGAACAACGCCACCCCCAGCAAATCCCCAAAGCGCGCCACGTGGAACCCACCGCCCAGCAATGCCAGCGTGATCCACAGCGAGGGATGGATGCCCACGGGCACCCCGAAGAGAGTGAAGCGTATCATCTGCCTGTATTTTAGGCGAGGCGCAGGGTGGCACAAGCCCGCAAGGCGGCATGCACGGCATCATGACAAAGAAATGTGCGCCGCACCGCCGCGTTTTCACTGCTTCCGCCTGTTTTCATGTCGCCATGCGGGGGAAAACGTGGTAGTATTTTGAACAGAAAGGCCGGATTTGCCATCTGTTCTTCAACCATGCAAGCCATCCGAATCATTCCCGCATTGTTAGCGCTGGCGGCACCCGCCGCCGTGGCGGACATCACCGTGCCCGCGCCTCCCGCGGCCACACCCGCCGGCAACTGCGACCTCCTGGCCGCCAACACCGTCCGCGCCGTCCTCAAGGACGTGCGCGACATCACCACGCAGACCCTGGAGCAAGACCAGCCCGTGACCACGAAGGTGGCGGTGTTCGAGGTGGTGGAGACCCTGGCGTACAAGAAGTACGTGCGCTACGGGGACGGTCGACTGGAGCCCGGCGCGCGCTTCACGGTGGAGCTTCGCAAGGACATCCCCGGCCAGCCCGCCGGCGTGGCGGATGAAATCGCCCAGATGAAGCAGGGCGAGGAGGCCGTGCTCAAGATGGACCATCTCTACATGCTCAACGCGCAGGGCGGCAACGACCCCGTGCGCGCCTGCAGCCGCATCGCCCGCAGCAACGGGGAATCCCCCGTGCAGCCCGCGCAGCAGCCCGCACAGGGCGACACCCCCGCCCCGCAGCAGCCGGCGGATGCCTCCGTGCCCACCACCGCGGCGCCCCTCGGCAGCGGCGGCGGCCGCGTGCCCGTTCTGCCGCCGGATGACGACGAGGACGACCCGCTCGGCATGGGCGCCGGGATGGGTGCCGTGGTGAATTCCCTGCTGCAGGGCGGCATGCCCGGCGGTAGCGGCGGCAGCTCCAGCTCCTTCCAGATATCCTTCGGCGGCGGCAACGGCGGCAACGTGCAGAGCACCCAGGTGATGCAGCAGTACGACTCCCGCACCGGAAAGATGGTGAAGCGCATGTTCATCAACG
>JAUNNT010000039.1:0-4335 GCA_030531305.1 Akkermansia sp.
CTGCTCAGCGCGCAGGCCCAGCTCAAGAGCGAGCTGCGCAACCGCGACTACACGCACATCTCCTCCCCCGTGGACGGCACCATCGTGGTGCGCCAGGTGAACGTGGGGCAGACCGTGGTGAGCAACATGAGCGCCTCCACCCTGTTCCTGGTGGCGCGGGACCTTTCCAAGATGCAGATATGGGCGAGCGTGAACGAGGCGGACATAGCGAAGGTGCACCCGGGTCAGCTGGTGCGCTTCACCGTGGACGCCCGCCCGCACGAAAACTACACCGGCACGGTGAACAAAATCCGCCCGAACGCCACCATGAGCTCCAACGTGGTCACCTACATCGTGGAAATCGACATCGACAACCCGGAGCGCAAGCTGCTCCCCTACATGAGCGCCAACGCCGACTTTATTGTGCAGGAGGTGAAGGGCGCCCTGCTGGTGCCTGACGCCGCGTTCGACTTCCACCCCGCGCCCAAGATGCTCGACCCGCAGTTTGCCGGGAAGAAGCCCGAGGCAGCACCCTCCGAGGACGGTCCCGTGACCCTGTGGCGCAAGACGGACGAGCACCACGTGGCACCCGTGAAGGTGCTGCGCGGCGACAGCGACGGCACGCGCAGCATCGTCACCCTGCCGGAGGGAGAGACGCTGGAACCCGGCACGGAGCTGGTGACGGGCATTGAAATCATCATCCCCGAGGGCGCGGCCGCGGCCGGAGGCCCCGGCGCGAACGGCGGCCAGGGCGGCAACCTCTTCCGCCCGAAGATGCCGGAGCGCCCCAAGCGCGGCGCGGGCGGCGTGGAGGCCAAGCCCGGCCAGGAAGTGAAGCGCCAGAACCGCGGAGGCCGTTTCTAACCCCCGCCACCCCTTCCAGCCGTGATTCAACTCAAGGACATCACCAAGGTCTACCACGTGGGCGAGATTGACCTTCCCGTCCTCAAGGGCATCTCCCTCACCATCGAGGACGGCGAGTTCGTCTCCCTCACCGGGGCGTCCGGCTCCGGCAAATCCACGCTGATGAACCTGCTGGGCTGTCTGGACCGCCCCTCCAGCGGGGAATACTGGATTGACGGAAAGAACGTGGCGAACCTGAACGCGAACCAGCGCGCGGCGCTGCGCAACGAGCGCATCGGTTTCGTGTTCCAGAACTTCAACCTGCTGCCGCGCACCTCCGCGCTGGAGAACGTGATGATGCCGGCGGCGTACCACCACCCCGCCCTCTCGCAGGCGGAGATACGCGCCAACGCGCTCAAGCTCATCCGCCTGGTGGGGCTGGAGGACCGCATGCACCACACCCCGGCACAGCTCTCCGGCGGCCAGCAGCAGCGCGTGGCCATCGCGCGCGCCCTCATCAACAACCCCGGCATCCTGCTGGCGGACGAGCCGACCGGCAACCTGGACTCCGTGACCTCCGTGGAGGTGATGAACATGTTCCGCGACCTGAACCGGGACCAGGGGCTCACGGTGATTATTGTGACGCACGACCCGAAGACGGCGGCCTTCACGGACCGGGCCATCCACATGAGCGACGGGCTCATCACGGAGGGCGTGGCAACTGAACTCAACGCTTCCCTGAAGAAATGAAACCCTGGGTACTGTTCACAACCTGTATGCGCGCGCTGGTGCGCAACCCCATGCGCGCGGTGCTCACCATCCTGGGTATCGTCATCGGCATTGCCGCCGTGGTGGCCATCCGCGAAATCGGCGAGGGCTCCAAGGAGCAAATCTCCACCCAGGTGGCCTCCCTCGGCGCCGATGTCGTCAACGTCTGGGGCGCTTCCGTCAACACCACCGGCGTGAACTCCGGCAAGGGCGGCCGCGCCTCCCTCTACCCGGAGGACGCCGCGGCCATCCTGCGCGAATGCAAGGAGACGGTGCTCATGGCATCCCCCATGGTCCGCGCGGGCGGCCAGGTGATTGTCGGCAACAAGAACTGGAGCCCGGGCTCCATGGTGGGCGGCAACGAGGACTACCCCAAAATCGAGGGCTGGACCGTGGTCAACGGCCGCAGCTTCACCAAGGAGCAGGTGGACAACTCCGCGCGCGTCTGCCTCATCGGCATGACCATCGCCAAGGAGCTTTTTGCGGGGAAGGACCCCGTGGGTCAGGAAATCCGCATCAAGGACGTGGTGTTCACCGTCATCGGCGTGCTCGGTGAAAAGGGCGCGGACATGGGCAACGACAAGGACGACACCATCATCATGCCGTGGACGAGCATCCGCACGCGCCTGATGGGGGCGTCGCGCGAGGCGGCCATCATGCGCGGCGGCGCGTCCAACGCCAGCAAGCCCTCCGCCACCAGCACCTACTCCACCTCCGCCGTGAACTTCTATGCGGGGTCGGAGCTGCAGCCCTACACCAGTGCGCCCCACCCCCTGCGCACCCGCACGGTGGACAACCTCATCATCAAAATCAAGGACAAGGAGAACGCCAAGCCCGCCATGGAGCAGATCACGCAGGTGCTGCGCCGCGAGCACAACCTGCAGCCCGGCGTGCTGGACGACTTCGAGATGTTCGACCGCGGCCAGATATCCAGCATGGTGACAAGCATCTCCGACACGATGACCACGCTGCTGATGGCGGTGGCGTTCATCTCGCTGGTGGTGGGCGGCGTGGGCATCATGAACATCATGCTCGTGTCCGTCACGGAGCGCACGCGGGAAATCGGACTGCGCATGGCCGTGGGCGCGCGCCCGCGGGACATCATGCAGCAGTTCCTGCTGGAATCCGTGCTGCTGTGCCTGGTGGGCGGCCTGCTGGGCATCATCCTGGGGCACGGCGCCTCCAGCATCATCAGCGCGCAGGCGGGCTGGCCCATCGCCACATCCTACGCCGCCATGGCGCTGGCCGTGTCCGTGGCCGCGTTCATCGGCATCGTCTTCGGCTGGTACCCCGCCTACAAGGCATCCAAGCTGGACCCCATCGACGCCCTCCACCACGAATAATCCCCTTTTCACAGCAAGCATGAAAGCACATCTTCTACCGGCAATGACCGCCCTGCTCCTGGCCTCCTGCGCCGTGGGGCCGGACTTCAAGGGGGCAAGCTTCGAGGGGCTGCCCGAAACCTGGCTCAACGCCCTGCCCCCCGCCACGGACGAACACCAGCTGGAATCCTGGTGGCAAGCCTTCGGCGACCCGCAGCTCACCGCGCTCATCGATGCCGGGTTCGCCGCCAACCACGACATCATCAACGCCGCGCTCAACATCGCCCGCGCGGAATCCAGCCTGCGCGCCATGAAGGCGGACCTCTTCCCGTACGTCTCCGGCAACTTCGGCGGCAGCAACTCCGGCTCGTACGACACCAGCACCAGCCACGGCCGCTGGAACGGTGGGCTCTCCGCATCCTGGACGCCGGACATCTGGGGCGGCACGCGCCGCGAGGTGGAGGCGGCCTACGCCGCTCTCGGCTCCGCCAAGGCCGCGGCAGCCGCCACGCGCACCGCGCTGGCATCCAGCATCGCCGTCATCTACTTCCAATGGATATCCGCGCAGGAGAGCCTGCGCATCGCCAAGGAACAGCTGGCCTACCAGGAGCGCACCTACGCCGCCACCGCATCCAGGCACAGCGCCGGGTTCGATTCCTCGCTGGATTTGGCGGAGGCCACTTCCACCATCGCCTCCACCCGCAGCCAGATTCCCGTGTACGAGGCCAACATCAAGACCTGCGAAAACACGCTTGCCACCTACCTGGCCACCACGGCAGACCACATCAAGCTCACCATGCCCTCGCCGGAGGTGTACAACCGCATCCCCACCGTGCCCACCGGGCTGCCGAGCGACCTGCTGCGCCGCCGCCCTGACATCATAGCCGCGGAGCACAACCTGCACCAAGCCTGCGCGCGCGTGGGCGTGAGCGTGGCCAACCTCTTCCCGCGCCTCTCGCTCACCGGCAGCACCAGCACCTCTTCCGGCTCGGACTTCTCCCACTTCTGGCAGAACGCCACATGGAGCCTCGGCGCCAGCGTGAGCCAGCAGCTCCTCAACCGCGTGGCCCTGCGGGAAAGCGTCAAACAGGCGGAAATCTCCCAGCTCACCTCCCTGCACACGTACGACAAGACCGTGATTGCAGCCTTTGCGGAGGTGGAGACCTGCCTCATCGACTACGCGCGCTACACCAGCCAGCTGCCGCAGATTGAGGCCGCCAACGCCGCCAACAAGCTCTCCGCAGAGCTGTCCCAGCGCCGCCACATCGCCGGCGAGTCCGATTTCCTCAACGTAGCCTCCGCGGAACGCGCCTGGCTGGCTTCCGAGCTCAACATCATCTCCGCTCGCCAGAACATCCGCATCACCCTCGCGCGCCTCTGCACCGCCCTCGGCGGCGGTTGGTAAACGATGGAAACTGGATTA
>JAUNNT010000039.1:4345-24553 GCA_030531305.1 Akkermansia sp.
TTAGGATTAGGATTAGGATTAGGAAGTATTTCGCGGCGACCTTGACACCGGGGCTACGGCGTGGTAGATTCGCCGCCGGAGTTGTACCTTATGGCGCTATCCTGATCAGCTGCGGGCTAGTACGCTGTTGGCCTGGCTCGAATTGGTCTGTCTCACCGCTTGACGGAAATCGGGAGCTGTGTCTCCGATTTGCAACTCCATCCCGGTTCCATTTGGCTCGCGCCAAATGGAACCTCGTTTTCGGCGTGCCGCCGCGATTTGTTCTTTCAGGCTAGGACGGGATTTGATATAATTCCGGGCAAGATGGACTTGTTCGATTTTGCAGCTTCGCAGGAAACTCCGGACCTGGAACGGTACCGCGAGCTCTGCGCCATTGTGCGACGCAACAACGAGCTGTACTACGCCAAGGCCACACCCGAAATCAGCGACGCGGAATACGACCGCCTCTACCGCGAAATCGA
Source organism: Akkermansia sp. (assembly GCA_030531305.1). Taxonomy (GTDB): domain Bacteria; phylum Verrucomicrobiota; class Verrucomicrobiia; order Verrucomicrobiales; family Akkermansiaceae; genus Akkermansia. Next base: position 4,807 of record JAUNNT010000039.1, read on the forward strand.
GGAGCTGGAGCGCGCGCATCCCGACTGGGTGACGCCGGACTCCCCCACCCAGAAGGTGGGCAACGACCTCAGCGAGGGCTTCCGCAAGGTGCCGCACCCGCGCCCCATGGAGAGCATCGACGACATCTTCGAGCACAAGCCGGAACAGGGCGAGACGGATGCCGAGCTGGTGGCGTTCTACGCAGGGCTGGAGAAATCGCTGGGCATATCCGCGCCCAAGGTGGTGGTTGAACCAAAAATCGATGGCTGCGCGGTCACGCTCATGTACCGCCACGGCAAGCTGCAATACGCCGCCACACGCGGCGACGGCCACACAGGCGACGACATCACGGAAAACGTGCGCACCATCCGCAGCGTGCCGTTCACGCTGCCCGCAGGAGCGCCGGAGGTGCTGGAGGTGCGCGGGGAAATCTTCATGCCGTCCGCGGAGTTCGACGCCATGAACGCGCAGCGCGACGCGGACGGCCTGCCGGCGTTCGCCAACCCGCGCAACGCCACCGCCGGCACCATCAAGCTGCTGGATCCCGCGGAGGTGGCGCAGCGCCCGCTGCGCTTCCTCGCCCACGGCATCGGCGTGTACGAGGGGGAGGAGATGCTCACCATGGACGACTACGAGTCCCTGCTCACCCGCATGCAGATTCCGTACAACAAGCCCATCCTGCGCGCAGAGGGGCTGGAGGCCGTGCGCGCCGCCGTGGCGGAAATCGACACCACGCGCCGCGGGCTGGGATTCGGCACGGACGGCGCGGTCATCAAGCTCGATGACTTCCGCCTGCGCGAGCGCATGGGCTCCACGGCGCGCGCGCCGCGCTGGGCCGCTGCGTTCAAGTACCTGCCGGAGCAGAAGGAAACCAGGCTGCTGGGCATCACCATCCAGGTGGGCCGCACCGGCGTGCTCACCCCCGTGGCGGAACTGGAGCCCGTGAAGCTCAGCGGCACCACCGTCTCCCGCGCCACCCTGCACAACGCGGATGAAATCGAGCGCAAGGACATCCGCATCGGCGACACCCTGCTCATGGAGAAGAGCGGCGAAATCATCCCCGCCGTGGTGCACGTGGTGGAATCCAAGCGCCCAGCGGACGCGCAGAAGTACAGCCTGTACGATGCCGTGAACGGCGTATGCCCCGTGTGCGGCGCGCCCATCTCCCGCGAGGAGGGTCAGGTGGCGTGGCGCTGCACCAACCTCACCTGTTCCGCGCAGGCCGCCATGCGCACCACCTACTTCTGCAAGCGGGAGGCCCTGGACATCGAGAGCCTCGGCGGAACCGTGGCGGAGGCCCTCGTCAACCGCGGCCTCATCCAATCCCCGCTGGACCTCTTCCGCCTCACCGTGCAGGAGCTCGGCGCCCTCAACCTCGGCACCGACGACGAACCCCGCCGCTTCGGCGAGAAGAACGCCGCCAAGGCGCTCGAAGCCTTGGAGACGGCAAAAAAACTTCCGCTCGACCGCTGGCTTGTCGCCATAGGCATCCCCACCATTGGGAAAACCACCGCAAGGGACGTGGCCGAGTTATACCCCGATTTGCAAAGCCTGTACAATCACCGGGAATATCTCTGTGGGCTGAGTGGTATCATCGACAAAATTCTGCCCTACAACTACCTGAGTCCCAAGGCGACCAAGCGGCAAAAACTGATTGAGAGCCATTTGAGCAAAGAGCAACAACAAGCCATCGACCGCAAGTGGAAGTTGAACGAACTCTTTTGGGAAAGGGTTGCCATGCATGATGCCAACCTGAAGCGCGCCTATAAAGACGCGATGGACAAATTCAACGAAGACGGTTCGACAGACAGGGAAAATCTTTGGCATTCCCGACAACTACTCAAGGAGGCCCAGGAACTGCTGCAGAAACAGGATGCTGATTTTTACGCACTGCACATGAACCGAACGGAGGAAATTAAATCAGAGCTGGCATCCCTTCAAAAGCCCATTTTGCTCGACATTGAAAACCAGGCGCGAGCCATCGGTCTACCCCTTGTCGCATCCGGCAAAAGGACAGGCACAGACAAAACCGTGTACCAGCTGCTGGTGGCTGTCTCTGGAATAAGCATTGAATTCTCCGGGCCCTTGGGCGGGGCGAACGTCCAAAGTTTGTCCAAATACTTTTCATCCACAACCGGCGAAGACATCATGCGCCAGCTGGATGAGCTGGGCATTCATCCGCAATCTGCCACGTTCGGCCAACAAGCGGCAAACGGCAACGGACCGCTGACGGGCAAGGTTTTCGTGCTGACGGGTTCATTGAGCCGTCCGCGGCCGGAGATTGAAAAGATGATCGTTGCGGCGGGAGGCAAGGCCGGCTCATCCATTTCGCCCAAGACGAACTACCTTGTGGCGGGAGAGGGGGGCGGCTCCAAGCGCAGCAAGGCGGAGGCGCTGGGCATTCCCATCATCGGCGAGGAAGATTTGCGGGCCATGATGAATGGCGGCGGAGCAAGCGAACTGGAGGCTTCCCCCGCGAAAGAAATAGTTGCGGCGCCCGAGCCGCAAGGGGAGGAACCTTTCACCCGAACCCGCACCTGCAAGGGATGCGGAGAGCGCTACGAGCTGCCGGACAACCCGCCGAAGCGCATCACATGCCCGCATTGCGGAAAACGCCTGTACGCCAACACCGGCACGGTTGTCCAGCCCATGGCGGAGTTCCACACGCCACGCACGGAAAGCGAGGATCCGGAGGAATGGACGCTGGGTGACTTTGCGGAACTCGTCATGACCTCCGGGCGGGTGCGCCCGGACTTTGACATGGAACGCACCATGCTGGCGCTCTCCCAACGCAAGGAATGGCCGGTCATCAAGAAACTGCACGAACAGTGGACGGAAGGGAAGGACCCGGTGCTGGAAGACGTGCTGCAACTGACCAACCGCGACGACCGCGTTTACCAGCTGACCAAGATCTTCAACCATCTCCGCCGCACGTTCTACCGAATCGACCGGCTGGGCATTCCCAACTGGGCCGCGCTGGAGGAACGCGTCAACAACCCCTCGGAAGGAAGCCATCATCACATCGACGACGACTTTGAATACACGCGCGAGGTAAACGAGGCCGGCGAGGCCGTGGGCATGAACATACCCATGGTGATACCCGGCCGCCGTATCATTATCACCGGCAAGCTGGATCTGCCGCGCGCAGAGTACGAGAAGCGCATCAAACTGGCTGGCGGCACGGTCGCCTCCACCGTTTCCCAGGCGGATTACCTGGTCATCGGCGAAAACCATGTCCAGAAAATCAGCAACAAGGCCAAGCAGGCCCAGGCATACGACATCCCCGTGGCAACGCTGGAATCCTTGAAGAAGGCTCTGGCCGCAGCAGACAACGAACTGTTCACCCTGTCATGAGTGCACGCGCGGTCATCTACGGCACCATAGCCATCGACACGCTCATCACGCCGGGCGGGCGGGCGAATTCCGTGCTGGGCGGTTCCGGGCCGTATGCGGCGCTGGCGGCGCGGCTGCTGACGGACCGCGCGGATTTGGTGGGCGTGGTGGGGGATGATTTTCCCGCGGAGTTCACGCAGGCGCTGGAGGCGCGCGGCGTGGGCATGCGCCACGTGGACCGCGCGGCGGGGAAAACCTTCGCCTGGACCGGCGAGTACGAGGACGACATGAACAACCGCCGCTCCGTCTCCACGCTGGAGGGCGTGCAGGAAACCTGGCAGATGAACCTCTCCCAGGAGCTGCGGGAGAGCGAGCTGGCGGTGGCGTGCAACGTGACGCCGCGCCTGCAGCTGCGCCTGGTGGAGCAGTGCAGCGGCGCCAAGTTCACCATGGCGGACTTCATGGAATCCTGGATTTTGCGCGAGCGCGACTACGTGGACGCCCTGCTGGCGCGCGTGGACCTGGCGCTGATGAACGACAGCGAGGCGCGCGTGTTCGCGGGGACGGACGACTCCATCGAGGCCGGGCACGCGCTGCTGGCGGCGGGGCCGCGGTACGCCATCGTGAAGCACGGCAGCGCGGGCGCCACGCTCTTCCACAGGGAGGAGGGGGAAACGCGCATCTTCCGCTGCCCCGCCTGGCCGCTCATCCATCCGCAGGACCCCACGGGCGCGGGAGATTCCTTCATGGGCGCGTTCGCGGGCTACCTCACCTCATGCCTGAACGACGGTGCCCCCGCGTGGGAGGACATGAAGCGCGCCATGGCCATCGCCACGGTGGTGGCCGCGGCCGTGTGCGAGAAGTTCGGCACGGTCTCCCTCTTTGCGCTCACACGCAACGAGCTGGCCCACCGCCTGGCGCAGTTCCACGCCATGACCGCGTGGGATTAGGGAAAATGTACTTCCCCTAAAAGGCGGGATGGTGTAGAATGGAGCGGTACGCATCATGGACATCCTCAAATCCATCGGCAACTGGTTCGTTGACAAGACCTTCATCTCCTGGTTCACGCCCAAGTGGCGCAAGCAGGGGTGCGAGACGGCCGGCGTGCTGACCCGCTACATCCACACCTACAGCCACAAGCTGCCGCCGGAGGAGCTGGCGGAATGCTCGGACATGCTGCGCAAGCTTCGCGCCGCGCTCCACGACTGGGACGCCGATGAGACGGACCGCATCACCAAGCTGGTGAACGTGCACTGCGAGAGCATGCCCGGCTTCAAGCGCAACCCCGTGCTGGAGGTGGTGGAGTCCTTCTTCGTCATCATGGTGGTGTTCCTGGGCATCCGCACCTACTACGCGCAGCCCTTCCGCATACCCACGGGGTCCATGCAGCCCACGCTCAACGGCATCATCGTGCACCAGGTGGATGAAATCCCCGGAGCCCCCAAGCGGATATGGGACATGCTGACGCTGGGCAGCTCCTACGTGGAGGCGGTGAGCGACGGCAACAAGCAGCTGGTGGACATTGAGGACCACCCCAAGTGGCTCCTGTTCACGGAGACGGTGCTGAGCTTCGACGACGGCTCCAAGGTGGCGCTGCCGTCCGCCAAGGGCGCGGTCATCCAGTACCTGCAGGAGCAGGGCAAGATCCGCACCACGCCGTCCGGCGTGATGAAGCTGGGGCGCTTCCGCACCGGGGAGACCATCATCCGCGCGCGTGTGGACGCGGGGGACATGGTGGTAGTGAACCGCATGGCGTACCATTTCCGCAAGCCTGAGCGCGGCGAGCCCTTTGTGTTCGACACCCGCGGCATCAACACCAGCATGCAGAGCCCCGCCCTGGGGCAGATTGAGGACCAGATGACCGGCACGCACTTCATCAAGCGCCTGTGCGGCCTGCCGGGCGACCAGGTGTACATAGACACGCCCACGCTCTTCATCAACGGCACACCCGCCACGGAACCCGGCATGCAGCGCGTGATGGAGCGCCAATCCCCGTACAACCCCGTGGGCTACCAAACCCTGGAGAAAAGCCGCAACCCCATGGCCTACCTCACGAACGAGGGACACAAGGTGCTGCTCAACCCGCCGGACGCCAACCTGCGCGAGTACCTGGCGCTGGGCGACAACACCGTCAAATCGCTGGATTCCCGCTTCTGGGGGCCGGTGCACCAGTTCAACGTGCTGGGGCCGGCCTGGTTCACCCTGTGGCCGTTCACGGAACACTGGGGCGGCATTGATTGATTTTAAACAATACTCCCCTGCCCCGCCATGCCGGAGACGGAATCAGACACCATCACGCGCAACGCCAAGTCCAACCTGGCGTTCACCCTGGCCAACCTGCCGGAGGACGTGCGCATCCACATGTCCCAGTTCTACGCCTTCTGCCGCATTGTGGACGACATAGTGGACGAGCCGGGCATGAGCCCGCAGCAGCGGCACGCGGCGCTGGACCGCTGGGTGTCCGTGGTCACGGGCGCCGTGGAGCCGGAGCCCGGCATCGAGCGGGAGGTGCGCACGCTGATAGATGATTTGCACCTGGACACCGCGCCCATGCTGGAGCTGATAGCAGGCTGCCGCGGGGACATATCGCCCGTGCAGCCGGCCACGCGGAAGGAACTGCTGGCGTACTCCTACAAGGTGGCGGCGTGCGTGGGGCTCACCAGCGCCACCGTGATGGGCGCGGGCGACGCCGCGCGGGACTACGCCGTGGCGCTGGGGTACGCGCTGCAGCTGGTGAACATCCTGCGCGACGTGGCGGAGGACTGCCGCAAGTACGGGCGCTTCTACCTGCCGCAGGACGACATGGAACTGTTCGGCGTGACGCGGGAGGACATAGCGGAGCAGCGGTACAGCTACCGCGTGCGGCAGCTGCTGGCGTACGAGGCCGCGCTGGCGGAGAAGTATTTCTGCGAGGCGGATGAGCTGTACCAGGCCCTGCCCGCGGAGGACAGGAACGCGCTTGTCGCCGCGCAGGCCATGAGCCTCATCTACCACACCATTTTGGAAAAAATGCAGGCGGACGAGTACCGCGTGTTCGAGCAGCGCTACAGCGTGGGCAACTTCCGCAAGCTGTGGTTCATGCTGCGCGCGCGGCTCGGCACCGTGGAGATGCCCGCCATGCCCGGCCTGGCAGACTGGAATTTCCTGAAGGGGAAGGACAACTAGGGCAGTTCCGCCGCAGCCTTGCGGCCGTACACCGTTTCCGGGAAATCGGCGGCCGCCTTGCGGCGCAGGGATTCCGCCAGCGCTGCATCATGCACCGCCGCCTCCGCCACATGCGCCGCACGGTAGAGCAGCATGGCCGCATCCTGCGGGTCCTCCACCGCCCCGGCTCCCTCCTGCAGGGTGCTGCATGCGGCGGCGGGGTTGGAAAAGACATCCCGCTGGATGGCGGCAAGCTCCATCCAGCCGCGGTAGCGCCAGCCCTGGGCGCGCACGGCCTTCTCCAGCTTGGCGAGCAGTGCCTCGTCGCGGGACACGCGCACCTTGTCCGCCAACTGCACCAGCGGGTCATCATCCGGCACGTAGCTTCCGGCGTAGATGCGCTCCGCCACCTTCTCCCCCCAGAGCGGGATGAGCACGCGGCGCAGGTAGATGCCCTCCACCAGAGCAAAGAGCGCCAGCATGCCGATGAGCCAGCAGATGCCGCGCAGGCCCTCTCCCGCCGTGAAGAGGTGGTCCACCCACAGCAGCCCCAGAGCAAAGGCCACCAGCGGCAGCAGCGCGAATATCACGAGTTTGGCGCGGCTCATGGCGGGGAGGCAATCGGGTTACTTCTTGATGTCGTCCATCTCCAGGTAGTCCAGGGCCACGGTGCGGTCCGGGTTCTCCGGGTTGCGCACCTCCACCTTCATCTGCTTGAAGAACCAGGTGCCGTCGGAAAGCTTTTGCACGGAGGTGATGGAGAAGCGCTTCTTCAGCTTGCCGTCACGCCCGTAGCCGTCAATCTGCCAAGAGGTGCCGTTCTCCTTGTCCACCCACAGGCGCACCCACGCGAACTGGCCCGTGGAGGGGTTGGGGTTGGCGACCTGCACCACCCAGCAATCCCGCCCCTTCACGCGCGTCTCCACGCCCTCGGTGACCACCTTGCCGTCCTTCCAGTACAGGAAGCGCAGGGAGAGGTCCTCATAGCACACATCCGTGCCGGCGATGGGCTGCGCGTAGGAGGAGGCCGCCATCACGCGCGCCTGCCCCTTTGCGTCCACCTGCAGCAGGTCCACGTTCTTCTCCTTGATGCGGGCGTCGAACCGGTGCCAGGCGTTGTCCTGGTTGTACTGGAAAACGATGGTTTCCCCGCGCGCACTCAGGGAGAAGGGCACCTTGAGCTTATTCTTGCGGATGGTGCCGGTAACATCCCGGTTGCCCTGGCTCACCGTCATGTCGCGCATGGCCTTGAGCAGCAGATTCGCATCCGGCGTTTCCTCCTCTTGCGCATACACACCCGCACCCGCCGCCAGCGCCACGGCGGCGGCACACAGAAGATTCTTGAGCATTCCCATGGCTTTCATATACCACAGGGGCGCACGGCTGCACAGCATTTATTCAGGCATATCGCTCAATTGCGGCTTGACTTTTGTTAGCCTTTCCGTAGAATGACCGCGCGCGATTTCATATTATCCGGGATGGAATACACCTCTGCAACATTCTGGCTCTGCCTGCTGCCCGCCCTAGTGGTGCTGCTGGCGGGCGACCGCGTGCTGCGCGGGCGGGAGAATGCGCGACACCTGTTCCACCGTGTCATGATGCTGGTGGTAAGCGTGGTGCTGATATCCCTCTCCGGGTGGGTGACGCTGGGCATCTTCGCTGCGGTATCCATGGCGGCGTACGGTCTGTGCCACCGGGGGCTGCGCTGCGGGCCGCGCGGGCGGCGGGTGACGCTTTGGTTCACCATTCCCCTGCTGCTGCTGCCGCTGTTGTACTACAAGTACGGCTACTTCATCGGCGTGAACGTGTTCCGCGAGCAATGGGACACGCTCAAGGACCTGGTGATACCGCTGGGCATTTCCTTCTACACCTTCCAGATCATCGGTTTCTGCATCGACACGCTCACCAAGGAGGGACAGGGGCAGATGCCTAGGCTACTGGACTACCTGAACTTCTGCGCGTTCTTTCCGCGCTTTGTGGCGGGCCCCATCGAGCGGCGCTCGGAGCTGCTGCCGCAGATGCAGCGCATGGAACTTCACTTCACGGAAGAGAACGTGAACCTTGGCCTGCGCTACATCATCCTGGGCCTGTTCTTCAAGATGGCGCTGGCAGACAACCTGGCGTTCGCCTTTTGGGATAATTTCAGGTGGGGCAACGCTTGGATGGTTTGGTGCAACAACCTGATTTTCACTTTCCGGATCTACTTTGACTTTGCCGGCTACGCGCTCTCCGCTTACGGCTTGGCCAAATGCATGGGCATCACCCTGCGCATGAACTTCATGAGCCCGTACACCGCCGCAAACGTGCGGGATTTCTGGCGCCGCTGGCACACCTCCCTCACCAGCTGGTTCACGGAGTACATCTACTTCCCCATGGGCGGCAGCCGAACCAAGCGCTGGGCTCTTAACATGATTATCGTCTTCCTCATCTCCGGCCTGTGGCACGGGGCCGCGTGGAATTTCGTCGTCTGGGGCGGCTTGGCCGGTGTGGCCCTGGTCGTTCACCGCTGGTTCCGCAACCACGGATGGCAGATGTGGGCGCCGCTCGGTTGGGCTCTCACTTTCGGCATGACCGTATTCACCTGGATGTTCTTCTACGATACGAATCCGGATATGCTCTCCAAGCACCTGCAGTGGATTTTATCTGCAGATGCGTACAGCGTGAGCAATTTTATCTCCTTGTGCTCTGTGTTCCGCGTCCTTCACACCGCATGCATCATTCCCATGCTGCTGTTGTCTTTTGCCGTTCTGCTGGGCGAATATTGGGGGCAGAGGAAATGCGAGAATCCCTACCACCTGTTGTTGCACCCATACGCCTGCGGCGTGGAGGTGTTCCTGACCATCCTGCTGCAGAGCGGGGCAACCAACCAGTTCATCTACGCCGCCTTCTGATGCCATGAAACGCCTGCTCGCCATCATCGGTTGCGCCATCCTGCTGGCCTTGGTATGCGTCCAGCTGTATTCCCGCCATGTAGACCCGGATACACAGTTCTTCCTTCGCGCGGCGGCGGCGTCAGATTCGTGGGCGGAACAAATCCATGCCGCCGAGCGTCCCGTCATTGTCCTGACGGGCGGCTCCGAGGCGCGCAGCGGGGTGGATCCGCAACTCATGCTGGATGAGTTCGGCATCCCCCTTGTCAATGCCGCGGGTGCCGCCGGCCACGGACTGCAAGCCAATGCCGCGGCAGCGTTCAAATACCTGAAACCGGGGGATACGCTCGTGCTGAGCATCCTGAGCACAAATGACACCAACATTCTGCCTTCCGCCAGCGGAGTCAAGATAAACGTGTACCGCCAAGGGCTCTCCGCATTTGATTCCGGTGTGATTGAACCCGGATTGGAAAACGCGGGCAAGTTTCTCTCATCGGATGTGCGCGCCATGTTCGTTCTGGTCACCCGCTATTTCGGACGGGCCAAGAGACTGTACAAATACAACGAGCAAACCGTGGTCCACGCGTCTGGCTGGATGGAGATCCAGTACCGGGAGATGGACAAATACAAGCTGGCGGCACCGAAAACATCCGAACGCCTGGCACCGCTTACGGAAGACTCCGAGTTCATGCAGACACTGCAACGGCTGCAGGAATATTGCCGAAGCCGGGGAATACGTTTCCTGGTCTCCATTCCCGTGGAGTGCGTACATGAGGGCATGCGCCCCGAGCACGCCATGAAGGTACTCTGCATCTCAAGGCTCGGCATTCCAGTGCTCAAGGACGAACGTTTGGGCTGCCTGCCCACTCCGACCGATTTCGCAGACATGCGTGCCCACCTGAACGCCAAGGGCGCAGCTGATAACACCCGCCTGCTGGCGCGCCTGCTGAGAGACAACATCTTCTGGACAGAAGAAGAATTGGTGGCCGCACTGCATTCCATGGGATGGAATGCAGACGGCACCCCCACAAATCAACAAGCAATCCCATGAAATTCACAAGACTCACCCCTGACGAGGCCGCAGAGCTTATCCAAAACGGAGAAACCGTCGGCATAAGCGGGCTCACCCCCGCCGGTGCCGTGAAGGTGGTGCCCGGAGCCATTGCCCGCAAAGCGGAGGCCGAGCACGCGGCAGGGCGGGAATTCAAGATAGCCCTCTTCACCGGCGGCTCCAACACCCAAGAGGTGGACGGAGCGCTCTCCAACGCCCACGCCCTCATCAGCCGCACGCCCTTCCAGTCAAACCCGGACATGCGCGGCCACATCAACGTGCCGGACCTGCACTACTACGACCAGCACCTCTCCGTGGTCACCCAGAACATGCGCTACGGCCACCTGCCCAAAATCAAGACCGCGATTGTGGAGGTGTGCGACGTGACGGACGACGGCGAGCTCACCTTCACCACCGGCGCCAACAACGCCGCCGGGTTCTGCATGCTGGCGGACAGGATAATTTTGGAACTGAACACCTACCACAGCCCGAAAATCCGGGAGATACACGACATCTACCTGCCGCAGGACTACACAGAGCGCAAAGCCATTGAAATCTACCGGCCGTGGGACCGCATAGGCACCAAGACACTGAAGGTGGACCCCAAAAAGATTGTCGGTGTAGTGGAAACACACCTACCGGACGGCGTGAAGCCCTTCAAGCCCGGCAACGAGACCACCGACCGCATCGGCCGGAATATCGTCGCATTCCTGGAGCACGAGTACCAGATAGGCCGCATACCCAAAGAATTCCCGCCGCTGCAGAGCGGCATCGGCAACGTGGCCAACGCCGTGCTGGCCGCCATGGGAGAATCCCATATCCTGCCCCCCTTCTCCATGTACACGGAAGTGGCGCAAGACACCGTGTTCCAGCTGCTCAAGAGCGGCCGCTGCACGTTCCTCTCCAGCACCACCATCACCTTCACGGAGCCGCTCATGACAGAATTCTTGGAGAATTTCGACCACTACAAGGACCGCATCCTGCTGCGTCCCACGGAAATCACCAACAACCCGGAGGTCATCCGCCGCATGGGCGTCATCAGCATGAACACCGCGCTGGAGCTGGACATCTTCGGCCACGTGAACTCATCCCACCTGTTCGGCTCCAAGATGGTCAACGGCATCGGCGGCGCGTGCGACTTCGCCCGCGCATCCTCCCTCTCCATCTTCTCCTGCCCCAGCGTGGCCAAGGAGGGTACCATCTCCGCCATCGTTCCCATGGTCACCCATGTGGACCAGCCGGAGCATGATGTGGACGTCATCGCCACGGAACAGGGCGTTGCGGACCTGCGCGGCCTGGATCCGCGCCAGCGCGCGGAGGCAATCATTGAGCGCTGCGCGCACCCGGACTACCGCCCGCTGCTGCACCGCTACGTGGAACTGACCCCCGCCGGCCACATTCCCCACAACCTGGAGCACTGCTTCGATTTCCACAAGGCCTACCAGAAGACCGGGGACATGCACAACGCCGCCGACCTTATGTAGGGAGGCTCACCGTTTCCAAATAACGGTAGGGTGCTCAATACGGTGCTCCACCGGTTCCGGCACATCTGCATCATAGCAAGTGTAGGAGCGCGGGGCGGGGCAGAAAAGGTTGACAATGCGCCGTTGCAGGTTCACCCAACGGGCGGTGGGCCAGCTGGTGACGCGCGGCAGCCATGGGGCCTCGCTGTGCAAGTCGCGCAATTCGTCATCGGTAAGGGGAGTCCAAGCCAGGTTGTTCCCGGTGCAGACGAAAACGGAGGTCACCATCTCCGGCAGTGTTTCGAAGCGCACATGCCGCCACAGGAGGTCGCGGTAGAACACCAGGTCTCCCACGGATTTCCACCGGATGTCAAAACGTGGTTTGACACGGCGCATCATCTCTGCGCGGTAGAACGAGGAATTGGTGATGCACGCGCAGTTCAGCCAAGATGACCAGGCCTTGGGCATGACAGGGCGGCGGTGGCACACGTAGCGGTTGTCGGCATCCACGATGATGTAGGTGCCCAGCAACACCTCCGCCTGCGGCCGGCGCTCCATCTCCCGCGTCATTTTGAGGATAGCGCCCGGCAGGTACTGTTCATCGCTGTTGAGGTGCGCCGCCATGAAGCAATCCTCCGGCATGAGGTCCCAGGCAATGTTGATGGCATCGTACATGCCCTTGTCCTTACCGCAGGCGTATGAGAAGGTGTACCCTGGAAGGTTGGCATGCTCCCGGCTCCACTGTTCCAGCCACTCCTGCGCACCGTCGGTGGAGCCGCCGTCCTGCACGTGGTGGTGGATATGCACGCCGTTACCGGCCTGGTCGGCCACGGAGCGCACGCAGCGCGGCAGCCAATGCAGGGCATTGAACGTGGGGGTGACGATATACACCTTGCGCGGGGCTTGAAGCGGAGCGGGGGATGGCGAAGTATCCATGGATGTGCGGGGGCTTTGTTCAGGAGGCCGGGCTGAATGAAACAACCCGGCCTCCGAGAATGGTGATTTAATATTCGCGGTCCAATCAGGAGAACACGCCCACGGCCTCGGAGGCGCAGGCAATCATGTAGTCTCGGTTGAGCTTGGCGATGTTGTCCACGGTGATGCCCTTGGGGCATGCGGCCTCGCACTCGTACTGGTTGGTGCAGTTGCCGAAGCCCATGGCATCCATCTGGCGGACCATGGCGAGGACGCGCTTGTTCTTCTCCGGCTGGCCCTGGGGCAGCAGGTTGAGGTGCGCGGCCTTGGCGGAGGTGAAGAGCATGGCGGAGCTGTTCTTGCAGCTGGCCACGCAGGCGCCGCAGCCGATGCACGCGGCGGCGTCGAACGCGGCGTCCGCGGTCTTCTTGCGCACGGGCACGTTGTTGGCGTTGGGCGCGGAGCCGGTGCGGATGTCCACAAAGCCGCCCGCGGCGATGATCTTGTCCAGCGCGGAGCGGTCCACCATCAGGTCGCGCAGCAGCGGGAACGCCTTGGCGCGGAACGGCTCGATCCAGATGGTGTCGCCGTCCTTAAACTGGCGCATGTGGAGCTGGCAGGTGGTGACGTGCTTGCCGCCGTGGGGCACACCGTTGATGGTGAGCGAGCACATGCCGCAGATGCCCTCTCGGCAGTCGTGGTCGAAATGGATGGGTTCCTTGCCCTCGTGGACGAGGCCCTCGTTGACGATATCGAGCATTTCGAGGAAGGAAGCCTCCTCGGGGATGCCGGTAGCCTTGTAGGTTTCGATTCTGCCCTGCGCCTGAGCGTTTTCCTGCCTCCAGACCTTGAGCGTGAGATTCAGATTAGCCATAATCGTAAAAATGCTTGGGGTTGATGTTGAAACTCGGGATTACTTGTAGGAGCGGATGGCCAGGTGGACATTCTCGAAGGTGAGCGGCTCCTTGTGGAGCACGGGCAGCTGGTCCGCGCCCTTGTACTCCCAGCAGGCCACGTAGGCGAAGTGCTCGTCGTCGCGCTTGGCCTCGCCGTCGTCCAGCTGGTGCTCCAAACGGAAGTGGGCGCCGCAGGATTCCTCGCGGGCCAGGGCGTCGTAGCACAGCACCTGCGCGAAGTCCAGGAACGCGGCCACACGCCAGGCCTTCTCAAGCTCGGCGTTGATGCCTTCCGTGGAACCCACGATCTTGACGTTGTTCCAGAACTCCTCGCGGATGGCGGGAATCTTTTCAATGGCGTCCATCAGGGATTCCTTGGTGCGGCCCATGCCGACGTCTTCCCAGATGAGCTTGCCGAGCTCGCGGTGGATTTCGTCCGGGGTCTTGGTGCCCTTCACGTCCATCATCTTTTGGATGCGCGCCTTCACGGCGTCCTCAGCCTCCTTGAACTCGGGGGCCGCCGTGGTGACGGAGCCGGGCTTGATGGTGGTGAGGTACGTGGGAAGGGTGGAGGAGATGACGAAGTAGCCGTCCGAGAGGCCCTGCATGAGCGCGGATGCACCCAGGCGGTTGGCGCCGTGGTCGGAGAAGTTGGCCTCGCCGAGGACGTGCAGGCCGGGGATGGAGGACTGCAGGTTGTAGTCCACCCAGAGGCCGCCCATGGTGTAGTGGGAGGCGGGGTAGATCATCATGGGCTGCTCGTGCGGGTCCACGTCGGTGATTTCCTCGTACATGTCGAAGAGGTTGCCGTACTGGCCGTCAATCCACTCCTTGCCCATGCGGGCGATGGCGTCCTTGAAGTCCAGGAACACGCCGCGGCCGGTCACGGCCACGCCGCGCTCGTCGTCGCACGCTTCCTTGGCGGCGCGGGAGGAGATGTCGCGCGGGGCCAGGTTGCCGAAGGAGGGATACTTGCGCTCCAGGTAGTAGTCGCGGTCGCCCTCGGCCACATCGCTGGGCTTCATCTGGCCCTTGCGGATCTTCTCCGCCACCTCGCGGCTCTTGGGCACCCAGATGCGACCGTCGTTGCGGAGGGATTCGGACATGAGGGTGAGCTTGCTCTGGTAGTCGCCCTTCACGGGGATGCAGGTGGGGTGGATCTGCGTGAAGCAGGGGTTGGCGAAGTACGCGCCCTTCTTCCAGCAGGCGCATGCGGCGCCCACGTTGCAGCCCATGGCGTTGGTGGAGAGGTAGAACACGCGGCCGTAGCCGCCGGTGGCCAGCAGAACGGTGTCGCCGGCGTAGCTCTTGATCTCGCCGGTCACCAGGTCGCGCACCACAATGCCCTTGGCGTGGCCGTCCACCACCACCAGGTCCATCATCTCGGTGCGGGGGTGCATCTCAATGTGACCCTTGCCGATTTCCTTCTCCATGGCCTGGTAGGCGCCCAGGAGGAGCTGCTGGCCGGTCTGGCCGCGGCTGTAGAACGTGCGCTTGAGCTGGGCGCCGCCGAAGGAGCGGTTGTCCAGCAGGCCGCCGTACTCGCGGCCGAAGGGCACGCCCTGCGCCACGCACTGGTTGATGATGTTGGCGGAAACTTCCGCCAGGCGGTACACGTTCGCCTCGCGGGCGCGGAAGTCGCCGCCCTTCACGGTGTCGTAGAACAGGCGGTACACGGAGTCGCCGTCGTTCTGGTAGTTGTGCGCGGCGTTGATGCCGCCCTGCGCGGCGATGGAGTGCGCGCGGCGGGGGCTGTCCTGGTAGCAGAAGCACTTCACGTTGTAGCCCAGCTCTGCCAGGGTGGCGGCGGCGGAACCGCCCGCCAGGCCCGTGCCCACAATCAGCACCGTGTACTTGCGGCGGTTGTTGGGGTTGATGAGCTTGGCCTCGCGCTTGTACTTGGTCCACTTCTGTTCAATGGGGCCCTCCGGAATGCAGGAGGAGGGCATGTAGTCGCTTACGGGAAACTGGATGTCGTTCATAATCGGCTTGAGGGTTGAGGTTTAGTGCAGGATTCCGGTAAGCACGGCCACCGGGATGGAGATGAAAGCGCCGCAAATCACCACGCCGAAGAGCACGGCGACGATGTTGTAGAGCGGGCGCACCTTGCGGGTGTTCAGGCCGAAGGTCTGGAAGACGGATTGCACACCGTGGCGAACATGCATGAACAGGCAGCACAGCGCCACAATGTAGAACAGGGAGCACCACCCGTTGCGGAACGCCGCAATCACGTGGTTGTAGCAGTCGTGCGGGTCGCCGTTGAAGGTGAGCTGCCACAGGTGCCAGCACAGGAAGCAGAAGATCATGATGCCGGTGAGCACCATCGTGCGGCTGGAAAGCGTGGCCTTCATCGTGCCCTCCTTCTGGTAGTGCGTGCGGGCGTGGTAGTTCTCCCACTTCAGCACCAGCGTGAAGCACACGTGGATGAGCAGGATGAGCAGCAGCCCCAAACGGATGGACATCAGCAGCCATACGGGCATGGAGTGCAGACCCGTGGCGTACGCGTCAATCCAGGAGGGCTCGCCCTGTGCCGGGCAGCCACCGTAGATGGTCATGTTGCCGGCCAGGTGTCCCACAAGGAACAGGAGGAGACACGATCCCGTCAGGGCCACGATAATCTTGCGGCCAATCGAGGACGTGACGAACTTGCATGCGGTCGTGATAATGTCGTTCATAGTGCAATACGTCTTTGCGGGGGCGATTATACGGCTTCCCGAACTAAAATGCAAGCAACAATCCGCATGTATTTACAATTTGCGATGGACGATTGACGATTTTTGAAGTTCAGCGCGGCCATGCCGCGCGATTTTCCCTAGCGGTGTGGTTGTCATGCGCAGGCGATTCCGCGAGAAAAAGGTTCAATTCCATCCCTTGGTTGGTTGCCATGAGCGGTGGTTTTCATCCTGCATCACGGGTTCCAGCCATCGGAAGATTTCCGCCATGACCTCGGACAAGTCGCGTGAGGGAATTTCAACAGCGCTCTTTTTCTGGAAAGTGGCAGCTTTGAGCTTGCGCACGTATGCAGCCCAATCCGGCTGCTGTGCTGCGAGGTACTTTGCCGTTGCCAGATAAGCGTACTCTGCCGGGTTTGTTTCCCTGCGGGCGAAGGTGCGCGCGATTGCCTCCTTCAACGTGGGATAATTGAACGAGTGTGTGCGGGACAGGAACCAGAGGTCGTAAAAGTCCTTCATGCGGGAATTCATTTCTTTCAACTGCACCATGGCTTGCCACTTCTCCGCCACCATGGATTCCGCAGAGTAGCACAGCAAGCGGGCGCTCGGCAACTCTGGCAGTGTGGCGGGATAGTCCAATTCCATTGCCTTGGGGTATATCTCATCGCTGAAACCGATGTCGATTTTCATGGTGCAGGCCATCCCCGCCACATCAGCCGCGAACAACACCCGCAATCCCACGTACCGTGCATCCTTGGTGATTTCCTCCGCCCGTATATCATCGGAAAAGTGCACGCCATCCGCCACGCCAGGCTTGGTTCGAATGATGCTGCGCACGGCTTTCAACACGCTGTCTGGCGAGTTGGCAATCCGCCCCAGAAGGTCGATATCCATCGTGGTGCGCGCCGCGCCCGCACCCATTCCCATGAGCAGCATGCCACCCTTGAGGTAAAACTTTTCCGCATAGGGAGAAAGGGAGAGACGGTACAGGAAACGCTCCATGGCGTAATGCTGCATGAGCTTTGGCATCGCAATGTGGAGCTCCTGTGCGCGGTGCAGCAATGAATCCTTGATGTTCATGAGTAGTATGGCTTGAGATAGGGGAGCATGCCGCGCAGCACGCGCAGGCGCTGCGCCTCTGCATGCAGGAGGGAGGGATTGAGGCGGTCATGGGACATTTTCAATGCCTCCAGGAAGATGGCAAGCCCAATTTTGTTGCGGTACTTGAAGCAGTCCACCACCGTGCGCTCGGGGGTCGTGACCCTGAATGCGCCATACTTGCACCGCGCTTCCACAATGCACCCTTCAAGCAGCTTTGGAGTGGTGTACCACACTTGAACGGGGAAGCCGTGGACACGCGGTATCCGCACGCCGCGCGGAAGCGCCACGGAAAGCGCATCGGGTATCTGCGTGGTCATATCGTAATGGTGCAGGGCGGAAATCAGGTTCATTGCAGCGGCGGGCTGCTGCCCGTTCAGCAACGACATCAGGCGTTCCGCCGTCAACATTTCGGCGGCACCTATCATCACGCCCGGCATCACGCGTTGCAGCGTACCCGCCGCCAAACGGCGGTACAGCGTGCTGCGCGTGGGTTCATGGCTATTTTCCCTTGTGGGTTCCTTTCGCATCCGTGGAACAAATTGTAGACAATTCTATATCATTTGTCAACATTTTTTCTCACAATGCAATATTGACACGCCAGCCCTCACTCCGCGATGATGAGGATGGCGAAGATGGCGAGAAGGACGGCGAAGGTGGCGTCGATGGCGGGGGCGTGGCGGAGGTAGAAGGCGCGGATGGGCTGGCGCTGGAGGAGCCAGCTCCAGAGCATCCAACCGAACTGGCTGGAGAGGATGAGGCCGACGGCGAGCGCGGGGGTGAACCAGGGGATGGCATCGCCGTAGATGCCGATGGGGCCGAGGCTGAGCCCGCTGATGAAGAGCAGGCATTTCACGTTGAGGACGTTGCAGAGGAAGCCCTGCAGGAAGAGCGCGCCCGCGCCGGGCTTGACCTGCGGGGAGGCGTCAATCTCCACGGCGCCGAACTTGCGTGGGAAGATTTTCCAGGCGAGGTAGAGGAGCCATAGCGCGGCGGCGACGAGCAGCCACCTGCTCCACGGCTGGTCCATGATTTGCGTGCCCACGGTGCACACCAGCGCGGTCTGGATGGCGAACCCGGCGGTAATGCCTGTGACCACCATGCATGCGGAGCGGAAACTGCGCGACATCGCCGTGTACACCACCAGAAACAGGTCCGGTCCCGGGCTCAGCTGGGAAAGCACCAGCAGGGCGCACACGGAGAGGATGGTGAGCGCGGCCTCGATCATGCCTGCTCACAGGGCGGCAGCGGCCGCACCACGTTGGTGGGCAGCGGCGGCTTTTTCTGCAGGATGCCCTTGCCGATTTCCGGCTGGGTGGCGTACGCCTGCGCGAACATCTCCATCTTGGCGTCCATGTCGTCCGCGTGGTGCAGGATGAGCGCCTCCGGGGTCTTGGGCATCACGGGGGAGCCGTACTCCAGCAAGCCGTGGTGGGAGGCCACCAGGTGGAGCAGGTGCAGGCGCACCTGTTCGGAGGCGGGGCATAAATCCTTCCACTGCTCCTTGCGCTCGTCGGTGTAGATGCGCGCCCAGAGCTTGTTGATGATCTCGATGCCCATGGTGATGTGGCCGAGCATCTCGCCGCTCTCCACATAGGGCATCACAAAGCTGTGCTCCTCAAAGCAGTTCTCCCACATCTTGCCGCAATCGTGGAACAGCGCGCCCGCCAGCAGCAGGTCGCGGTTCAGCTGCGGGTACGCGCCGCACAGGGCGTCCGCGTTGCGCATCACGCCGGCGGTGTGCTCAACCAGGCCGCCGCGCCGCGCGTGGTGGAACCCGCGGGCCGCGCCGGAGCGCCGGAAACGCGCTTCAAAGGTCTCCAGCAGCGCGCGGCAGAGCATGTTGAGGCGCGGGTCGCGTATACCCTCCGCCATCTCGGTGATCTGCGCCCAGTCGTTCTCCTGGCGCTCATGCAGCTGCGGGCTGCCGGAGAGCATGGCCTCCTCCTCGTCCAGGGTGAGAGGGCGCACGTCCAGGTCGGCGGCATCCATGCCGTACTGGTTCATCTGCCAGTTGCCGGTGACGGCCACGGCGGTGTTGGGCTGCAGCGGGGCGAAGGCGCCGTGCCACGGCGCGTTGTCCCACACCTTGATGGACATGCTGCCGTCCGCATCCGCCAGCACGATTTCCAGGTAGGGCTTGCCCTGCTTGGTGGTGCGGGTGTTGTTCTGTGCCACCTGCGCGAAGACGGTGCCCTGCACGGTCTCCTTGGCGGCCTCTGCGGTCAATTGGGTGAGGCTGTCGAACTTCATGGCTGGTTGGGGTTGGGAAAGGGTGTATGCGGGAGCATCAAGACTCCGCGGGGGCGGGAGCCGGGGCTTCCG
>JAUNNT010000093.1 GCA_030531305.1 Akkermansia sp.
GTTACAATGGACGATTGACAATTGACGATGTGAAAATATAGCCGCGCCGTTCGGCGCGGGCGGGACGAGAACGCGCCGCGAGCGGCGCGCGAACTTCCCCAATTGTAAATCGTAAATTGTAAATTATCCGTGTCACCCGCGCGGCTGCGGGCTTGCCTATTGCAAAGTATTGTGGTATCATTCCGCACCCGCGGCGCGGATAATGCACGCGCGCGGGGTGACACCTAAAGAACCGTCAGCGACATGATCAAGTGGATTCTGAATAAAATCGTGGGCTCCAAGAACCAGCGCGAGGTGCGCAAGCTCCGGCCCGTCGTGAAGAAGATACTCGCCATCGAGGAATCGTGGGGCGAGAAGGACCGCGAGTTCCTGGTGGCCAAGACGCGCGAGTGGCAGGCGCACCTGCACCGCTTCACGCCGCTGGAGCTGCCCACACGCAACCACTTGCTCGCCGCGCCCGCAGAGCAGCTGCAGGAATGCGCCGCCACGCTGAACACCCGCTTCGAGAGCCTTTCCAAGGAATTCCCCAAGCTCCCGCACATCGAGCCCACCGCCGAATCCATCGAGGAAGGCAAGCAGGCCTGGCAGGAGATCGAGCCCAAGTTCACCAAGATGCGCGCCAAGTACCTGGAGTCCATCCTCCCGGAGGCCTTCGCCACCGTCAAGCGCGGCGCCCGCAACATGATGGGCCAAACCGTGGACGTGTGCGGCACGCCCATCCCCTGGGACATGGTGCACTTCGACGTGCAGCTGCTGGGCGGCATCGCCCTGCACCGCGGATTCATTGCGGAGATGGCCACGGGCGAAGGCAAGACGCTGGTGGCCACGCTGCCGGTGTACCTGAACGCGCTCACCGGGCTGGGCGTGCACGTGGTGACGGTGAACGACTACCTGGCGAAGCGCGACTCCATGTGGATGGGCGCGCTGTTCAGCTACCTGGGACTCACGGTGGGCTGCATCCAGAGCATGATGCCCAGCGAGCTGCGCCGCCAGCAGTACAACTGCGACATCACCTACGGAACCAACGCCGAATTCGGTTTCGACTACCTGCGCGACAACGGCATGGCCAACTCCAAGGAGACACAGGTGCAGCGCGGACACTACTTCGCCATCATCGACGAGGTGGACTCCATCCTCATCGACGAGGCGCGAACCCCGCTCATCATCTCCGGCCCCGCCGTGCTGGAGCACGAGCAGCAGTACGATTCCCTCAAGCCCCTCATCGAGCAGGTGGTCCGCAAGCAGGTGGAGCTCTGCAACAACCTCATGGTCCAGGCGGAGGAATACGCCAAGGCCGGCGACACCGACAAGGCGGGCCGCTGCCTCTTCAAGGTCAAGCTCGGCCAGCCCCGCAACCGCGCCTACATGCGCGCCATGCAGGACCCCGAGTACCGCCGTATGGTGGAGAAGTACGAGCTCTTCCTCTACCAGGACCCCCGCAAGCTCGAGCTCTTCAAGCTCAAGGAGGAACTCTACTTCGCCGTGGAGGAGAAGACCCACGACGCCGACCTCATGGAGATGGGCCGCGAGCTCATCAGCCCCGGCCACCCGGAGCATTTCGTCCTGCCGGACATCGGCACCGAATTCGTCAACATCGACGAGGACGAGACCCTCAGCGAGCGCGAGAGGGAGGCGCGCAAGACCGCCCTCATGCGCCGGCTGGACGAGACGGGTGTGCGCCTGCACACCACCAGCCAGCTGCTCAAGGCCTACACCATCTACGAGAAGGACGTGGAGTACGTGGTCAAGGAGGGCAAGGTGGTCATCATCGACCAGAACACGGGCCGCGAGATGCCGGGCCGCCGCTGGAGCGACGGCCTGCACCAGGCCGTGGAGGCCAAGGAGGGCGTGGAGGTGGAGGCGGAGAACATGACCTACGCCACCATCACCATCCAGAACTACTTCCGCCTCTACCAGCGCCTGGGAGGCATGACCGGCACCGCCGAGACCGAGGCCGCCGAGTTCCACGACATCTACAAGCTGGACGTGCTGCCCATCCCCACCAACCGCCCCTGCATCCGCGAGGACCTGAACGACCTCATCTTCCGCAGCCGCCGCGAGAAGTACAACGCCGTGGTGGCCAAAATCCAGGAGCTGCACAAGAAGGGACAGCCCGTGCTCATCGGCACCGCCAGCGTGGACGCCTCGGAAACGCTTTCCCGCATGCTGCGCTACGTCAAGATTCCCCATGAGGTGCTCAACGCCAAGAACCACCAGCGCGAGGCCGAAATCATCGCTCGCGCCGGTCAGATGGGCGCCGTCACCGTCTCCACCAACATGGCCGGCCGCGGCACCGACATCAAGCTCGGCCAGGGCGTGCCGGAGGTCGGAGGCCTCTTCGTCCTCGGCACGGAGCGCTATGAGAGCCGCCGCATCGACCGCCAGCTGCGCGGACGCTGCTCGCGCCAGGGCGACCCCGGCGCGTCCCAGTTCTTCCTCTCCTTTGAGGACGACCTGATGCGCAACTTCGGCGGCCACGAGCGCATGACCAAGATGATGGACCGCTTCGGCATGGAAGAGGGCGAGGCCGTGGAGAACCGCCTCATGAACAAGGTCATCGAGGGCGCTCAGAAGAAGGTGGAGCAGCGCAACTACATGTGGCGCAAGCACGTGCTCGACTACGACAACGTCATGAACCAGCAGCGCACCATCGTCTACGCCATGCGCAACGAGGCCCTCCTCTGCGAGGACCCCCGCCAGATGCTCTGGGACGCGCTGGACGAAGGCACGCGCTACAAGTGCTCCATCTACCTCTCGGAAGACGACACCGGCGCCATCCACTACACGGACCTGCTGCAGTGGATCAACTCCACCTTCCCCATGGGGTGGAGCGAGAAGGAGGAGGCACTCCAGAACAAGGGCATCGACGAGGTGGCAGACATCATCATCGACAAGGTCAAGGAGATGTACCTCAAGAAGATCGAGGGCGAGCGCCCCGACCGCGTGGACCAGATGGAGCGCACCATCGTGCTGCAGGCCATCGACAAGCTCTGGCAGCGCCACCTGACGGACATGGACGCCCTGCGCGAGGGCGTGCGCCTGCGCGCCCAGGGCCAGCGCGACCCGCTGGTGGAATACAAGAGGGAGGCGTACGACATCTTCGAGACGCTGATGCACAACATCGACTTCGAGATCCTCAACGGCCTGTTCCGCAGCACCACCAACCTCTCCGCGTTCGAGGACTTCCTGGCATCCCTGCCCACCAGCAACGCCGAAGAGGAGGACTCCGACGTGACCGACATCCTGGGCAACGGCGACCTCCTCTCCGCCCTGCGCGAGCACATGGGCCGCATCCGCGAGCAGCAGGCCGCGCAGCAGCAGCAGCCCCGCATGCCCATCGGCCAGCCCGGCCTCACCGAGCCCACCCCCAACGCCGGCCCGCAGTTCAACGGGGATGAATCCGCCAGCGGCGCCATGACCGCTCCCCTTCCCTACAAGGAGAAGCCCGTGGTGCTGCCCAAGAAGAAGATTTCCCTCCGCAGCCTGAAACGCCCGGAGGGCGCGCGCGACATCTACATGGAAGCCCCCGTGGGCGACAACGAGGCCCCGGAAGGCGCCACCGTCGGCTCCGTGGACTCCGGCTCCCTCTTCGATGCCGCCCCGCCCGAGGACGACAGGGCATAATCCACTCCACCCCGCCTCTCTCCGCCGCATGAACGTCCGCTCCGTACTGGAATACGTGCCGTACTTCCGCGGCCGCCTGTTCCTGGTGCACATCGACGCCTCCCTGCTGGGCGCCGACGAGCTGGTGGACGCGCTGCTGGATGCGGACGCGCTGCATGAAATCGGCGTGCGCCTGGTGCTGGTGGCGGAGGGGAGCGACACCGCGCTGCTGGCGCACATGGCGGGCGCGTGCGAGATGCACGCCGCCACCGTGGAGATGCCCCTCACCGACGGCGAGCCCGCTCTCGCGCGCGTGCGCGAGATTCTGGAACGCCGCCAGGTGGCCATCGCCGCCTCCGGCACCACCGGGCGCTTCGCGCAACCCGTCGTGGAACTCGCCCTCGCGCTGGAGGCCGCCAAGTACATCACCCTGCAGGAGGGACAGGTTCCCCACAGGGAGGGACAGCCCATCTTCGCCATCCCGGAGCACGAGGTGGCATCCTGCAGCGATTGCACCAACCTGCCGGAGCTGCTGGAAGCCGCCGCCCTCTGCCGCCGCGGCATCCCCCGCGTCCACCTGCTGGACGGCCTCAACCGCGGCGTCATGCTGGATGAAATCTTCTCCGAGGAAGGCGTGGGCACCATGGTGCACAACGACTCCTACAAGGAAATACGCCAGCTGCAGGAGGACGACATCCCGGAGCTGCTCTCCATGATCGCCCGCAGCATGGCGGATTCCAAGCTCCTGCACCGCACCTACGAGGACGTGCGCCGAAACCTCCACTCATACTACGTCTACACGCTGGACGACACCATCGTGGGCTGCGTGGCCATCTACCCCTACCCGGAGCAGGCCTGCGCGGAGCTCGGCTGCCTCTTCATCAAGAAACACTACGAGGGCCACGGCTACGGCCGCGCACTCTGCCGATTCGTGGAGAACAAGGCCCGCGCCCTCGGCTTCAACCGCATCTTCGCCGTCTCACAAAGCGCCGTGGACTACTTCCGCGACCGCCTGCACTACTCCTCCCTTCCCCGCGAGGTCCTGCCCCCCGCACGCCTCCAGGCCCTGGAGCAGAGCGGCCGCGCTTCCCTCGTCTTCGGCCGCAACCTGGACGCGTGATTGCGCCCCCTGAAAAAAAAGTTCAAAAAAATTTGAACAACTTCCCCGCGGGCGGTGTCTACCCCTATGCAAGCCCCGAGTGGGGTATTTGTTGAGATACGTTTTTTTCATGTAGTTTTGTGTTGGTTTGCCGGCGGACGTTGTGAAACGTCCGCCGGTTTTTCTTTTTTGCCAGCGTCGTCATTTTTTCCTTGCGCGACTGGTTGCGGCGTGGTAAGCAGGGCGACGACCTCATGCGCATGGTGGAGGCCATCGACCGCTTCTTCCCCGGCCTCACCGACATGCTCGCGCAGGGGCGCTTCCATGACATCGAGGCCCTGCTGGTGGAGCGAGACCACCTGAGCGAGCTCTTCGCCCAATGCATCGAGAGCCACCTGCTCAACCACGCAGACGACGTGAACCGCATGCGCACCAACATCCTCTACCTCACCCTGCTCAACGAGACCCGCGCCATGAACGCACACGCCTTCGCACTCATCGACCGCATCCAGGCCCTCTTCCTGTCCTGTGACACGAGCAGCAAAGATTTTTGAAAAAAGATTGAACACTTTCCCCGCGGGCGGTGTCTACCCTCCATAGCCCATGAGTGTGGGCCAACACTTTTCAAGAGTGTAGTTTCATGTAGTTTTTTGTTGGTTGGCCGGCGGACGTTGCGAAACGTCCGCCGGTTTTCTTTTTGCAGGGGCCTTTGCGGGCATGCCGCAAAAAAAGGAAAAAAGTTTTGGATTGTGCTTGACGTTCCGTTTTGTTTTGGTAAATTCGCTCCCACGCCCCTTATCCGGGGCAGCCCGAAAAGGCAGCGGCGGTCCGAGCGACCA
>JAUNNT010000040.1 GCA_030531305.1 Akkermansia sp.
TTTTGTGAAATTTTCTGCTTTTTTTTGCAAAAAAGTTGCCGATGGTTGATTTGAG
Source organism: Akkermansia sp. (assembly GCA_030531305.1). Lineage (GTDB taxonomy): Bacteria > Verrucomicrobiota > Verrucomicrobiia > Verrucomicrobiales > Akkermansiaceae > Akkermansia. The sequence goes on from JAUNNT010000040.1 coordinate 56, forward strand.
CGGGCGTCACTCGCCGTGGTGGTGGATGTCGGACCCGTCAAGCAGCAAGTGACAAACCCTAGGATGAGCGGGGAGACGCTGAAGTTTCTTCATAGATATACGCCAACATGGTATCGTATCCCTCAACGACAACGATGAAAGAGTCATCGCGAAGGAATTCCACGGGGTCCGAGAAATCCGAGGCGCTGATTTCCGAGTCTGTACCTGGCATGATGTCCACTGCTGCAGTGGCATTGCTGGACTGATGTTTAATGTTGACGCGAAGAGCTGCCTCGGACAAATTCTCGATGCGGAGCTTTTTGCCGCCCTGTCCGAAGCCAAAGCCGACTTCCCAGGAAATCAACAGGGGCGGCAGATTGGACGGACTCATCAGCGTACGATATTGTTCACTGACATTGCAGAATCGATGGCGTCCCTCGCAACTGAGAGTCAGGGTTCCCGTCGGCAGCTCGGGCGGCCAATCCTTTACCAACTCGTCACGCCCCGAGGAGAGAGTGCAATCATGCTGACCCGGCAGTTCCGGAATAGCACACTCCAAATCACCGGAATCGCTGTGCAATGACAGGGTGAGATTGGTGTATGTTTTTTCGCGTGTGTTGCGTATCGTGATATCCGGGCATACGATGGAATACAACTGTCGGAAAACATCCTCCCTGTTCGTTCTCATTCGGTTGAGCTCCTCCGTAGGAATGACGGCGTGCAAGACTCCCACTTCGGGACGGCAGAGGTATACGAGCACACCTTCCAAATCATCATCATCGGGAGCACCGTAGCGCCCGAATTGTGCCGTGTCGTGAATCGTGGCAAAAATGCCATTCACATCCTCATCCGAAAGTTTTCGTCGTCCTGCCTCCATCTCCGCGGCTTTGATGGTGCAATCCAAATCCCCCGCTTTCATGCCGTTCACAGCGCATTCGTATGCCATATCTGCATCGTAATAGGGGGATTTCTCATTCTCATACAAGAGTAGAAGCAGGCGAGCAAAGATCCTTGCAAATAAAATCGGGCTATCCGCAATAGCCTTCATCTCATCCGCAGTGCTGCGGAGTTTCTCACGCTGCTCAGTTGCCGACAATTGTTCATCGCCCTCAAAACAGTAATATAGATTTTGCAGAAGCTGATTGACGTGCAGGACAAATTCGCGAAGCCCCGGGTCGTTGATTTTCTTCGCTATCATATCAGCCTGCTGAAAGGGTTCCAGCGACAACGGCCCTGAGAGAAACATCGGCGTTACCATGAGCTCTGTCAGGTAATACAGGCGGATGTCATCATCATCCACGCTATTGGGTTGACTGAGTTGAGAGATGAGATAAGGCAACCTGCGGAGATACACTTCATCGCTTACGGCGGCGCCATGTGCATCCCAATGGGCACCTCCGAGTTCAGCCAAGGCAGCCACGGAACCCATTTCGGCTGCTTTGAGCATGCAATCCTTGGCTTTGGCCGGATTGAAGGGGAAATAGCGCCCATCTTCATAGAGGGAAGCCAATTCAAGGTAACAATCCGCCTCTCCCTGCCGAATCCCGTTTTCCAACAAATCCACGGCTTTCGCGATATCAAACGTTTTACCATTGATACCGAGCAAATAATCATTCGCCTGCAAGCACCAGGACCGCGCGGATTTCTGTTCACGCTGCGCCGCCGACTGAGCCTTGCCGTGCAAGAATACGCTTGAATCGGCGCAACCCTGGAAGGAAAGAGGCAGGCGCACATTCGGCAAAGCGGCAGCATGTGCGAAAAGAGGTGCAATTTCTTCATCCCGGAAACCCGCAATGCCACAACCGATGCGTGTTACAAGGAAGGTCAACTCCGGGTGCCGTGCCGCAAACTCCGTAAACTCCTGCACATATGGCTCGATTGTTTCCACCCCGCCTTGCATGGTTGGAATGGCATAGCTCTGCCCCTGCAAGCCTACACCCTGCCCCCACACGGCTCCGAAATGATTCATTGCGGCGCGGGCCGCCCCGCCCGCGTGGTGGCCGGAGAGATTGCTGCCGAACACAAAGACCTCATGGGGAGCCAGATGCGAGATGGCATCGGCCGAGGGAGAGTTGAACACGCGGGCAAAGGGGAGGAAATTGCCGCCGTTGCGCGAGTTGTGGTCCTCGATGATGCTGAAGAAGATGCGTTTGAAGGCACCTTTGAACTCATCTTCCCCCAACACCCCGGCAAACAACTCTGCCATGTGGGCAGGCGGATTGCGGAAAGCCCCGCACCCCATGGCGCCGAGCACCAGATTCTCCTGCGCGTTGTCAATGGCGATGCGCAGCACCGTGCGAATCTTATTCTTTGCGGCCTGCACCATGGGAGGCGTTAGCCGCGCTTCGCCGTCAACAATTTCCGTATCGGGGCGGTTGATGGCAGCCACGGCGATAAAGTTCGCTTTCCAAGGTCTGCCAAGGAGGGGATATCCCTTTCGTTCGCCGCCACGGAATATAGTGACGCCGCGAGTGAACACGCCGCCGAAATCCCGGTGCATCGGGTAGTGCTCCTCCGCAGCGTCAACGCCGTATTCATGAGCCAGGTGGCTGCTATAGCGGTAAAGCGAGCGGAAATAATCCGAGCGGCGGAAAAGCGATTCCTCCTGTGCTCCGCATCCCTGCAAAACACCGCCGCCCGGGGTTTGGCGATTAGCCATGTTCAGCACACAGACCTCCTCTCCCAGCGCGCGGATGCGCTCCGCAGTCAACAAACAGTCCTCGCGCACGGCGCGCACAAGAGTCTGGTCAAAACGGCAAGCGGGCCGAGGATGAATTTCCGCGCTGTAGAAACGGCTCTGTTCACCGATATCCTCTGTGAGCGGTAAAGAGACTTGCACACCATCCTCCGTCTCATAACCGCCAGCCTGCACGCAGGAGCACGTGTGCTCATAAACCGCTATGCGGAGGGCGTGCAAATCGGCACTGTTGCTTGTCCGGGCAGCCTCGTCAAAATCGTGCTGCCACTCAGCGGATTTCCAAGAAGTATATTTCGGGTTCATAGGAAAAAGAGAGTTGAATGGAGGGAAAGTAGAAAGTGCAAGTAAAGTTGTTTTAACACATACGAGGGGGGATGCAAGCCTTTTTCAAAGGAAGATGCGCGGGAAAAACACCCCGTCACTCGCCGTGGTGGTGGCCGCAATCGCAGTGGTGATGGTGGTCGTCGCCGTCGTCGGGCTCGATGTCGGCGTCCTCGATTTCCGGCGGCAGGGGTGCGTCGTCCTCCTCGCGGTGGGGAGGCTCCAGCCTGGCAGCGAGCGCGGGGGTGGCGGCCACCTGGGCGGCGAAGCGCCCCTGCGCGTTCTTGGTGCGGAGATCCGCTCCGGCGGCCAGCAGGCGGTCGACGATGTCCTCGTACCCATAGTGGGCGGCGAGGTGCAGCGGCGGCTGGCCGTAGGCGTTGCGCGCGTTCACATCCGCGCCGCAGGAGAGCAGCAGCTCGATGAGCGGCATGTCCGGCTCCACGCCGTGCGCGGCCATGTTCGGCGGCAGGTCCACCTCGTCCTGCAGCAGCAGGGTGGCGGCGCGGCGCAGCTCGTCGTCGGGCGTGTCGCCCATCAGGCCGTCCAAAAACGCGCGTACGTCGTCGTCGTACTCGTCGGGGTCGAGGTCGCGCGCCATCTCGCGCAGGTCCTCCCTGCTGACGGTCGGCTTTTCGTCATCGTTCACGGGAACGCTGTTCCATTGGATATCGCTCATAGTTTCGGGGATGGGGGTTAGTCTTGCCAGAGGTCCACAAGCTCCTGCGGGAGCGCCACGAGGAAGCGGGAGGGTGCGCAGCGCATGGAGTCGTAGCTGCGGCCGTTGAAGCGGGGGAAGCTCATGTAGAGCTGGTCCTGCGCGCGGGTGACGGCCACGTAGAAGAGGCGTGTCTCCTCCTCCACGGCGTCCTCGTCGCCGCTCTCCAGCACGCGGCTGTGGGGGAACATGCCGTCCGCCAGGAAGATGATGAACACCACCTTCCACTCCAGGCCCTTGGCCTGGTGGACGGTGCTGAGGGTCACGCAGTCGTCGTCGTCCACGGGGGCGTCCTTGTCCACCTCGCTGAGCAGGGCGATTTGGGAGAGGAAGGCCTCCAGGTCCTCCTCCTCGCCGACGGTGCGTGCGAGCTGCGCGATGTCCTCCTCGCGCTCCTCGAAGTTCTCGTAGGCGGCGTGCAGGTAGGGGGTGAGGTACTGGTGGACGGCGTGCACCAGCTCCGGCGGCAGCAAGGTGTGGTCGTCCGGGTGCAGGGAATCCATCAGCGTGAGGAAGCCCTGCCAGAACGGGCGCACCTTGGGCGGCACGGCGGCCTTCTCCATCACCTTGGAATGCGGGTCCGCGATGCGCGCGGCGCCGGGGTGCGCGGCCAGCCACGCCTCCGCGCAGGCAAGCCAGGCGGACCACATCTTGCCGGCGGTGACATCCCCCACGCCGGGGAAGGTTGCCACGATGCGGCGGAAGGCGATTTCATCCCGCGGGTTGGAGAGGAGGCGCAGGAAGGCCACCACGTCCTTGACGTGCGCCTGCTCGAAGAAGCGGAGGCCGCTGGTGATGCGGAAGGGGATGTGGGCGCGGGAAAGCTCCATCTGCACATCCAGCGAGTGGAAGTGGGCGCGGTAGAGCACGGCGATGTCCTTGCCGGGGATGCCGCCGCCCATGAGCTCGTCGATGCGGCGGGCGACGCTCTCGGCCTCGCGGTGATTGTCCGGGGCCATGATGATGGCGGGCTTCATGGCGCCCGATGGCCTCGCGGCGCGCAGCTCCTTGGGAATCTGGTTCTCGTTGAGGGCGATGGCGGCGTTGGAGATGTCCAGGATGGCGGGCACGCTGCGGTAGTTGGTGGTGATGCGGTAGACCTCGGCATCGGGGTAGGTGTCTTGGAAGCGCAGGATGTGCTTCACGTCCGCGCCGCGCCAGGAGTAGATGCTCTGCGCATCGTCACCCACAGCCATGAGCGAGCTGCCCTCCCCGCCGCTCAGCAGCGCCACAATCTGGTCCTGGATGGTGTTGGTGTCCTGGTACTCGTCCACCAGCACGTGCTGGAAGCGGCCCTGCAGGTCGTCGCGCACGTCCTCGCACTCCTGCAGCAGGCGCAGCAGGTTGGTGAGCAGGTCGTCGAAATCCATGGCGTTGAGCGAGAGCTTGCGCTTGGCGTAGTCGTCGAAGATGGCGGCGAGGGTGTCCTCGAAGCGGTCGTACCCCTGGTAGCGGGTGTGGAGGACGTGGCGCCAGTCGTCCGCGGTGTTGACGGCAAGGCTGTAGAGGCCGAGGAGGATTTCCGCCTTGGGGAAGCGGTCGCTCTTCTTCATGCTTCCGGCGTGCTGCTTGACCAGGTTTTTCATGAGGGCCTTCTGGTCGTCGGAATCAAAGATGGTGAATCCGGGCAGATAGCCGAGGCGCTCCGAGTGGCGGCGGAGGATGCGGAAGGCGATGGAGTGGAAGGTGCCGCCCCAGAGGGAATGCGCGTCCGTTCCGGTGAGCCCCGCCACGCGTGTCAGCATCTCGCGCGCGGCCTTGTTGGTGAAGGTGAGCAGCATGATGCGCCACGGCGGCACGCCCTGCTCCAACAGGTACGCCACGCGGTAGGTGAGCGTGCGGGTCTTGCCGCTGCCCGCGCCGGCAATCACCAGGGCGCGGCGGGCGGCGGTAGTGACGGCGCAGAACTGCTCCTCGTTGAGCTCCGCGGCGTAGTCGTGCGCGCCCCCCTGTGGCGGGAATTGCATGGGCTACTCGAAATCGAGGTAGATTTCCGCACGTCGGTTCTCGCCGCGAACGGTGTCTTTCTGCTCCTCTGAATCCTGTTCGGAGTAGGTGCGGCGGGGCTGGCTCATGCCCATGCCGCGCGTGGAGATCTGCGCGGCGTCCACACCGAAGGACACCAGGGCGTCACGCACGGCGGCGGCGCGCTTCTCGGAGAGCTTCTGGTTGTACTCCGCCGTGCCCACGTCGTCCGTGTGGCCGGAGATGTCCAGCTTGCGGCGGCTCTCCTTGAGCAGGCTGGCCACAATCTCCAGCTGGCGCAGGGAGCGCGGCGTGAGCGTGGCGTCGTCGAACGCGAAGAACAGCGCCAGGGAATCCCCGCCCTTGGGGTTCTTCACCAGCGGGAAGTAGTGCCCGGCCTCCTCCGTGCCGCGGTCCTCGTAGCTGCTGAGCAGGGAATCCAGGGAGACGTGGGTGATGCGCCAGGCGTCGTCCACCTTGGCGAGCTCCACGCCGATGTGGCCGGGCTTGGCGGCGTTGCCCTGCTGCGGGGTGACGTAGACGAGGTAGCCGGAGTGGGCGTCGTTCTCAAAGGTGTTGCGGATGGGGTTGGCGGCGCGCAGGGTGTATGCGCCGTCCTCGAACACCATGCACAGGCCAGCGATGGTGGCGTCCGTCACCTCCGCGCCGCCTATTATGCCGCCTATCATGCCGCGCGCGGCCGCGGTGTCGCCGCGCTGCACGGCCTCCACGAACGCCTGCACCACGGCTTGCGAGCCCGTCACTTCCGCGGCGGGCTGGGGTTCCGGCTCCGGCAGAGGCTGGGGTTCAGGCTGCGGTTCAGGTTCCACCTGGGGCTGGGGCTCCGGCGTGGCGGTGGGTTGCGGCTGCTGCACGGGCTGCGAGGGCGGCTCGGTGGAGGTTTGCTGCTGCGCCTGCTCGGCGGCCTGCTGCTGCTTGGCTTCCTCCTGCTTCTGGAGCATGAGGTACACGCCGCCGCACACGGCCGCGGCAATGATGAAGCTGACGATGAATAGAACGAGGTTGCGTTTCATGACGGGTTACAGGAATTGGGTGGGATTGACGGGGGCCACGCCCTCCGGAAGGGGTTCAGCGGGAACCGCGGCGGGCTCCGCCTGCCCGGCCTCGCGCTTGCGCAGCATGCGAACCGCGCCGTACGGGTCGGGGAAATTCGGCGCCGGGTATTTCTGCATCAGCTCTTGCGGGTCGATGCGGTTCAACGTGCCCTGCGCGGCGTACGCGGGCATGCCGGCCTCCACGCAGAGGGACGGGATGGCCTCGAAGTGCAGGTGCGCCAGATAGTGGCCGTTCGCGGTGCCGATGCAGCCGATGGGCTCGCCGCGCCCCACGGTCTCGCCCAGGCGCGCGGAGCGCTCTTTCAGGTGCGCGTAGAGGGTCTGCACGCGCGTGCCGTCCGGCAGGCGGTGCAGCAGCACCACCACGTTGCCCCACTCGTCCGCCGGCTCGCCGCTGTACACCACGAGGCCGCGCGCCGCGGCGCACACGGGCTCGCCCTCGTCGGTGTTGTTGCCGCCGATGCCGTTGAGGTCCTGCCCGGTGTGGTTGCCGCCGCGCATCTCGTTGGGCGTGCCGAAGGGCTGGGCATCATACGCGAACGCGCCGTTGGGCGTGCAAATGGGGGATTGGAAGCCGTCTATGACAGGGGCCTTGGCCATCTGTTCCGCGGTGAGCGGGATATAGCCGGGGTGCAGCACGGCGGGCATGCCCACCGGCGCCACATCGCGCCCGTAGATGGGCGTGGAGTCCACCTTGCCGCCGTACTCCTTGCGCGCCAGCTTGCCTATCACCATCATGATGGTTGCACCCAGCGCCCCCACCAGCAACAGCAGCAGGAACGCCTTCCGCATCGGGCTTATATAGAATCGACTCGCCATATCGCGGCCATTATAGGCATTCCATCACCCCCGTTCAAGCAAAATGGGTGTCGTACGCGGCGCGCGCGAATAAACTTGCTGGAGCGGGGGCGGTGTGTTAGAATGCCCGCAACATGACCCCGAAACACATAGTTGCCGTCATCGACTACGGCTCACAGTACACGCAGCTCATCGTGAGGCGCGTGCGCGAGCTGGGTTACCTCGCCAAGCTTTACGCGCTGGAGGACCTGCATGAAATCAGCGAGCCCGGCGCCATCATCCTCTCCGGCGGCCCCCGCAGCACATCCGAGCCGGACGCCCCGGACATCGACTTTGCGTGGCTCACGGCGTTCAACGTGCCGGTGCTGGGAGTGTGCTACGGCATGCAGCTGCTCAACATCAAGACCGGCGGCTCCGTGCGCAAGAGCAACAAGCGCGAGTACGGCCCCGCAGCCCTCATCCCCGACAAGCTGGAGGGCCTGTACGCCGGCATGTCCCCCTCCTCCCAGGTGTGGATGAGCCACTCCGACACCGTGGACCACCTGGCGGACAACTGCAAGGTCATCGCCCGCAACAGCGAGGGCGTGCCCGTCTCCCTGCAGTGGGGCGAGCAGATGTTCGGCATCCAGTTCCACCCGGAGGTCACCCACTCCCACGAGGGCCGCACCATCCTGAAAAACTTTCTCTCCTACGCCAAGGATCTGGCCAAGTTCGACATCGGCGACTTCAAGCGCCAGCTCATCGAGGAAATACGCGCCAAGGTGGGCACCAAGCAGGTGGTGTGCGGCGTCTCCGGCGGCGTGGACAGCACCGTGCTCGCCGTCCTGCTGCACGAGGCCGGCGTGAACGTGCGCTGCATCTTTGTGGACAACGGGCTGCTGCGCAAGGACGAGGCCAAGGAGGTGCAGGCCAACTTCCGCCGCATGGGCGTGGAGATCGAGACCGTGGACGCCTCCGCCCGCTTCCTGGAGGCCCTCAAGGGCGAGCCCGCACCGGAGAAGAAGCGCCGCATCATCGGCAACCTCTTCATCGATGTGTTCTGGGACGCCGTGGGCGACGCCGAGATGCTCGCCCAGGGAACCCTCTACCCCGACGTCATCGAGAGCGCATCCAACGCCAAGAGCAAGGCATCCGTCATCAAGACCCACCACAACCGCGTGGAGCGCGTGCTGGAGATGCAGAAGCAGGGCAAGGTCATCGAGCCGCTGGCGTTCCTGTTCAAGGACGAGGTGCGCGAGCTGGGCGCCTCCATGGGCATCCCGCACGACATCCTGTGGCGCCACCCCTTCCCCGGCCCCGGGCTGGCCGTGCGCTGCCCGGGCGAGGTCACCAAGGACCGCCTCGACATCATCCGCGAGTGCGACGCCATCTTCATCGGCACCCTGCGCAAGTGGGAGTGGTACGACAAGTGCTGGCAGGCGTACGCGGGCCTCATCCCCGTGAAGACCGTGGGCGTGAAGGGCGACGAGCGCTCCTACGAGTTCGCCACCAACCTGCGCGCCATCATCTCGGAAGACGCCATGACCGCGGACTGGGTGCAGCTGCCGTACGACCTGCTGCGCGAGGCCTCCAACCGCATCCTCAACGAGGTGAAGGGCATCAACCGCGTGCTCTACGACGTGAGCACCAAGCCCCCCGCAAGCATCGAGTGGGAGTAACAGTGGTGCTTCCCCGCACTATGTAAAAACCCGCACGGCAAAGCGCCGTGCGGGTTTTTGCGAAATGCTGATAGCGCAATCACGCCTCCTCGGGGGTCTCATCCGGGAAGATGAGCTCCTTGGGGGCGGGCTCGATGCTCTTGATGGTCATCTTCACCTGGTCGCCGCCGATTTCCAGCGGCAGGCGCAGGACCTCGCCCACCTTGTGGCCGAGGAGCTTGGCACCCAGGCGGGAGCTGTAGGAGATGATGTGCTGCTCCGGCACGGAATCCCACGCGCCCAGGACGATGTAGACCACCTCCTGGCCGTCCTCCGTGACGAAGGTGACCTTGGTGCCCATGCTCACCTCCTCGCAGGAGACGTTGGCAAAGTCGGTCGGCACGGCCTGGGACAGCAGGCGGGAGAGCTCCACGGAGCGGCGCGTGAGCACCTGGCGCGTGGCCTTGGCGTCCTGGTAGCCGCCGTTCTCTCGAAGGTCGCCCTCTGCGCGGGTGATTTCCAGATCGTGCTTGTTCTTGGGGATTCGGACGTTGATGATGTCCTCGTACTCGGCCTTGCGGGCGGCGAAGGAGCGCAGGGAGACGTACATGGACTGCTTCTCCTTGGAGCCCAGGCCGGACTTCACGATGTCGTGCAGGGATTCCTGCACCTTCATCATGTTGGCGAGCAGGAGGTTGCGGTCCAGTTCCGGCAGCACGGATGAGTTGTAGATGGCCTTGGCGAAGGGGCGGGCCTCCAGCTCGCTCACGCCGCTCACCAGGTCCGGCGCCAGGGTCTTGTCCTCCAGCAGCATGTTGCGGAGACGCAGCGCGCGGTTGGGGCCGCCCTCCGCACTGTCGCGCTCGATGGCGGCAATCAGGGCGGAACCGAGCACCATCTTGGTCTTGTCCACCAGTTCCTTGGCCAGGCCGTTGCGCTCCTTGCAGATCCATATGAGCACGTCCGGCGCCAGGTTCTGGCGGGCCAAGCCGTTGGAGATGACGGAGAAGAGCTGCTCCTTGCCGCCCTTGGCGATGATGAAGTCCGCCACGGGAGCGGTGACCTTGGAGCCGCCGAACAGGAAGATGTTGATGGCGTAGGAGAGGCAGGCATCGGCGTAGGCTTCCGTCAGGGCCTTGTAGACCTCGCGCTGGCGGGAGGCGTTGAGGTCGCCGATGTATTCGACGATATCCTCCGAACTGATGGTCTTGAGCTTGTCGGCCAGGGAGGTGATGGTGGTTTCCTCGGCGGCTTTCAGGGCCTCGTCCAGCTTGGCTTTCTCAGCCTCGGAACCGAAGATGGTGTCCAGGATTTCATCGCGGATGATGATGAGCTCCAGCACGCGCTGGGGCTCGTCGTGCGCCTTCTGGAAGTCTTCCTCCATCTTCTTGACGAGGCGGGCGGCAATCTCGTGCTCGCCCTTCAGCACGTCCAGGTGCGCCTGGTCCAGGATGCGCACGCAGGACTCCAGGGTCTTGGCGTCCATGAAGTCCTCCAGCAGGGCCTCCGCGGCGGAGGCGGCGTGGCGCAGCGCAATGGCCTCGCCGCGCTTGGTGGGCAGGCGGAAGCCCGGGTCCTCGCGCATGGCGGCGCGCGCCTTGTCCCACCAGCCCTTCCATTCCTTGACGGGGATGACGCGGCCGCTCAGGAAGCGCTCCAGGTCGTCCGGCAGCAGCGGCAGCACCTCGTCGATGCCCTCGCGCAGGGACTTGTTGCCGTTGATGATGTCGCGCATGAAGTCCTTGATGGTCTTCTTGTCGCTGGCCTTCTTGTAGCAGCCTTCGGGGTCGTCGTAGCAGGCGATGAAGAAGTGGCCGTCGGGGATGGGGGTGAGGGAGTTGAAGGCGAGCTTGAGGCCCATCACGTGGTCCTTGCCGTGTTCGAAGGCCACCTTGACCTTCTGCTGCGGGAGGCTCCAGGCGGCAACCTTGCCCACGCCCATTTCCTGATGCAAAACGTATTTTCCGGGAGAGATCTTGTCGAGTCTGGTGGCAAAGTCGGCCGGAATCTTACCCGCTTGCACCAGTTTCTGTAGGTCGGAATTCATACTTGAGAGCATGATACCACAGAACCTGTCAAATGCAAGCCCAGATGTGCATGTGCCCAAAGAAATTTTTGGAAAGGGGGATATCAATGCAAAATCAGTCTGGCGAGGTCCTCCATGTCCTCCGGGGTGTAGCGCTGGTCCAGCGGGAGGGGCAGCAGGGTGCGGGCCAGGCGGTTTTCCGCGGTCTCCGCGCCCGTGGCGTCGATAACCTCCGGCCAGAACAGGGGGAGGGCGATGCGCGCCTCCACCAATTCGTCCCGCAGGCCGGGGATGCCGCTGACCAGGGGGTAGCAGAAGGGTGCGCTACGCGGCACGGCGGGCAGCTCCAGGCGGTTGATGCCGCCGAGCAGGCGGTGCAGCACGGCGTAGTTCTCCCGCCGCCGCTCCGCGATTTGGTCGAAGTCGTACGCGCTCAGGAGACGGCGCGTAAGGGGCGACATAATCTTGGGCGGGCATTTGAGCTCCTGCTCGGCCACCTCGCAGGCGGATTTCGCCACGAAGGCGCCGCTCTCCACGCGTATCAGCATGTGCATGGAGCGCATGAAGGACATATCCTCCTCCTGCGGCAGGATGGAGAGCGGGCACGGCGCGCAGGCCACGCCGCCGTCCGCCACGCCGCAGAACTTGCGCGGACTGTAGAAGCTGGGCAGCACGGAGCGTGCGAAGAGCGCGGTGGTGGCATCCACAATGCTCACGCCATTGTGCTGCCGCGCCGCATCGTCCACCGCCTCCCCCGTCAGCCCGAAGTAGTTGACCAGGATGAGCGTGTCGTCCTCCGTGAGGTCGTACGGCAGCTGCGGGCGCAGCTGGTCGTCGCACCCGTAGCGCACCACGCGCAGGCGCAGCCGCTTGAGGGGCTGCAGCACGGTGTCGCAGATGAAGCGCGGCACCAGCACGCGGCGCGGCTTGGGCAGGTTTTGCAGAATCACCTGCAGAGCGCTGCGCCCGCTGTTCACATAGGCGCACGCGGCGCACTGCCGGTACGGGAAGTTGTCGTGCACGGGCAGCTCCAGCTCAAAGGCCCCGCCCATCATGTCCATGGGTTTCATGCTCCCCATCATACACCCGCCCCCTCGCGCATGCAACCGGATTCCACCCGCCGCTGGCGTGGATATGCCTTGCGCGGGGGGGCGGATTCTGGTATGGTTCCAGGCATGGCAACGGACAAGAAAATCACGATGAAAACGAACAAGGGGGACATCCGGCTGACGGTGTTCGCCTCCAAGACGCCGATGACGGCGGCGAGCTTCCTGAACCTGGCCACCAAGGGCTTCTACAACGGGCTGACCTTCCACCGCGTGATAGCGGATTTCATGATCCAGGGCGGCGACCCCGAGGGAACGGGCTGCGGCGGCCCCGGCTACCAGTTCGACGACGAGTGCCGGCCCGACCTGAAGTTCGACCGCCCGGGTCTGCTGGCGATGGCGAACGCCGGGCGCACGTGGACGGGGGAAGGCACCAACGGCTCCCAGTTCTTCATCACCCACGTGCCCACGGACTGGCTCAACGGCAAGCACACCATCTTCGGCGAGGTGCTCTCCGCGGAGGACCAGGACGTGGTCAACAGCATCCGCCAGGGCGACACCATCGAGGAAATCATCGTGCACGACGACTGCGCGGACCTCTTCGACGAGCAGCGGCAGAACATCGACCGCTGGAACGCCAAGCTGAAGAAATAAGGGAAAGGCGGCATGGAATTCGCCGTCCAGGACCTGCATATCGAGTTCGGGCCGCGCGTCCTGTTCGATAAGCTCTCCTTTGTGGTGGAGCGTGGCGAGCGCATCGCGTTCGCCGGGCAGAACGGCGCGGGCAAGTCCACCCTCATGAAATGCATCGTGGGGGAGATGGAGCCGGACCACGGGCGCGTGCTGCTGCCCAAGTACACGCGCGTGGGCTACCTGCCGCAGGAGGGCATCCACATCTCCGGCCGCCCCCTGCTGGACGAGGTGCTGGGTTCGGTCGGCAACATCGTGGAGCTGCAGCAGGAGGTGGACCAGCTCTCCGACGAGCTGCAGGCGCTCCCCACGGATTCCGCGGAGTACCGCGACCTGCTGGAGGAAATCGGCAGATTGGAGCTTATCCTGCAGGACCGCGACGCGGCCACGCTGAAGCCGCGCACGGAGAGCATCCTGCGCGGGCTGGGGTTTGCAGACAAGGATTTCGGCCGCGACTGCGGGGAGTTTTCCGGCGGCTGGCAGATGCGCATCGCGCTCGCCAAGCTGCTGCTGCAGGAGCCGGAGGTGCTGCTGCTGGACGAGCCGACCAACCACCTGGACATCCAGAGCCAGCGCTGGCTGGAGCAGAGCCTGCGCACCTACCGCGGCGCCATCTGCATCATCAGCCACGATGTGGCCATGCTGGATTCCCTAGTGTCGCGCACCATAGCGTTCCATCATGGCCGCGCGGAGGAGTACGCCGGCAACTTCTCCTTCTACCTGAAAGAGAGCCGCGCGCGCAAGGAGGCCCTGCTCCACCAGGCCAAGGCCCAGCAGCGCGAGATTGCCAAAACCCAGCAGTTCATCGACCGCTTCCGCTACAAGGCCACCAAGGCCACCCAGGTGCAGAGCCGCATCAAGCAGCTGGAGAAGGTGGAAATCATCGAGGTGGAGGAGGACGATGCCGTGATGAGCTTCCACTTCCCGCCCCCGCCGCCCGGCGGCCACGTGGTGGTGAAACTGGAGCGCGCCAGCAAGGCGTACGGACCCATCGAGCTGCTGAAGGACTACGACATCACCATCGGCAAGGGAGACCGCATCGCCGTGGTGGGCGTGAACGGCAGCGGCAAATCCACCTTCACCCGCCTCATCTCCGGCACGGAGGCCCCCGACAGCGGCGCATTCTCCCTCGGCAGCCACACGGAAATCGCCTTCTTCTCCCAGACGCACGCGGACGTGCTGGACAACAACCAGACCGTGCTGGAGTGCGTGGAGTCCGCCGCCGGGCGGGAAATCCGCCCCCAGGTGAGAAACATCCTGGGCTGCTTCCTGTTCCGCGGGGACGACGTGTTCAAGAAAATCGGCGTGCTGAGCGGCGGCGAGCGGTCGCGCGTGGCGCTGGTGTGCATGCTGCTGCGCCCGGCCAACTTCCTCATCATGGACGAGCCGACCAACCACCTGGACTTCCAGAGCCAGGACGTGCTGCAGCGCGCGCTTCAGGAATACCCCGGCTCCTACTGCATCGTCTCCCACAACCGCCAGTTCCTGGACCCCATCGTGAACAAGGTGCTGGAGTTCCGCCTGGGGCACGCGCCGCGCCTCTTCCACGGCAACGTGAGCCAGTACCTGGAAACCGTGGAGGCCGAGGAACGGCGGGAGCGGGCCGCGGCCGCCGGCATGCCCGCCACCACCACAGCGCACACGCCGGTGGAGGGCAACCGCAGGGACGCCCGCCGCGCCCGCGCACAAGCCCGCGAGATGCGCAACAAGGTGCTGCGCCCCATGGAGAAAGAGCTGGCGCAGGTGGAGGCGGACATCGCCGCCGCGGACGCACGCAAGGAGGAGATTTCCGCCGAATTGGAGAAGCCGGAGAACATGGCGGACAACCAGCGGCTCATGGAGCTCACGCAGGAGTATCAGGAGCTGGAGCGCCGCACGGAATCGCTGTTCACGCGCTGGGAGGACCTCTCCGTGGACATGGAGCGCAAGAAAGCCGAGCTGGACGAGGAATTCGGCGCGGAATGACTACTCGCCGGCGGGCGGCTCCACCTGCTGCACAGGCGCCGCCTCCTGCTCCGCGGGCGTGTCGTCCCCGTACACCCAAAGGTACACCGTCACGGCAATGTAGAGCGGGGTGAGGATGCAGCCCGCCAGGTTCACCAGAATTCCCACCACGCGGGTGTGCGTGTAGTACGCCACGGCCCACACCGCCACGCCCAGGAACACGCCCGCCGCAGCCATGATTCCCGTGACAACAAGGCTGTCCATGCCGCCGCAGAAGACAAAGTGGATGATGGCCGGCACCACGCCGAGCATCAGCGCGGCCAGGCCGCAATCCGTGGCGTCGAATTCGTTCAGGTCCTGCGGTTCGGAACTCATGGTGCGTTGAGTATAGCGCGCACGCGCCGCCTTGGCAAGCCAACTTTCCCTTGACTTAACTAACGGTTTCCACTATCCTGCCCCTGCATGTTTGTGGACAACATCAGGATTTTCGCCCAGGCCGGAAAGGGCGGCAACGGGCTCGCCAGCTTCCGGCGGGAGAAGTTCGTGCCGCGCGGCGGCCCCGACGGCGGGGACGGCGGCGACGGCGGCAGCGTGGTGCTGGAGGTGGACCCCGGCACCAACGACCTACGCACGTACTTTTACGACCCCAAGCTGGTGGCCACCGACGGCATGCCCGGCATGCACGCACGCAAGCACGGGCGGGACGGCCGCACCGTCGTCGGCAGGGTGCCGCAGGGCACCATCGTGTACCGCAGCAACGCCTCCACCATGCAGGAGGCCACCTGGCTGGAGAAGGAGGGCGAGGGCATCGAGCTGGAACAGATAGCCGACCTCACGGAGCCGGGGCAGAAATTCATCCTGTGCCAAGGCGGCAAGGGCGGCCGCGGCAACTGGCACTTCCGCACCGCCACGGACCAGGCGCCCATCAAGTTCGAGTACGGCACGGAGGCGGAGAGCGGCGTGTTCTTCCTGGAGCTGCGCCGCATCGCAGACGCCGGGCTGGTGGGCTACCCGAACGCCGGCAAGAGCACCCTTCTCACCGCCATCTCCAACGCCACGCCCAAGGTGGCGGACTACCCGTTCACCACGCTGCAGCCCATCGTGGGCACCGTGGAGTTCGAGGACTACTCGCGCGCCATCGTGGCGGACATCCCCGGCATCATCGAGGGTGCATCGCAGAACCGCGGGCTGGGGCATGAGTTCCTGCGCCACATCATGCGCTGCCGCGTGCTGCTGTTCGTGGTGGACATGACCGGGCTGGAGCACGACCCCGTGGAGGCCATCCAGACGCTGCGCAAGGAAATCAAGCTGTACTCGGAGGAGCTTTCCGCGCGCCCCTGGGTGATCGTGGCCAACAAGCTGGACGCCGACTGCGCCGCGGAGAACCTGGCCATCCTGCGCCAGCGCTTCCCCAAGGTGGAAATCATCCCGATTGCCGCCGCGCTCGGCGAGGGCATCCCGGAATTCAAGGTGCGCCTGCAGCAACTGCTCGCGCAGGAGTGATGTTCGCCGTCCTTTCAGACATCCACGCCAACCTGGAGGCCCTCCAGGCCGTGCTGGCGGATATGCGAGCGCACGGCGTGGACGAGGCCGTGAGCCTGGGCGACATCGTGGGCTTCAACGGCAACCCCGCGGAGTGCGTGGAGCTGGTGCGCCCGCACCTGGCCGCCGCCGTGCGCGGCAACCACGAGGCCGCCATGTTCGATGGCGCCGTCTTCGGCGTGCCCATGTACATCTCTATGATAGACACCACGCGCGGCATGCTCACCGCGGAACAGGCGGAGTGGCTGCACGCGCTGCCGCTCACCGCCGTGCACCGCGGGTGCCGCATCTGGCACGCCACGCCCTACGCCCCGCGCATCTGGGGCCGCATCTCCGGCACGCAGGACGCCCGCGCCGCCCTCAACGCCACCGCCGAGCGCGTGTGCCTCTTCGGCCACACCCACCGCCCCGCCGCGTTCATGATGCGCGGCGGCTCCGTGGAGCAAATCCCCGTGAAGTACGATGCCGACGGCACCTTCACCCTTCCCCTGGACCCCGACGCACGCTACCTGGTGAACCCCGGCTCCGTGGGCCAGCCGCGCGACGGCGACCGCCGCGCCGCCTACGCCCTGGTGGATGACGAGCATGCGTGCATCTCGCTACGCCGCGTGGCGTACGATGTGGAAGCCGCCGCACCCAAGATTGCCCGCACCGGCCTGCCCGCCAGCTTTGCAGAGGCCCTCCGCCGCGGCGCCTCCCCCACCGGGGATTGAATTAACGTGAACAGGAGGAAGGGGGAGCCCACTTGCCCTCATGGTTCAAATGGGTATTTGAACCCTCATCAGCCATGTATTCAAGTTCGGATGGCGAGGGGACATGATGCCAATAGCGGCGCACAATTTCCGCATCGACCACCGTGCGGGCGCGCCAGGAAAAGGAGTCGGTTTCCGCATTGTATTCAGCGATGAAGTCAGCACCGGGGTTCTCGCCGTTGTTTAACCGAGGTCCATTTTCCGCCAAAAAACAAACCAGCGAAGCATCTCCTGTTTCACGGCAAGTGAACAGGCAGTCATAGCAGCATGATACGTGAGTCACGCGCTTTTCCTGTGGCAGTTCCGCCTCCGGTTCAAATAGTTCCCTGATTTCTTCTTCCGTGTATGATTCGGCATTGGGCAAGAAATCGAATTCATCCATCTGGCTATTCTCAAGGGCTGCAATGGCTCGTTCGGGGAAGACATACCACTTGCTTTTGTCCTTGGCCAAGGGGTGTTGGTACAAGCCGTGCCACTTGAGAAGTCGGCAGGTCCATTCGGTGAGCTGGGGTTTTTCATTCATAGGCGGGTTCTTTCTTCTATAATCCGTTCGATAGGGTGGCAGATAGGGTATGCCGATATCATAACGGGTTCAGTTCCTGTGTCAAGGCTATAGACTCACCGCCCGCATGATTGCCCGCCTCCACCAAGGTTGCGGCGTGGCCTTCGGGTATGCAATGATTGGTGCCAACGAAGGTGGTTGGTAGGCATGCGTTGGCGTGAGTCCACACCGCCATCCGGCGGCGTTCCGGGGATTGATGCGCACGCGGGGATGCCCCCACGGTTTTCACCGTGGGCTTGATGCAAGGTAGCACCCCGCATGCGCGGGGTGCGTGGGAAAATGGGCGTTGTTTCGTAATAGCGTGCCCATATTGGTATGCATGCCATCCCCGCTCATATTCGCAAAATGCGGCATGCATATCAAATTGCCCGCACCCCGCGAACGTGGGGTGCCGCCCTGCGGTGAGCCCACGGTGAAAACCGTGGGGGGTAACCACGCCCGCCAACCAATCCACGGTAACGCCGCCTTGTCTCGGCGTAGCAAGGGCGCGGAGCGCCACGCGGAGACGGACGAATGGCGGTGTGGGCCAATGTGGGCGTGCGTTACCAATCACGCCCGTTCACGCCTAGGATTGTTTCTCTCCGCCGCGGCGCCTCCCCCACCGGGGATTGAGTTGGCGCGCATGGCAGAGAAGTTAGTTGCCACGTGGCGGGCATGTGGTACAATGGGCGCATCATGAAGCCAGCCGTCAAAGCCCTTTGCCTTTCCGCCATGCTGCTCAGCTGCGCCGCTCCGGCGCAGGAGGCGGGCGCGCAGCCAGAGCCGCAACCGGCGCCGCAGGGCGGCGTGGTGAACCGCATTGCCGCCACCGTGAACGGGCGCCCCATCACCGCCAGCGAGGTCCGCATGCGCCTGGCGCCCTACTTCCGCGAGCTCTCCCTGCTCTACCCGCAGCAGGGCCCGCGCTTCAACTCCGAGCTGGTGAAGGCCAAGAAGGAGGTGCTCAACGAGCTCATCGAGCGCGAGCTGGTGCTCAGCGATTTCGAGACCAAGGGCTACATCATGAAGGACGACAATATCGAGCAGGAAATCAACCGCCGCATCCTCGTGGGATTCAACGGCGACCGCGATGCTTTCCTGGACGCCCTCCGCAAGGGCGGCATGAGCCTCAGCGAGTACCGCGACTCCGTCCGCAAGGAGGTCACCGTGCAGGCCATGCGCGCCTCCAAGTACGAGCGCGACATCCCGCCCACGCCCGATGAAATCCAGGCGGAGTACAACACCTCCAAGTCCGACTACCGCGACATCACCCAGGACGCCGTGGAGTACGACAAAATCTTCATTCCCGCCGTGGACCAGGACAACCCGGAGCAGAGCCCGCAGGAGCGCTACGCCTTCGCGTGCGACCTCCGCAACCGCCTGGACTCCGGCAGCATCTCCTTTGCCGAGGCGGCGCGCTCCTATTCACGGGACGCGCACGCGCAGGACGGCGGGCGCTGGCCCAGCATCAAGCGGTGCGATTTGGCGGTGGATTTCGCCAACGTGGTGTTCAGCGTGGAGCCGGGGCAGGTGTTCGGCCCCATGGCGGACAACTACGGCTTCACCATCGTGCGCGTGCGCGACAAGCACTTGGCCCCTGCCCCGCCGCTGAGCGACCCGGAGGTGCGCCAGAAGATGGACGACGCCGTGCGCCGCAAGCAGAGCGAGAAGCGCTACCGCGAGTGGGTGGAGCGCCTGCGCGGCGGTGCCGTCATCCGCACCTTCATCTGACCCCGCGCGGCATGCATGCCGCATTTTTCGCAAATTTTGACGCACGCAATGCTTGACTTGCGTGCGTCTGCCTTTTAGAATGGGGGCACATCCAAAGGTAACACCATTATGAAGTTCCCTATCATCACCACCGCGATTGTAGCGCTCTGCGCTTTTACACTCTCTGCTGAAGCCCAGGCCCCGGCCGCTCCCGCAGCAGCTCCCAGTTCCAACCTCAAGGTTGCCACTGTCAACGTGAAAGAGCTCTACACGCTCTTCTACAAGCGTTTCGACACCGAATCCGTGCTGCAGAAGCAGCTGGCCGAAATCAAGAAGGACATCGCCACCCGTGAGGACCGTCTCCGCGAGCTTCAGGACGAAGCCAAGAAGATTCTCGACAAGAACGACGGCAGCCTTTCCGATACCGCCCGCCAGAAGCTGCAGACCGAGTTCAACGCCAAGCAGAACGAGTTCCGCGCCCGCGAGCAGGAGCTTAAGGACTTCGTGCAGCGCCGCAACGTGGCCTTCCGCGAGCTGCGCAACCGTGAGATGCGCCTCCTGATGGAGGAAGTGCAGACCGCCATCAACACCGTGGCCGAGAAGGTGGGCGCGGACCTGGTGCTGGATTCCGGCGCCCTGTCCCCCCAGCCGGAAATCGGCATCGGCACCCCGGTGTATCCGTACATGAAGAAGACCTTCGACATCACGCCCGAGGTGCTCAAGCAGCTCAACGCCGGCGCTCCCGCCGGGTTTGACCCGCAGGCCGAGCTGAAGCGCCTGTACGGCGACGGCACCGCTCCCGCCCCTGCCGCTGAATAAGCTCACAACAGACCCGCTCCCTGAGCCATGAACCTCTCGATTGACGACGTTCTCAAGCTCACCGGCGGCAAACTTCTCAACACGGCTCCGGAGGTGCAAATCTCCGGAGTCGCTTCTTTGGATGAAGCCTGCCCCGGTGACGTTTCCTTCCTGGGAAACGAGAAGTACTTCAAGGATTTCCTCGCCACCAAGGCCAGCGTGGTTCTGGTGCCGCCGGCGCTGCCGCAGCACCCGGAGGGCGTGTGCCTGGTGGAGGTGGAGAATCCCTCCCTGGCGTTCAACGCGCTGGTGGACCACTTCATGAAGGCCGCCAACGACTTCACGCCCGGCGTGGAGGAGGGCGCCGTGGTGCACCCCACCGCCCGCTTCAACGCGGACAAGGTGCGCATCGGCCCCAACGCCGTGGTGGAGGCGGATGCGGAGATTGGCGACGGGTGCGACATCGGCCCCGGATGCGTCATCGGCAAGTCCGCCAAGCTGGGCGAGCACTGCAAGCTGCACGCCCGCGTGGTGGTGCGCGAGCGATGCATCCTCGGCCACCACGTCACCGTCCAGCCCGGCGCCGTCATCGGCTCGGACGGCTTCGGCTTCCTCCTCAACAAGGAGACCGGGTGCTACGACACCATCGACCAGGTCGGCATCGTCGTCGTCGGCAACCATGTGGACATCGGCGCCAACGCCACCATCGACCGCGCGCGCTTCGGCCGAACGGTTATAGGCGACGGCTGCAAGCTGGACAACCTGGTGCAGGTAGCGCACAACGTCACCATGGGCAACCACACCGTCATGTGCAGCCAGAGCGGCATTGCCGGCAGCACGCACATCGGAAAGTACGTCACCCTTGCCGCACAGGTGGGCGTGGCAGGCCACCTCACCGTGGGTGACCAGGCCATCCTCGCCGCACGCACCGGTGCCATCAGCAACCTGGACGGCGGCCAGGCCTATTTCGGCTCCCCCTGCTCTCCCTACAAGGACGCCATGAAGCAGTACGCCGCCCTCCACCGCATGCCGGAAGCCCTCCGCGAGCTCCGCGAACTCCGCAAACTGGTAGACAAGCTTCAGCAGAAGATAGACGGGCAGGATTAAGCGCGGAGGCGCACGCCGACGCGTAAAAAAAATGCGGCAACGGCAAAAAAAAGGCTTGCATGGGCGGGCGTTCTCCTGTATATTTTCGCCGCACGCTGCTTCGGCAGCCTGCGCTTCCTGCATGGGTAGGTTCCCGAGCGGTCAAAGGGGGCAGACTGTAAATCTGCTAGCGTTTGCTTTCGATGGTTCGAATCCATCCCTGCCCAGCTCATGCGGAGGTAGCTCAGTTGGTAGAGCAACACCTTGACATGGTGGAGGTCGTAGGTTCAAGTCCTATCCCCCGTATCAGCCCGCAGCCCCAAACGGCTGCGGGCTTTCCTTATCCCCGCGCCGCATGTTCCCAAAGATTTTTTCCAAGGCGTAGCTTCAGCGAAGACGGAAGCCCGCAGGGCGTAGGCGGAACGCCTTTCTCCAAATTTCATTGGGACACATGTGGACAATTTGGTCGCGCGGAAATAAGGCTCGCCAAGGGCGGGCGGGTGTGGTATGATGCGGGCATTCCAAAAATCACCACTGTTATGGCTATCAAACTGTTTATCCCGGGTCCCACCGTTGTGACGGAAGACATCCTCAAAGAGCTCTCCCTGCCGATGATCGGGCACCGCACCAAGAAGGCGTCTGAAATCCAGAAGCGCATTTCCGACAACCTGCAGAAGATTCTGTTCACGGAGAACCGCATCCTGCTCTCCACGTCGTCCGGCTCCGGTCTGATGGAGGGTGCCATCCGCTCCTGCACCGCCAAGCGCGCGGCCGTGTTCTCCATCGGCGCCTTCGGCGACAAGTGGTTCAAGATGGCCAAGACCAACGGCATCCCCGCGGACAAGTTCTCCAGCGTGATGGGCGAGCCCACCACCCCCGAGATGGTGGACGAGGCCCTCTCCACCGGCAAGTACGACCTGGTGACCGTGACCCACAACGAGACCTCCTCCGGCATCCAGAACCCCGTGGAGGAAATTGCCGAGGTGATGAAGAAGTACCCGGACGTCATCTGGTGCGTGGACGCGGTGTCCTCCGCGGCCGGCTCCAAGATTGAGACGGACAAGCTGGGCATCGACGTGCTGATTACCTCCACGCAGAAGGCGCTGGCGCTGCCGCCCGGCATGGCCATCTGCGCCATGAGCAAGAAGGCGTACGAGCGCACCGCCGAGGTGGAGAACCGCGGCCTGTACTTCGACCTCCGCACCATCTGGGACTTCATCGACAAGAAGAACTACCAGTACACCTCCACCCCCTGCCTCTCCATCATGTACGCCATGGACAAGCAGCTCCAGCACATCATCAACGAGGAGGGCATCGAGAACCGCTTCGCGCGCCATGAGGCCATGGCCGAGTACACCCGCGCCTGGGCCGACGAGCACTTCCGCGTCTACCCCAACCGCAAGTACCTCTCCAAGACCCTCACCGTCATCGATTCCCACCCCAAGGGCAAGGACTGGATGGTGGACGTCAAGGAGCTCAACGCCTTCCTCGCCGAGCGCAACATGACCCTGGGCAACGGCTACGGCGACCTCAAGGACAAGACCTTCCGCATCGCACACATGGGCGAGCTCACCATCGACGACCTCAAGGAAGTCACCTCCGCCGTGGAGGACTACCTCAAGACCAAGTAACCATCACCAACCCCATGGGCGGCTCCGTTCCCGCGGAGCCGCCTTTTTTACCCCAGCACCGCCATGACCCCGCAATTCACGCTCGAATACCAAGTGATGTACTACGACACCGACTGCGGCGGCGTGGTGCACAACCTGGCCTACCTCCGCTGGGTGGAGGAGGCCCGCACCAAGATGGCCACCGCCATGGGGATGGACTACGCCGCCCTGGCCAGGGAGGGCCGCCACACCGTGCTGGTGCGGCACGAGGTAGACTACCACTCCCCCGCGTTCCTGGCGGACCGCATGCACGTGAACGGCATCTTGGAGCGCGCGGAGGGCGCGTCCCTCTACTTCCGCTTCGAGATACGGCGCGCGGAGGACGACAAGCTGTGCGTGAGCGTGCGCCAGCGTTTAGCCTTGGTTCAAATGCCCCAGGGCCGCCCCTGCCGCATCCCCAAGGAATGGGCCAGGGAGGTCGCCTCAAGCGGCGACTAAGGGAGGTACTAGGTACTATGTACTATTTGAAAATTCGGCACCCTATGCAGGCGGGTACGGCCTGCATCGGAGATGGCATTATCATGCGAGGGGATACCTATGTCCGTCTTTTCGTGCCTGTCGTGCCCACCAGCGGGTGATAATGGAAGGAGACTGCATAAGGCATTTCAGATTTATCGGCTCGTCATTCAACAGGCGCTGATGAACGGCATCTCGCAATTCCTCGCAAGTGATGTCGCCTTTTTCAAGCGCGGAGGATAAAAACTTCTCAGCTTCCGCGTTTTCCATCATCAATGCCTTTTGTAATACTTGTTCCGCATTCATGGATTGATGATAATTATCGGCCATGGACATGTCAATGAAATACCACCGCACGCGCCCTGCTGCCCCTGTGCGGGCGTTTCGCCGTGCGGGCTTCGATAGACGCAAGGTATTCCCGCACGGATGGCATGTTATCGCATACCCCTGCGCTTCTGCCACGGCGCGCAAGGCATCCATGGCGCGCGTCAAGGGCGTTTCCCCCTTGGCTGCGGCTTCCATTGCATCGGCGGCCTGCTGTGCCAGCTTCGCGGCCTGCTTCGCGCTGATACCGCGCCCGCCTGCGGCTTTTATGCCCGTACCCTTGCGGTAACGCTTCCCGTTCATCATCCAGCGGGCTTCATAGGTGCCGCGCCTGTTGAATATCCATGCCATGACTTTTCTCTGTGGTTATCGGTTCTCCCGCATGGGTGGGGTGGGGTGGACTTGGTGCCCCT
>JAUNNT010000094.1 GCA_030531305.1 Akkermansia sp.
ACCAACCACCTTCGTTGCCACCAATCATTGCATACCTACCACGCCCTGCAAAAAACAATTGGGACACACACATACAACCACAAGGGCAGGGCGCATTTCATTGTTGACGCGCCGCCGCGCTTCTGGTACACTCTCACCTAATACCGCGCAAGCGGCAGTCCATTTACCAATAATACGTATATGACACCCGCAACATTCAATTGCACCGTACTCCGCGACGGCCACCAGTCGCTGGCCGCCACCCGCATGTCCACCGAGCAGATGCTCGACATCGCGCCCATCCTCGACACCATGGGCTTTTCCGCCCTGGAGACCTGGGGCGGCGCGTCCATCGACGCCGGCCTGCGCTTCCTGGGCGAGCTGCCGTTCGACCGCCTGGACACGCTGAAGCGCCTGGCACCCAAGACGCCGCACATGATGCTGCTGCGCGGCCAGAACATGGTGGGCTACACCAACTACGCGGACGACGTGGTGGAGGCTTTCGTGAAGATGAGCGCCAAGCACGGCATGAACATCTTCCGCATCTTCGACTGCCTGAACGACCCCGAGAACATGCGCACCTCCATCCGCGCCGCCAAGGAGGCCGGATGCACCGCCCACGGCACCATCTGCTACACAACCTCTCCCGTCCACAACCTGGAATACTTCGCCAACCTCGGCAAGAAGATCAAGGAGATGGGCGCTGACGGCATCGTCATCAAGGATATGGCCGGCCTCATCCCGCCCAGCGAGACCGCAGCCCTCGTGGAGACCCTCAAGAAGGAGACGGGCCTGCCCGTGTGGATCCACACGCACGAGACCGCCGGACTCGGCGCCGCCACCTACGTGGCCGGCATCAACGCCGGCGCGGATGCCGTGGACGTGTCCATCTTCCCGTTCGCCAACGGCACGGGCCAGCCGGACTGCATGCGCATGCTCGCGCTGCTGCGCGGGTACGACCGCTGCCCGGTGGTGGCGGACGACTTCCGCGACAAGCTCACCAAGATTTCCGGCATGCTCCAGCCCATCTACGAGAGCCTCTCCCGCTTCACCAACCACCGCAACGAGATCGTCAACAGCGACACGCTCCGCTACCAGGTCCCCGGCGGCATGCTCTCCAACTTCCGCAACCAGCTCAAGGAGATGAACATGACCGACAAGTTCGAGGAAGTGTTCGCGGAAATCCCCGTGGTGCGCAAGGCCCTGGGCTGGATTCCGCTGGTCACGCCCACCTCCCAGATTGTCGGCGTGCAGGCCATGATGAACGTCAAGTTCGGACGTTGGAAGAACATCACTCCCCAGTGCGCCGACGTCGCTCTCGGCTACTACGGCCACACGCCCGCTCCCGTGGACCCCGAGCTCCAGGCCCTCTGCGCCAAGAAGATGGGGAAGGACCCCATCACATGCCGCCCGGCCGACCTCATCAAGCCCGGCATGCAGGACCTGCGCGACAAGCTCACAGCCAAGGGAATTCCCGCCACGGACGAGAACTGCGTCATCTATGCCATGTTCCCGCAGCAGCTGGAGGACTACTACGCAGGCAAGCGCCCCGAGCCTCCCACGGCTCCCGCCAAGCCCGCCAAGCAGGAGAACTACGGCGCTCCCGTCGCGCTTTCCTCAGTCGGCGTCTCCGCCGCCATCTCCGGCCGCCAGATGAAGCTCAACATCCTCGGCAAGGTCTACGACGTCCAGATCGAGGAGGTGTAACACACCCGCCATCCGGTTTTTCAAGCCCGCCAGGCACATGCCCGGCGGGCTTTGTTATGGCTGTCCGCAAGCAGGGCACACCCAGCGCCGCGCAAATTTACAACTACGCATAATATATGTAATGCAAAATCGCGGAAATGCTTGCGCGGCGCGGGGTTTTGTGGTAGATAGAAGGCATGATGAAGATTCATGCAGTCATGGCGGGTGCGGTTCTGGCGTGTGCGGTTGCGCTGGCGGATTCCGGGAATCAGGAATCCGAATACGTGGGCACCGGCGAGGTGAAGACGACCCGGATTGACGATAACACGGTGGCCTTCAGCTGTTCGGATGGACGTCAATTGAAGTCGCTGGACAAGGTGGCGCACAAGACGCTGAAGTTCACGTACGGGAACGGTGCGCGCATCCGCTGCCGTGAGCTGTACCCGAGCGGCACGCCCGGCGAATGGGGCGAATGGAGCGCGCTGGAGGGAGAATCCGCGCGCAGCTACACGTTCCTCAACGGCAATACCGCCGGAGGCCGCTGGCAGGATGGCGTGAGCTACTCCGCCGACTACCGCAAGACGGCAGACTGCACCGCAAAGGTGCGCGTGCGCCAGGTGGACGCCAAATCCAGCTCGTCGGCGGATTACGTGCTGACCTTCATCGACTACACCAAGAAGGCGGACGGCACCAAGGTCATCACCGGCAAGGCCACCTGCCGCATCCGCGAGATGTCGCGCGAGACGGAAATGGAAAACATCACCTTCATCCTGGAATAAACAGCGGCGCCGCGTGCGCCTGTATATATAGAGCAACAACCCACCCGAACAAAACCCAACATCAATATGAAATCCATCACGCTACTCCTGATCACGGCATCCTTCGCCCTGGCCGATACACCGCGCTTCTACAACGGCAGCGGCGGCTACGAGGGTTCCGCCTCCACCAGCGGCGACACCACCCGCTACTATGACAAGACGGGCTCCTACCAGGGCTCCGCGCAGCGCAGCGGAAACACCATCCGCTACTACGACAAGACAGGCTCCTACGTGGGCTCCGCCACAGAGAGCGGCGGCACTACCCGCTACTACGACAAGTCCGGTTCTTTCCAAGGCTCGTCCTCCAACAGCGGCGGCACCACGCGCTACTATGACAAGAGCGGTTCCTTCAAGGGTTCGTCCTCCAGCAGCGGCGGCACCACACGCTACTACGACAAGACGGGTTCCTACAAGGGTTCCAAGAGCCGCTGATTTTTCCATCACACCCCCCTGCCCCTTTTCGGAAGCCGCGTTCATGCGCGGCTTCTTTTTTTAGCGCCGCCCCTATAAAGGAAGTCACCCAGGGGCCGAAGCCCCTGGGTGCCCAACTACCCTATGAATCGGACTCTTTCGAGCCCGGAAACCAATTTTACGTCCGGTTCCGTAGACGTGTGAATATTAACCCCTGCCCCACCCTGCGTCAAGCTTTTTTTGTAAAAAAGATAAATAAATGTGTCGATGGACTTGCCTTGGCGTGCGTTCGCATGCTTGCATTGGGAGTTTGTTAGGTGTACAATGGGAGTATGAGACGACCTTCCATACCGGGATTGGTGCTGGCAGACGGCTGGCTGGCGCCGTATCAGGGCGAGATACAGGCGCGCCTGCGGCTGTACGATGCACAGCTGCAGCGCATCTGCAAGCGCTGGGGCTCGCTGCTGGACTGCGCCAACGGCTTCACCCGCATGGGCTTCAACCGCGTGGCCTCCACAGGCGAGTGGGTTTACCGCGAGTGGGCGCCGGGCGCGCGCGAGCTCTACCTCATCGGCGATTTCAACAACTGGGACCGCACCGCCACTCCCATGCAGCGCAACAAGGACGGCGTGTGGAGGGTGAAGCTGCCCGCGGACGCCCTGCACCACGGCTCGCGCGTGAAGGTGCACGTCGTCGGCGCCGACCTGGAGCACCGCGACCGCATGCCCGCGTGGATCCGCTACACGCAGCAGGATGAAAAGACCTTCGACTACTGCGGCGTCATCTGGGAGCCGGAGCAGCCCTACAAGTGGAAGCACACGCGCTGGTCCCCCACCCGCGTGAAGACGCCGTTCATCTACGAGTGCCACATCGGCATGGCCGGCGAGGATGAGCGCATCCACTCCTACCGCGAGTTCGCAGACAATGTGCTGCCCCGCATCGCGGAACTCGGCTACAACACCGTGCAGGTCATGGCCGTGCAGGAACACCCCTACTACGGCTCCTTCGGCTACCACGTCTCGTCGTTCTTCGCGCCCTGCAACCGCTTCGGCACGCCGGACGACCTCAAGCACCTCATCGACACCGCGCACGGGCTGGGAATCGCCGTGCTGCTGGACGTGGTGCACTCCCACGCCGTCAAGAACGTGGCGGAGGGACTGAACAACTTCGACGGCAGCGGCGGCCAGTACTTCAACGCCGGAGAGCGCGACAGCCGCCACCCCGACTGGGACAGCTGCCTATTCGACTACGGGCGCGACGAAGTCATCGAGTTCCTGCTGAGCAACCTGCGCTGGTGGCTGCAGGAGTTCAAGTTCGACGGCTTCCGCTTCGATGGCGTCACCAGCATGCTGTACTACCACCACGGCCACGAGCCGTTCACCGACCTCGGCTGCTACTTCAACACCAGGGTGAACACGGATGCCGTGACCTACCTGCAGCTCGCCGCCTCCCTGGTGCAGCAGGCCCTGCCCGGCGCCTTCGCCATCGCGGAGGACATGAGCGGCATGCCCGGCCTCTGCCGCCCCGTGGACGAGGGCGGTTTCGGCTTCACCCACCGCCTGGCCATGGGCCTGCCGGACTACTGGATCAAGCTGCTCAAGGAGAAGAAGGACGAGGAATGGAGCGTGGGCGACATGTGGTACACCCTCACCAACCGCAGATACGGAGAGGCCAACATCGCCTACGCCGAAAGCCACGACCAGGCGCTCGTGGGCGACAAGACCATCGCCTTCCGCCTGATGGATGCGGAGATGTACACCCACATGAGCTGCAACACGCCGAGCATGGTCGTGGACCGCGGCATGGCCCTGCACAAGATGATCCGCCTGGCCACGCTGGCCGCCGGCGGCGAGGGCTGGCTCAACTTCATGGGCAACGAATTCGGCCACCCGGAGTGGATCGACTTCCCGCGCGAGGGCAACGGCAACTCCTACAAGTACTGCCGCCGCCAATGGAGCCTGGTGGACAACGAGCTGCTGCGCTACCGCTTCCTCAACGAGTTCGACAAGGCCATGCTGGAGCTGGCGCAGGATGCCGCCCTGCTTTCCGCACCGCCCGCGCAACCGCTCAACATGGACGAGAAGAACCAGGTGATGGCCTTCGAGCGCGCCGGCCGCGTGTTCGTCTTCAACTGGAACGGCGAGCGCGCCATCCCGGACTACCTCCTGCCCGCGCCCGCCGCCGGGGAATGGCGTGTGGCGCTGGATTCAGACGACGCCAGCTTCGGCGGCTTCTCCCGCCAAGACCACGGCGTGAACCACTTCACCGACAAGAACCAGCGGCTTTCGCTGTATCTCCTGCCGAGGACCGTGATGGTGCTGGAGCGGGTTTAGGCGGGAGTAGATTTGGCATTTAGCATTTAGAATTTAGTATTTA
>JAUNNT010000095.1 GCA_030531305.1 Akkermansia sp.
CCCAATGAATTTCAAGTTCTCGGCGCATTATATTGCCACCCAGCGAGAACACCATCGCCATGAGACGACGAATCAGGAATTGGAACGCTTCGAGACTATCAGCGGCATATCCCCCTATTCCGAGGATGATAAACCGCATGATATTCCGCCACCCGGCGCGATACCTCCCACCACTCCGCGCCGCTAGGGGCGCGTTCATTGAGCCGCCCTGCGGCGACCACTTTTTCCAGCCCCGGGCGTAAGCCCGGGGGGGTGACCAGGTTGGACGTTTCGGCACGGAACCCCGCCTTGCGCGGGGTGGATTAGAACTCCGCCCGCCTACCAACCACGTCCGTTACCACCAACCGTTTCCACCACATCCGCCTGGTCAGGCATGTTGCGCTACTTGGCGGGATTATCCTGCGGTTGAGGCTTAGGCGGTGCGGGTTTGTGGCGTGATGGGCGGGGATGGCCCGTGCGGCGCATGCGCTGGCGGTTTTCGCGCATGCGCTGGAGGTTGCGGCGCAGCTCCTGGATGCGCTTCTGGTCGGAGCTTTGGAGCAGGAGTGAAATCTCGGTCTGCTGCTGGGTGAGGTCGGCATCCTGCGCGGGGTGCATGGAGACGAGCATGGCGAGGCGCTCGCGCTGCTCCGGGGTGAAGTCGTCGCGGCTGGTGAGGAGGGAGAGCACGCCGAGGGCCTGCTCCTTGACGCGGCGGGCCTCGTCGGCCTTGTTCTGGCGGGAGAGGGCGGCGGCGTAGCGGTCGCTGACGTTGATGAAGCGGATAAGGAGGTCGGAATCGCCGGGGTTGTCGGCCAGGATGCTGCGCATGTAGTTGACGCCGCGGGCCCATTCCTCCAGGGTGACGGCATCACGGCCGGGGAGGAAGCCCTGCGGGCGCAGAAGGGCCTGCACGTAGGCCTGGCGGTAGGCGTCGTTCTGCGGGTCCTCCTTCACCCACTCGTCGATGAGATGGCGGAGGTTCTTGCCGCCCGTGAGCAGGAGCTGGGAAATCTCCCGCGCGCCGGAACGCTGCAGCAGCTCCACCTGCATGAGGCGCAGCGTCTCGTTGCGGGGCTGCTCCTGCAGGAGGTCGTGCAGGAGCTTGGCGGCGGCCAGACGCTCCACGCCAGTGTTGCGGCGCCCGCCGCGCGCTGCCTGCGCGTTGTTGCGGGAGGCCAGCGTCATGAGCGCGCGCACCTTCTCCAAGCGCAGCTCGAAGGGTGCATCGTCGCCGATGGCATCGGCCTCCGCGTGCAGGAGCTTGTAGGCCTCGCGGCGCAGCTGGGGCTTGTCCTTCTGGCGGAGCATGGAGGCGGCTAGTCCGTTGACGGCGCGCATGCGCTCCACGGAGCCCTTGGGGAAGAAATCGGCGGCGCGGCGGAAATACTCCGTGGCGGTGGCGAAATCCTGCGTGCTGAAGGCGATGCTGGCCATCACGCGGCAGGCGTCGCCCATCTTCTCGCCGCCCGATTCCGCCTGGGAAGCAATTTCCTCGTAGTACGGCATCAGATCCTCCAGCAGGCGCGCGTCGGACTTGGTCGGCTTGTCGGTGAGCCCGTGTTCCGCGGAAGCGAGGGGGCCGCCGACGCCGGAGAAGATGCGCTGGAGGGCGGCGTCGGCAATCTCTGCGTTGCGCTCGGCCTGCTCTCGCTGCACGCTCTCGTTGCGGTAGCCCACGCTCACGGACACCAGCAGCAGCACCACCAGCAGGGCGGCCGCGTGGCTCCAGAAGGCCACCGCCGGGCGGCGCTTGATCCACATGGCGTACCGCCGCAGGAAGGAGGCGGGGCGCGCCAGCACGGGCTCTCCGTTGAGGAAGCGCTGCAGGTCGGCGTGCATGTCGTCCATGCTGGGGTATCGGTCGGCGGGGTCGAAACTGATGCTCTTGTTGATGATGGCGCCGAGCTCGCCCTCGTCGCGCAGGGGCTTGATGGGTTCCGAGCAGATGCGGTGGATGAGGCTGCCGGGCTCCGTCTCCTGGAACGCGGGGCGGTTGGTCAGCAGCTCGTAGAGCGTGAGCCCCAGCGAGTACTGGTCTCCCGCAAAGGAGTTCTCGCCGCGCAGCAGGCGTTCCGGCGCCATGTAGCGCAGCGTGCCGTCGTGGCTCTGGGTGACGAGCGGAGCCTGCTCACCGCTGTTGAGCACGGTTGCCAGGCCGAAATCTCCCACGTGGAGCACGCCCTCGTCGTCGAGCATGAGGTTGCCGGGCTTGATGTCGCGGTGGAGCACGCCCTGCCCGTGTGCGTAGGCGAGCGCGGCGGCGGCCTGCACGCCCACGCGTGCCACGGCCTGCTCCGGCGGCATGCCGTGGAACACGGCGCGCACGCGGGCGGCGGTGACCCCGGTGCCGTTCACCAGGCCCATCACGTAGTATCGGTAGGTGCCCTCCTGCCCCGCGCCGAAGACCTCGACAATGTTGGTGTGGCGGAGGCGCGCGATGAGGCGGGATTCGTTCTCGAAGGCCTCGCTGTGGCGGGTGTCGGAGTTCCACGACGGCGCGAGGATTTTGACGGCCACCTCGCGGTGGAGGGATTCCTGGACTGCGCGGAAGACGGTTCCCATGCCGCCGCTACCGATGCGCTTGATGAGGTGGTAGCCGCCCAGGTACTCCGGGAAATCCAGCACCAGCCCCGCATTCGGGCGCGTGCACTGGCTCAGCCCCTCCACGTCCATCATGGCCGGCAGCAGCTCCAGCAGCTCCGCCGCGCACTCCGGGTGCTCCGCCGCAAAACTGTCCGGCGTGACGGCCTCCCCCTTGCGCAGGCGATTGAGAAACTCGTCCGCGAGGGTTGCCACCAGCTCCTCCTGTTCGGCTTCGGTCATGGGTTTTGATTAAAAGAGGTCGTTTTCCTGCTTGATAAGCTCCTGGAATCGTTTGAGGGCGCGGACGTATCGGATGCTGGATGCCTTGGGGTCGATTTGGAGGACGGCAGCGCACTCGTTGTTGCCGAGCTCCTCGAAATGGCGGAGCTCCAGGATTTTGCGGTCGTTCTCGGAAAGCTTGGAAAGGACGCGGCGGGTGATGGCCAGGCGCTCCAGCTTCTCCATGTGGGAGCGCGGGCTGGAGATGGAATCCGCGAAATGCGCCCAGGCGTCCACGGAACCGCTGTCGCTGTTGGCGGGGCCGTCGCTCTCCTTCATGGCGTCGCGCTTGGCTGCGCCGAGGTGTCGGCGCTCCAAATCCGTGAGGGTTTGCAGGGCGATCATGCGCAGCTTGACGTAGATGGGCACCTCCGGCTGGGCGCGCAGGAACTCCACGCGCTTGCCGCAGGCCAGGTAGGTCTCCTGCAGCATGTCCTCCGGGCTCAGGCGGCGGCTCAGCGCCGGCGGCATTTTCATGGCCAGCAGGTTGAGCAGGCGCGCGCGGTTCTGCATCCAGATCTCCGCAAGCCACAGGTTGTCGGGGGGCGTTTCCATGCGTGGGGTAGAACGTTTTTTGCGGGGGCGCGTCAACACGGCCGGCGCGTCAGTTGCGCACGTCCTCCTGCCGCAGGTCGCGCGCCATCAGCTCGGTGAGCACCTCCGTGGCGGGGCGCGCGTTGTAGATGACCTCGTGCATGGCGTCGATGAGCGGGGTGCGTGCGCCCACCTTGCGTGCCAGCTGGTAGGCGGAAAGCGTGTTGGGGATGCCCTCCACCACCTGGCCCACGCGCTGCGTGCATTCCTCCAGCGGCACGCCCTGCGCTATCAGGCGCCCCGCCTTCAGGTTGCGGCTGTGCTCCGAGTAGCACGTGACCACCAGGTCGCCCATGCCGGAAAGCCCCATGAACGTGTCCGCCTGGCCGCCGCGAGCCAAGCCGATGCGCGTCATCTCCGCCAGCCCGCGCGTGGCGAGCGCCGCCCGCGCGTTGTCGCCCAGCCCCAGTCCGGCGCTGATGCCGCTGGCCAGGGCAAAGACGTTCTTCAAGGCGCCGCCGAGCTGCATGCCGACGACATCCGTGGAGGTGTAGATGCGGAAGAATTCCGTGGAGAGGCGCTGCTGCACGGCCTTGGCGATTTCCAGGTCCGCGAAACCGACCAGGGTGAGGCTGGGGAGGCCGAGGACGATGTCCTCCGCGTGGTTGGGACCGGAAAGCGCGCCCACGGGGCAGGAAAGCTGCTCCTGCAGGATTTCGGTCATGAGCATGTTGGTGTCCTTCTCAATGCCCTTGCTGCAGTTCATGACCACGGCGTTCTCGCCCAGGCGCACCTGGCCCAGGCTCTCCGCCACGGGGCGCATCACCACGCTCGGCACCACCACCAGCACCAGGTCCGCACCCGTCACGTCCGCCCAGTCGCTGCTCACCAGCACGTTGGGCGGCAGCGGGCGCGCGCCCTCCACCGGGCGCAGGCCCATGCGGGTCTCGCGGATGATGGCGGCCTCCACCTCCCGGTTGGTCCAAAGGACGACATCGCCGCCGGCCTGGGCGGCGGTGAAGGCCAGCGCGGTGCCCCAGGCACCGGCGCCGACCACGGCTGTCTTGCGGAAATTGCGTTCCATAAACGTCAGGATTGTTGATTGGAATTTTGGGAAAAGGCTTTCGGCTCCGTGCCGTTGCACAGGCGCACGATGTTGGAGCGGTGCTTCACGATGACCAGCACGCAGATGAGCGCCAGCAGCCCGATGAGCATCATGTCCGGCACGCCCAGCACGCCGTCCGCCCACCAGAACTCGTACATCCCCAGCAGAACCATCGCCACCGCCGCCACCATGCTGGAGAGCGACACATAGCGCGTCAGAACCATCATCAGCACCCACACGCCCAGCGCCACGCCGCACAGCGTGGGCGAGAGCGCCATCACGCAGCCGGCCGTGGTGGCCACGCCCTTGCCGCCCTTGAAGCCCAGGTAGCACGTGTACGTGTGGCCCAGCACCAGCGCCAGCATCACACCCAGGAACCAGCCCATCTCCGCCACCCCGAACTGCGTGGCGTCGCCGCCCAGGTGCAGCTTCATCAGCAGCAGCGGCACGTAGCCCTTCAGGAAATCCAGCAGGAACACCGGGATGCCCCACTTCTTCCCCAGCACGCGGATGGCGTTCGTGGCCCCGATGTTGTGCGAGCCGTGCTCCCGCAAATCAATGCCGTTCACCCGCCCGGCCAGATAGCCGAACGGTATCGCCCCTATCAGGTAGGCCGCCACAATGTACAGGATATT
This sequence comes from Akkermansia sp., assembly GCA_030531305.1. Lineage (GTDB taxonomy): Bacteria > Verrucomicrobiota > Verrucomicrobiia > Verrucomicrobiales > Akkermansiaceae > Akkermansia. The sequence goes on from JAUNNT010000095.1 coordinate 5,119, forward strand.
CTCCAACATGCGCCCGACAGTATACCGCCCCCGCGCGCGGGTGTCAATATCCCTGTGCTGCATGATTCAGGCGTGGTGAGCTGCGGAGATTTGGAATTAGTCAACAATCATTTTGCATTTTTCTGAAAAAATGCAAAACATGCCTAA
>JAUNNT010000041.1:0-19861 GCA_030531305.1 Akkermansia sp.
AACACTTCCATCCCCAAAACAATACAACCCAAAAATAAAAGCACAAACAAAACACCCCCAAAACAATCAACCCAAAAAACCATAATCACAATATGAAAGTAAATACCACAATCAAGGCAATCCTGATGGCCGCTCTCGCCGCCATCGCCTACACCATCCCGCAGGCTCAGGCCGCCTCCGAGGCAGAAATGCAGTCCGCGCTGGTGGCTATGAAGACGGGGTACACCCAGGGTGACGTCTATGCACTCACCTTCACTGTCAACACCTATCAGGGCTACGAAGGCGAGGGCCACTTCATCCTGCTGATGGAGCCGCTTACCTTTAGCGGCAATAAAGGGCAGAACGACGGCTACTTCCTGGTGACCACCCTCCCCTCCCCCACGACGGTTTACCTGTCCGCCGATGACAACAACCCGAGAAGCTATGGGTCGGGCACCGATAGCCCCAACACGTGGTTGAGCGGCTCTTGGGATGCGAATACCCAGACGAACACCTACACTGCGACTCCCCAACGCCAGCAGAACTGGCTCTACGGTGCGTTCAGTCAGGGAACCAACGGTGCCCACACCCAAACAGCCGACCGTCTTAAGGGTGCCACCTACACCGTGGCATACGACGGCTCCAAGACCACCATTATGATGACGACCGCCGATGGCATCACCAACAAGGCCGTGTTGAATGGCGTCAGCCTCAACTTCAACGATTTCACCTTCCAGACTCTGACGGACGGTGATTCCGGCAAGGTGGGCCGCACGGCCATTGCCACCGGCGAGCTCCCCACCCTCACCAAGGTGTACACGTGGGACGGCAGCGATGCCCTTACATGGGGTTCTAACAGCTGGTCGCTGGGCCTTGCCGATAGCCAGGGCTTCAAGAGCGGCAGTGACGTCGCCTTCAATAAGGAGGACGCGAACACGGTGCAAGCCGACTCCATCACCGCCGGCAACGTTGCGGTCAATGTGGACCAGACGATCGTTGTTGAAGGTGACAACGTCACCTTCGTCTCCACGACGATTGCCGACGGCAAGACGCTGACCCTGGAGGGCGGCGGCGGCACCATCGACCTGGGCGAGGTGTCCATGGTTGGTGCCAAGCTCGTTGTAGATGCCTCGGAGGACTATCTGGTAATCCAGAGCGACAACGACACCCTGGAAGTCGCCATCATGACCATTGATTCGGACTATCATGTGGATTTCTACACGGGCAACCCCCAGGTCGAGGGCACGGTGACCATCACCGAGTCCCTGACCGCCGGCGGCGCCGAGCTGTACGCCAACCTGAAGCTGGTGGGCGGCTCCAAGCTTAACCTGAACGGCGCGGGCGAGAACGCCCTCACGCTGGGCAGCACGCTCACGCTCGATACGGAGAGCGGTCTCATCCAGCTGGATGACGAAACCATGCTGGCCATTGCCGCCCTTGAGAAGGTTGGCGACTATGTGGAGCTTGTCCTGAACGGCGGTGCACCCGGCGCCCTCAGCTACATCGGCGACGAGTGGTTCGACGGCGTGTTCTCCCGCACCTACCATAATGACGAAGGACTGGAAACCCAGCTTACCGGCGACTACAATGTCCTGGTGCTGGACAACGGCAACTTCGGCATTGTGAAGTTCAGCAACGTTCCCGAGCCGACCACCGGCACCCTGAGCCTGCTTGCGCTCATGGCCCTGGCCGCACGCCGCCGCAAACACTAAATAATTTACAATTTACAATTGACGATTTACAATTTGTAAATTAGGCGGCTTGCGCCGCGAAGATTATCAAGGCCCATCTGGCATCCTGCCAGATGGGCCTTTTACGGGGGTGGTGCGAACAAACTTCCCAAATTGCCTGCCTTGGCGAAGCGCGCAGCGCGAAGACGGGTAAATTGTCAATCGTAAATCACTTGGCGGCGCGGGATTAAAAAGGCGCCTCCCCGCGGAAACGGGAAGGCGCCTTGAAAGTGTATGGCGGGATGCGCCTTACTTGAGCAGCATCTTGAAGTCCACCACCACGGCGCGGTCCGCGGTGACGAGCACCGGGTTGCCGTCGATGGCGGTGATTTCCGGCACCTCCAGCACGAGCTGCTGGACCTTGCGGAGGGTGTCCGCCAGAGGGCCGACGGCCTTGGGGGCCTCGCCGCGCACGCCGTTGAGAATCTTGCCCACCTTGGTCTCCTTGATCATCTGGTCGAAGTCGTCGGAGGGCAGGATGCGCATGGTGGTGTCGCGCATGACCTCGGTGTAGATGCCGCCGGTGCCGAAGACCATGACGCGGCCGAAGTTCTTGTCGCTGTTGACGCCGATGATGGTCTCGGTGGCCTTGGTGATCATCTCCTGGATGAGGACGGAGGCGCCCTTGAGCTGGAACTTCTCAATGGAGCCCCAGAGGCCGTTCCAGGCGGCCTCGAAGGAAGCCTCGTCGTTCACGTTCAGGTAGATGCCCTTCATCTCGGTCTTGTGCAGGGCGTCCGGGGCGGAGAGCTTGAGCACCACGGCGTTCGGGAAGATGGTCTTGCAGAAGGCCAGGGCTTCCGCCTTGTCGGTGTAGTTGCCGCTCTTCGGGAAGTCGATGCCGTAGTGGGCCATGAGGGCGTTGACGGTGACCTGCGGGAGGGAGGCCAGGCCGGCGGCCTTGGCATCGGCCACCTGCTTCTTGAGGTCGGCGGGCAGCTCGTGCACCTCGGCGGTGGCGAGCTTCTTGCCGCGGTAGGCCATCTGGGCCTTCAGCAGGCCGAGCAGGCGCACCACGTCGGACGGGTACTCGTAGGTGAGGATGTGGTTCTTGCGCAGGATCTCGCGGCCCTCCTCCACGCGTGCGCCGCCCACGAAGACGGCGTAGATGTTGATGTCCGGGTACTGCGGGGCGAGCTTGACGATGGCCTCGGCGGTGCCGGTGGGATCGGTGACGCGCTGCGGGGTGAGCAGCACCAGGATGTTCTTGTACTCCTTGCTCTCGCAGAGGATGCGCAGGGCTTTTTCATAGCGGTCGGCCAGGGCGTCGCCCACCACGTCGATGGGGTTGCCCACGGAGGCCTCCGCGGTGAGGTTGGCCTTGAGCTCCTCGATGGTCTTCTCGCTCGGGCGGGCGATGTCCAGCCCGGCGTCCTCGCACAGGTCGGACGTGAGCACGCCCACGCCGCCGGCGTTGGTGAGCACGGCCACCTGGCCGCCGAAATCATTGTGGTGGCAGTACTGGAGAATCTCCAGCAGGCCGAACAGCTCGCGGTCGTTGTACGCCTGGATGGCGCCGGCGCCCTGCAGGGCAATCTCCAGCACGCGGTAGTTCGGCGCCAGCGATCCCGTGTGGGACAGGGAGGCCGCCTGCGCCTTCGCGCTCTTGCCGGGCTCCATGATCACGCAGGGCTTGGTGTCGGACACCTCCTTGAGCACCTTGAGGAAGTTCTTGCCGTTCTTCAGGGACTCCAGGTAGAAGACGAAGGCGTTGGTGTCGGGGTCGTTCTTGAGGGCGTCCAAGAGGATGTCCTCGCCCATGGCGGCCTTGTTGCCGATGGAGATGAAGTGGGAGAAGCCGATGTTCTTGCCGGCGGCCCAGTCCATGATGGCGGAGCAGTACGCGCCGGACTGGGAGATGAAGGCCACCTTGCCCTTGAGCGGGGTGTCTCCGAAGGAGGCGTTGAGGTTGTGCGGGGTGGAGATGTGGCCGAGGCAGTTCGGGCCGAGCAGGCTGATGCCGTTGTCCAGGCACTTGGTGGCGATGCGCTGCTCCAGTTCCTTCTCGCCCACCTCGCCGAAACCGGCGGTGATGATGGAGATGTTCTTGGTGTGGTTCACGATGCACGCGTCAATCACCGGCTCCGTGAAGCGCGCCGGCACCAGGATGACCACCAGGTCCATCGCCTCCGGCAGCTTGTCCACGCTTGCGTAGCACGGCTTGCCGTACACTTCCTGACCGTCCAGCTTCGGGTTCACGCCGTACAGCTTGCCGGTGAAACCGGCATCAATGATGTTGTTGAACACCACCGCGCCAAGCTTGGAGGGATTGTCGGACACGCCGACCACTGCAATGCTCTTCGGATTGAAGAATGATTCGAGTGACATAGTCGTAATGTTTGTGGTTAAAAAGAAAAGCCCAACGGCTCGGCGGCATTGTACCACCTTTCCGCACCTTCCGCAAGCTTATCCCGATGTTTTTTGGGCACTTCGCCCGATTCCGTTGCAATGCGGCGGAAAAAACGCTCGGAGAGCTGCCACCCTTGGCGTGTATCCACCCCGCACAAGGCGGGGTTACGTGCCGAGACGTATCGGGCGTGGTTACCCCCACGGCTTACGCCGTGGGCTGGGAAAAGTTATCGCCGCCAAGGCGGCTTGAAATTAGGCACGCTCCGCGTGCGGGGACACTTTCGCATCGCGCCGCATGGCGCGCTAACTTTGAGCCGCCTTGGCGGCATCAACCTTTTCCAGCCCCAGTCGTAAGACTGGGGGGTGTCCCCCTCCGCACTTACAACTAACGCAACCCCGCCTTGCGCGGGGTGGATACACGCCAACGCCCGCATACCAACGCACGTTTCATTGTCCTTGAAGAAAGCGGGCGCATGGTATAGACTGGTGGCTATGAAAGCATATTGGATGATACCACTGGCGGCGATGGCGCTGGGTTCGTGCGTGGCGGAGCCGGGTGGGCAGCCCGTGCGCGGCGCGGCTGCGGGCGTGAGCGCGAATGTGGACACGGCGTGGCTGGGACGCAAGATATGGGCGAACGAGTGCGCGGGCACGGTACCGGGGCTGGTGTCGTGGAACGCGGGGGAGGCGTTTCCCTCGCTGGGCATCGGGCATTTCATCTGGTACCCGGCGGGGGTGCAGGAGCGTTTTGACGAGAGCTTCCCCAAGTTCGTGGCGTATGCGCGGCGCAGCGGCGTGCAGGTGCCGGCGTTCTTCAACGGTCCCGCACCGTGGGCCAACAAGGCCGCGTTCCTGGCGGACCGCAGCGGCTTGGCGGACCGCATGCGGCAATGGCTGGCGCAGCATGTGGAGCTGCAGACGCGCTTCATCATGGCGCGCTCGCGCGCCGCGCTGGGCACCATGGCCCGCATGAGCCGCAACCCGCAGGCCGTGGCGGCCCACTACAACGCGCTCGCCGCCACCACGCAGGGCATGTACTGCCTGGTGGACTACGTGAACTTCAAGGGCGAGGGCGTGAAGGAGACCGAACGCTACAACGGCCAGGGCTGGGGTCTGCTCCAGGTGCTGGAGGAGATGCGCGGCAACCCGCAGGGCCGCGCCGCCACGGCGGAATTCTCCCGTGCCGCCTCCGTGGTGCTCACGCGCCGTGTCAACAACTCCCCCGCGGAGCGCGGCGAGCGCCGCTGGCTCCCCGGCTGGCTCAACCGCTGCGCAACGTACCGCTGATTTCCTAATCCTAATCTTCATCCTAATCCTAATCCGCCGGAATGTTCGGTTCGTTTCCATTGTGCCTCGCCCCCATGGCGGGCGTAACCGACCCCATCTTCCGCACGCTGTGCAAGGAGGAGGGGGCGGACGTGATGGAGACGGAATTCGTGTCCGCGGAGGGCGTGCTGCAATGCTGGAAGCGCAACCGCCGCTACGTGGAGTTCGAGGATGCGCACCGCCCGCTGGGCATCCAGCTCTTCGGCTCCGTGCCGGAGCACATGGCCGCCGCCGCACGCATCATATGGGATGCCACGCGCCCGGACTTCATCGACATCAACGCGGGCTGCCCCGTGCCCAAGGTGGTGGGCAAGAACGGCGGCTCCTCCCTGCTGAAGGAGCTGCCGCTGCTGCAGAGAATCGCACAGTCTTTGGTCAATGAAATGGGCGCCGATTGCCCAGTGACCGCCAAGATACGCATCGGCTGGGATGCGGAGCACATCTGCGCCCTAGAGACCGTGCAGCGCCTGGAGGATGCCGGCGTCCGCGCCGTCACCATCCACGGACGCACACGCTCACAGCAGTACGGCGGAAAGGCGGACTGGAGCGTCATCGACGCCTGCGCGCGGCAGGCCGGAATCCCCGTCATCGGCAACGGCGACCTCGCCACGCCGGAGGACATCCGCCGCGTGCGGGAAACCACCGCCGTATCCGGCGTGGCCATCGGGCGCGCGGCCATGGCGGCGCCGTGGATCTTCCGCCAGGCCAAGGCGTACCTGCAGAGCGGGGAAATCCCGCCGCCACCCACGCCGCGGGAGCGCATCGAATTCGTGCTGCGGCACGCGCGCATGGCCGTGGAGAGCCGCCACTACGGGGACGAGCTGCCCACCATGCGCGCCATGCGGGCGCGCCTGCTGGCCTACGCCAAGGGCATCCCCGGCACCAAGCCGCTGCGCCCGCGGCTCTCACGCGTGGCATCGCTCGCAGAACTCCAAGACATCCTCTCACCCCTCCATGAACAAGCCTGAACTGCTGGCCCCCGCGGGCAACTGGGACTGCGTGCGCGCCGCCGTGGCCAACGGCGCGGATGCCGTCTATTTCGGGCTGGACCGCTTCAACGCGCGCATGCGGGCCGACAATTTTTCCGTGGATGATTTGTCTGCGCTCATGCCGTTCCTGCACGCGCACGGCGTGCGCGGCTACGTGACGCTCAACGTGCTCATCTTCCCGGACGAGATGCAGGCCGCCGCAGAATACATCCACGCGCTGGAGCGGGCGCGCGTGGATGCCGTGATTGTGCAGGACACCGGGCTTGCCGCCTACGTGGCGCAGCAGCGCCGCGCGGGAAACATCCGCCACCTGGAGCTGCACCTCTCCACGCAGATGACCCTCACCTGCCCGGAGGCCGTGCAGCTGGTGGACGAGTTGTTCGACCCGCAGCAGATTGTGCTGGCGCGCGAGCTTTCCCTGCGCGAAATCGAGGCCTGCGCCAAGGCCACGCGGAAGCCGGTTGAGGTCTTCTGCCACGGCGCGCTGTGCGTGGCGTACTCCGGCCAGTGTCTCACCAGCGAGAGCCTCGGCCAGCGCAGCGCCAACCGCGGCGAGTGCGCCCAGGCCTGCCGCATGCCCTACCGACTGGAGGTGGACGGCCGCATGCGCGACCTCGGCGAGCGCCGATACCTCTTCTCCCCGCAGGACCTCTGCACGCTGGACCGCATCCCGCAGATGCTCGCCGCGGGCGTACACAGCTTCAAGGTGGAGGGCCGCCTCAAATCCCCGGAATACGTGGCCGCCACCACGCGCGCCTACCGCCGCGCCATCGATGCCGCACTGAAAGAACAGGACGTGTCCCCCAAGCTGCACGCGGCGGATTTGTACGCGCTGCAGATGGCATTCTCCCGCGGCTTCTCCACGGGCTGGCTGGACGGCACGGACCACCCGCTGCTCACGCACGGGCGCTTCGGCAAGAAGCGCGGCGCGCTCGCCGGACGCATCGCGCGCTGCGGTACCGGCTGGGTGGAGCTGGAGGGCGTGCCCGCGCTGCCCGTGTCGCCCGGCGACGGTTTTGTCATCGACGCCGGCGAGGACCGCAACGAGGAGCAGGGAGGCCGCATCTGGAAAATAGACGGTGCGCGCCTGTTCTTCCACGGCAAGGCCAGCCGCATCGATTGGCACCGCGTGCGCCCCGGCAACCTGCTGTGGAAAACCGCGGACCCCGCGCTGGACAAAACGCTGCACGCCACCTGGTGCAACTTCGCGCGCAACGCCGCGGAAGCGGGCGGTTCCTCGCTGGACATCTCATTCACGGGCCGCGCGGGAGAACCTCTGCGCGCATCCTGCCGCGGCATCACAGTGGAAAGCGCGCAGCCCCTGCAGCGCGCGGAGAAGCACCCGCTCACGGAGGAATCCATCCGCGCACAGTTCGCGCGCCTGGGCGGCACGGGATTCACGCTCGGCAACTGCATCTTTGATGTGGAGGACGGCCTCATCCTGCCCGTGTCCGAGCTGAACCGCATGCGCCGCGAGCTGGTGTCGCGCGTGCCGCAGGATGATGATGCCGCCGCCGCCTCACCCGCGCCGTGGGTGGCGGATTTCCCGCCCCTGCGCGCCGCAGACGCCAAGGACGCGCTGCTCTCCGTGCTCTGCCGCACGCCGGAGCAGGCCCACGCCGCAGCAGAGGCCGGAATCAAGCGCGTGTACCTGGATTTCAAGGACCTCAAGCAGCTGCAGCCCACCATGGAGGAGCTGCGCGAGCAGTTCCCCGCAACGGAATACTGGATTGCCACCCTGCGCATCATGAAACCGCACGAGGGCGGCCTCTTCAAGTTCATCCTCGCCGCGCAGCCGGACGGCGTGCTCGTGCGCAACATCGGCGCCGCGCAGTTCTTCAAGGATAGGAAAATCCGCATGGCCGGCGACTTCTCGCTCAACGCCGCCAACCCCGCCTCCGTCCGGCTCTGGCGGGAATTCGGCATGGAAACGTCCACCGCATCATACGACCTCAACGCGCGGCAGCTCGCTGACTTGCTGGCCGCCGGATGCGGGCCGTGGCTGGAGCTCACGCTCCACCAGCACATCCCCATGTTCCACTCCGAGCATTGCGTGTTCTGCACCTTCCTCTCGCAGGGCCACAGCTTCAAGGATTGCGGCCAGCCCTGCGAGCACCACCGCGTGCGCGTGATGGACCGCACACACGCCATGCACTACCTCCACAGCGACGAGGGCTGCCGCAACACCCTCTTCAACGGACAGGCACAGAGCGCCGCACGGCACCTCCACTCCATCATCCGCTGCGGCCTCTCGCGCTTCCGAATCGAGCTGCTGGAGGAATCGCCCGACAAGGCCGCGGAAACCATTGCCGCCTACCAACGCCTGCTGCGCGGCTCCCTCTCCCCGCAGGACCTCCTGCAGCAGTTGAACCTTATCGACCGCATCGGCGTCACCGAAACCAAGTAGCGTTCCCATGCACCACGGCTGGGCGGCGGCGGCGTTGAAAAGCGGCGGGGCCAAAGTTCTCTCTTGCATGGGGTGTATGCGTTTGTTAGAATGCGCCCCGTGCAGATGGTGCCTATGTACAGTGCACGGGGTGTCTCCGCACCTTTTTCCGAAAACAGGAATCAATGATGAAAACAATATCTGGATACGCAAGCACCCTGCTGCTCTGCCTGGCGGCATCGCTTTCCCTGTACGCTGCTCCGCAGTACGAGGAGCTGGCAACAAAGCTTTTGACCCATATCCCCCAGCAGGATTCTCCCGTGCGTTTGTCTGTGGTCCGCTTTGCCATTCCTGATGACACAAAGGGATTGGACGGTGCCGAATACGTGAAAGACGAGCTGGAAATCGAACTGGGCCGCGACAAGCGCGTCATGCTTATTACGCGCACGGATTTGAACGCCTTGGAAAAGGAGTGGAATTTCCAAGAGGGAGCCCTGGCAGACCCGAAGACCCAGGCAGAGCAGACCAAGATTGCCGGCATCGATGTTCTGGTGCGGGGCCGTGTGGTACTCCAGGGAAACGGGGAAGTGTGCGTTTTCGCTGAATTGGTGAATGTATCAAACGGTGCCATTTCCAAGGAAAAGGTGAGCTGGATGCCGGCCGGCGCCAAACCCGCGGCCCCCCAGCCAGCGCCGCAACCCGCGCCACAGGTAATCTACCAACCCGCGCCGCAGCCGGTATACCAACCCGCGCCGCAGCCGGTCTATCAACCGGCTCCCTCCCCGAGCTACGGCGGAAACAACAGCGGCCTGCAAGCCGTCATCCGCCACCTCTCCTCCCTGGCTCCCTCCAAAAAAGCAGACAGGACATACATCAATAAACTGTTGAGCCTTCTGCTGCGCGTCCAGAACGGCACAAGCGTGAACCTCCCGCTGCCGGGGGAAACCTTTACGGCGTTGCATTACGCCTGCGGATTGGACGATGTGATGACAGTGGAGTGGCTGCTCGACAACGGGGCCAATCCTTCTGCACGCAACAAGCATGGCCAGACCCCGGCGGATTGCGCACGGTACAATAACGCATGGAACGTGCTCAACGTTATGCAGCAACGAGGGGTGGCATACTAGCAGCGTTCCCCGTGGCAAAATGAAATCCGGCACTCCATTCCTTCTTCTCACCGCGCTGGCAACCGCAGGGTTGGCACCGTGCGCAGACATTTCCGGCAATCCCCCACCGTACAGTGGAAACAATAGCCTCAAGCAGAGGCAGGTGGCCCGGCAGACCGCGCAACCGCGCGCGCTGAACGCCCTGGTGCTGCGCGCCGTGGCCGACATGCCGAAAAACGGCGGCTACGCCGTAAGCCGAGAGGCTGCCAAGAAACTTGCAAACCAAGCCGTTGTATGGGATGAAGCAACCCGCACCCTGAAGGTGGATATCCAGCAGTCTCAACCTTCATTCTGCTCCGCCGCCTGCTATGTGGTCTTGTTGCACTCTCTGCAGCTGTGGCAGCAGGCCCGTTCGAGAGCGGGGGGGGATATGCTTCCCCCGGCGGCGTGGAAAGCCATGGATGTGGTACTGGGCACCCCGGATGGCAAGGGCATATGGGGACGCGCCAACGCCAACGGGCCGGGGTTTGCCAAAATGGTGCACGACCTGGGAGCAGGCGTGAACTTTTCCTCCATGCAGCAGGCACGCCCCGGTGATTTCCTTAAATTCTTCTGGAACGAGGAAATCGGCGCCAAGGAGCGCGGGCACATGGTTGTCTTTTTGGGACTCGGGGAAGTGGACGGACAGCCGGCGGTGCGCTATTGGTCTGCCAACAAGCCGGATGGTTTCAGTGAGCGCACGGTTCCCCTCTCCCGGATGCACCATCTCATTTTCACCCGCATCACCAAGCCGGAAAACTTTGTGGGGGCGAGTACGCTGCCGGAAACGGATACCTGGCTGCGCGATATGCAGAAAGTCTCCGTTCCCTTCGTGGAGGTGTGCGAACGCTGCGGCCTCTCACGCTGACGAATCGAGCTGCTGGAGGAATCCCCCGCCAAAGCCGCGGAAACCATTTCCGCATACCAGCGCCTGTTGCGCGGCTCCCTCTCCCCCCAGAACCTCCTGCAGCAGCTCAACCTCATCGACCGCATCGGCCGTCACCGAGACCAGGTAGAACGGCTTTTTCTGATTGACGCGCACGCCCGCGTGTGCCATGATACACGAGTTATGTTAAAAGGAATTTCCCCCGTTGTTTCCCCCGATATGCTCAAGGTGCTCTGCGAGATGGGCCATGGCGACGAAATCGTCATCTCCGACGCCCATTTCCCCGGCCACACGTTCAACGACAAGGTGCTGCGGGCCGACGGCCTGGGCGCGGACGCCCTGCTGGCGGGGTTCCGTCCCCTGCTGGAGCTGGACAGCTACGCCACGCCGGTCATCATGATGGACGCCGTGCCGGGCGACACGCTGGATCCCGCCGTGGAGGCCAAGTACCGCAAGGCGCTCGGCTACGACGGCGAAATCGAACGCATGGAGCGCTACGCCTTCTACGAGCGCGCCAAGAAGGCCTATGCCGTCATCATCAGCGGGGAGACCGCCAAGTACGGCAACATCATCCTGAAAAAAGGCGTGACGCCCATTGGCTGACATGTACCGAATATGCAAGCGGATTGAGCTGGAGAGCGGGCACCTGCTCTCCAAGCACCCCGGCAACTGCCAGTTCCCGCACGGGCACACCCGCAGCGTGGAGCTGGTCTTTGCCGCGGACACCCTGGATTCCCACGAGATGGTGGTGGATTTCAAGGCCGTGCAGGAGATGGTGGGCGCGTTCCTGCAGCAGTTCGACCACGCCCTCTGCATGAACACGGACGACCCCAACTACGCGCAGTTCCGAGCGGTGTACGGGGATCGCATCATCCCGTTCGAACATTCCGACCCCACCAGCGAGGCCATGGCCAAGACCGTTTTCGACCACGCTCAGGCGGCCCTGCAGCAAGCCAAGCAGGGTGCCGGCTCTTTCCCGGTGCGGGATTGCGTGCGCCTGGAGCGCGTTCGCGTGTGGGAGACCAGCTCGTCCTGGGCGGAATACGCGGAAGCCTGATTTTCATTTTCCGTATGCGCCTGAAAGCCCTTGCCGCGTGCATCCTGCCCTGCCTGGCCGCCACCCTGGCGGTCGCGGCGGCGCCGCAGGCCGCACCCAGCATGGAGGACGCGCGCAGCATGTTCGCCCAAGCCAACGCCATGCTGGTGGACACCCGCAACAGCAACGTGGAGCAGGTGACGGAGATGCTGGAGCAGGCCGCCCCGGTCTACGTTCCCGCGGCCTACAAGCTGCTGGATGTGTACGAGGGCCGCTTCAAGGGCCTGCCGGAGCAGCCGGAGAAGGCGGTAGAGCTGGCGCGCAGCCTGGCGGAGCGGGACGACGAGGGCAACCCGCTGTCCGCATCCCTTCGCCCCAACGCCATGTTCCTGCTGGCGGGATTCCTGGAGCGCGGGTACGGGTGCGAGCCGAACATCCTGCAGGCCGTGCAGTGGTTGAAGCGCGCGGCGGACGCCGGGCTGGACGAGGCCAAGGTGGAGCTGGCGCGCTGCATCATGCTCGGCAAGGGCGTGAAGCAGAACGAGCGCCTGGCGTGGAAGATGCTCATGGACGTGGCGCGCCGCGCGCCCGACACCCCGAAGGTCTACTACTACCTCGGCTACATGTGCTACAAGGGGCTCGGCCACCGCGTGGACCCCTACAACGCCGCGCGCCTTTTCCGCGAGGGCGTGAAGCACGGCGATGCCGCATGCATGAACAACCTGGGCGTCATGTTCGAGCACGGCCAGGGCATCCACCGCAACGCGCAGGGCGCCGCGGAGCTCTACCGCCGCGCCGCGGAGCTCGGCAACCGCGAGGCTTCCTCCAACCTGCAGCGCCTCTCTTTCAAGGAGAACGCCAAGGCCCTCCAGAACGCCGCCACGCCCGCCGGTGAGCGCATCCGCAACGCCGTGCTGCGCCTGGTGGATTCCCTGCCGCTCGCGGAGCCCTGGCCGGAGCGGCTCAGAAAGGCCGTCACCGGACAGGACGCATCATGAGCGCGGCCTTCCAGGCGCTGGAATACGCCGCGCGCGAGCTCGGCTTTTCCGCCGTGGGCGCCGCGCCCGCGGATGCCGACCAGGGGGAGCGTCTGAAGCAATGGCTGGCGGAGGGCATGCACGCCGGCATGGAGTGGATGGAGCGCCACCTGCCCGCGCGCCTCGACCCGCAGCTGGTGCTGCCGGGCGCGCGCAGCGTTGTCATCCTCACCTACGAATACGCGCGGGAGGACGCCCGCACGCAGCCCGGCGCCGTGGCGCGCTACGCGCAGGGGGAGGACTACCACAAGCTGCTGGCGGGCAAGCTGGCGGATTTGGACGAGACGCTGCAGATGTACGGCGGCGTGCAGCGCTGCTTCACGGATTCCGGCCCCGTGAGCGAGCGGTTTTTCGCGTGGCGCGCCGGGCTGGGATGGATTGGCCGCAACGGCCTGCTCATCCGCCCCGGCCGCGGGTCATACTGCTTCCTGGCCTCCATCCTCACCACGCTGGAGCTGCCGTACGGCACGCCCATGAAAAGCCATTGCGGCAACTGCCGCCGCTGTGAACAGGCATGCCCCGTGCATGCCCTGCACAACGGCGCATGCGATGCCAGAAAATGCCTCTCCTACTGGACCATCGAGGCCAAGGAATCCATGCCCCCGGAAATTGCCACCGCCCTCGGCAACCGCCTCTACGGCTGCGACGCCTGCCAGGAGGCATGCCCATGGAACGCATCCGCCAAGCCCGCACGCATCGACCCCCACCTGCTCATGCCCGCCCGCCTGCGAAACATGCCGCTTGCGGAGATAGAAAACCTGTCGGATGATGCCTTTGCCGACCTCTTTGCGGGCACGCCCATCCGCCGCATCGGCGCGGAGCACCTGGCCGCCAACGCACGGGCCATGAAAATCAACAAATAAAAAAGCGCGAGGCAAATCGGCCCGCCATTATTTCCAGGAGAAGCCGCTCCCGCGCTGAAGCCATACTACCACACCCCGCCACCAAGTCAACACCAAAAACCTCAAAATCACCCGCGCGGCCGCGCCGCGCCGCATTTCCCAAATTGCAAATCGTAAATTGTCAATCGTAAATCCCTAGATGTCCTCCTTATCCGGTAGGGAGACAATGCGCTCCGCGGTGGAGGCGAGGAGGCGGAGGGGGTGGAAGCCCGCGGCGGTGGCCAGCAGGGCGAAGGCTGCCTGCAGGGGAATGGGTTCCACCATCATGGAAGCCAGCAGGAAGAGCGGGAAAAGGACAACCAGCACGCGCAGGGAAATGGAGGCGGCCTTGATGTTGGGAAGGTTGATGAGCGCGGCAAAGAGGATGATGGCGGTGATGTAGAGGGGGATTTCCGCCTGCCGCGCCAGCAGGGGTTCGTGCATGACGAGTGCGTACACGGCGCAAACGGGGATGAGCAATGAAAGGAACGCCCCAAGCTGGGTGAGGAAGCGGGAGAAGATGCTGCCACGCCCCGACGGCAGCACCAGGTGGCACCACGCCGCCAGCGGTCCCAGGCAGGTGACCGCCACCAGCGGGAACAGAACGGAGCCGTAGCCGCCCAGCACGGCGGCCAGCAGCACGCCCCTGCTCTGCACCGCCTCCGCCAGCGCGGAACACGCAATCTCCAACACCGCGCAGAGCGACCACGCCAGCATGCCCACCAGCGCAACGCGCGCCAATACCGCCGCCGCGCGCTTCACGCCGGGGTAGATGAGCCAATCGTCATTCATCTTCGGTCGGCGTTTCTTCCTCCTGCGGCTCCTCTTGGCGCTCAGGCGCGTAGCCGATTGGGAAACGAGGCTTTCCGCTCATGTCGCGCAGCAATTCCGTATCGGTGAAACCAAGCTGTTGCATGAAATCCCGCACAACCTCTCCCTGGTCGTGCCCCACCTCCAGCGCCACGAGCGCGCGGCTGGCGAGGTGCGGCAGGGACTCTTCCAAGAAGCGGCGCACCACGTCCAGACCGTCTGGCCCGCCGTAGAGGGCGGTGGCGGGGTCGTGCGCCACTTCCGCGGCCACGGGCTCGCCGTCCGGCACGTAGGGCAGGTTGGCCAGCACCAGATCAAAGGGTTCCGGCGGGGTGATGGCGCTCTCCGCGGTGTCGTTCCAAGCGGAGAACAAATCGCTGCGGTAGGTCTGCACCCTGGCGCCGAGGGAGTTGGCGTTCTCCAGCGTGAGCGCGAGCGCGGCGTCCGAGATGTCGGCCATCACCACCACGGGATGGTGCGGCGCCAGCTCCAGCGCGAGGGTGATGCCGATGATGCCGGAGCCGCAGCCCATGTCGAGCACGCGCATGCCCTCGCGCTTGTCCGCGCGGGCCAACGCCAGCTCCACCAGCTCCTCCGTCTCCGGGCGAGGGATGAGGGCGCGCGCGTCCGTGCGGAACTCGCGGCGGTAGAAATCCGTGCTGCCCAGCAGGTGCTGCAGCGGCACGCCCTGCCCGCGCTGCCGCAGCAGCTCGCGCAGCGGCGCCAGGCGCTCCTCCGGCAGCGGGTCGTCGAAGTGCAGGTACAGCCAGGTGCGGTCGCAGCCCAGCACGTGCACCATGAGGCTCTGCATGGAGTGCCGCGCACCCTCGATGCCGCGCGCCTCCAGGTACTGCGTGCCGCCGGTCAGGACCTCGTTGACGGTTTTCATGGCGTGTCGTTATTTCAATTCGTCCATGCGCTCCTGCATCTCGGCGTGCTGCATGCGGGAGATGATTTCATCCAGTGCGCCGGTGGTGACGACGATGTCGAGGTTGTAGGCGGTGTACCCGATACGGTGGTCGGTGAGGCGGTTCTGGGGGAAGTTGTAGGTGCGGATTTTCTCCTCGCGTCCGCCGGAGCCGATGAGGGAGCGGCGCTTTTCGGAGTAGTTGAGCTGGGCCTCGCGCTGCTTCATCTCGAAGAGGCGGGCGCGGAGGATGCGCATGCCGGTCTCGCGGTTCTTGATTTGGGAGCGCTCCTGCTCGCAGCGCACCATGATGCCGGTGGGCAGGTGGAAAATCTGCACGGCGGATTCCGTGCGGTTCACGTGCTGGCCGCCCGCGCCGCCGGAACGACAGGTCTCGATGCGCAGGTCCTCCGGGCGGATTTCCACGTCCACCTCCTCGGCCTCCGGCAGCACGGCCACCGTGGCGGTGGAGGTGTGGATGCGCCCCTGGGTCTCCGTGACGGGCACGCGCTGCACGCGGTGCACGCCGCTCTCGTATTTCAGGTAGCGGAACACCTCCTCCCCGGACACGCGCGCGGTGACCTCCTTGAAGCCGCCCACATCGCTCGGGCTGGCATCCAGAATCTCGAACCTCCAGCCGCGGGTGTCCGCGTAGCGCTGGTACATGCCCAGCAGGTCGCCCGCAAAGAGGGATGCCTCGTCCCCGCCCGTGCCGGCGCGTATTTCCACCAGGGCGTCGCGGTCCTCGGTGGCGTCGCGCGGCAGCAGGCTGTACTGGATGCGCTCCTCCAGCTGCGCCACGCGCGGCTCCCGCTCCGCCAAATCCGCCTGGGCGAGCGCGGCCAGCTCCTCGTCCTCGCCCGCGGCCAGCTCGCGGTTCTCCTCCAGCTGGCGGCGGACGGACTGCAGCTCGTCCCAGTCGCGCATCAACTCCTGCGCGCGGCGGTGCTCGCGCATCAGCTCCTCCGCGCGGGCGCGGTCGTTGAACAGGGCCGGGTCCGCAATCTGCGTCTCCAGCTCTGCCAGCCGTGCGCGGCGTTTCTCAATGAGCGGCGCGTAATCCATCATACGCGCCCATTCTATCCCAGGCGCGCCCGCGGCGCAAGCGTCAAATGCCGAACTTGGCGTTCACGCTTTCCTGCGTGTACCGCTCAATCTCGGCCTTGTTGGCGGGATCCCGCATGTACTCCAGGAGCTGCTGCTCGGTGAACTCGGGGTGGTCGCGCTGGATGTTCTCCATCGCCTCCTTGGTGGCCCCTATAGCCACATAGGAGACATATCCGGTAGCGGCCGTGATGGCGATGAAGATGACGAGGCCGATCCAGCTGAGCACGCGGCCCGTGCTGCCCTTGCGGTACTTGCACAGGCCGATGATGGAGAAGACGAGGCCGACAATCCAGCAGAACAACGAGCCCACGACGGCGAGAACGCCCCAGACGATGGACGTCTGCTGCACCTGCACTTGCACGGGGATGGGAGGGAGGTTTTCTTCACACATGGTAACGGGGGGATTAAGCAGCTTGCATTCTAGCAGAGCCCATGAGCCGCGGCAAGCCAATTCCGCATGGCCCCGTGCGCGCTCCTTGACTTGCCGCGCGATTTCTGGTGTAATACCGGCATGGCCGCAGACTGCGCCAGCTTTGTGTTCTTCGGCAGCGACGAGGGGGCTTCCGCCGCCGCCGCACAGAAGAAGTACGCCGAGCTCACCGAGGGCACCGACGAGTGGGGCAACGAGACCATCGACGGCGCCGCCGCCACCGTGGACGAGGCCGTGGGCATCATCCGCCACACCATCGACAGCCTCCAGATGATGAACATGTTCGGCGGCCGCAAGGTGGTGTGGCTGCGCGGCGCTACCTTCATGGGCGACACGCCGCAGGGTGTGCGCAGCGAGGCCGTGCAGGACGCGCTGGCGCGGCTGGTGGACTGCCTGGGCAACCTGCCTCCGGAAACGTTTTTCCTGCTGAGCTCGGCGGAGATGGACAAGCGCCGCACCTTCTTCAAGAAGCTCTCCGCCGCCGCCAAGATGACGGAGAGCAGCAAGATCGACATCTCCCGCCCCGGCTGGGAATCCGAGGTGGCCGCCCTCGTGGTCCGCACCGCCAAGCCGTACGGCATCACCTTCGACACCGACGCGCTCGACCTCTTCGTCAACCGCGTCAACGAGAGCTCGCGCCAAATCGCCAACGAGGTCGCCAAGCTGGACGTCTACCTCGGCCCGGACCGCCGCAAGGTCAACCTCCAGGACGTCGACCTCATGGTTGCGGTCTCCCGCAACGGCATCATCTTTGAAATCTCCCGCGCCATCGAGAGCGGCAGCTGCCACCGCGCCCTGCGGCTCGTCAACGAGCAGCTCGACAACGGCGAGCAGGCCGTCTCCATCATGCGCGCCGCCATCGTCCCCACCGTCCGCAACCGCTTCTGTGCGCGCCTGCTGCTGGACACCTACCACCTGAACGCCGGAAACTACCAGTCGTTCGCGAGCGCGCTGAACTCCCTGCCGGAGGAGGGTCGCAAGCTGCTGCCCACCAAGAAGGACGGCGGGGTGAACGCGTTCGGCATGTTCAACGCCGCCAAGTCGCTCGGCAGGCTCACCCTCAAGAAGGCCCGCCGCGACATGCAGGCATGCGCCGCAGCCGACAAGCAGCTCGTCTCCACCCAGCTGGACACGCGCGACGTCCTCCACAAGCTCATCGTCACCCTCACCACCGCATGAGGGCGCACCCGGATATCACCCTGCGCCCCTGGAGGGAGAGCGACGCCCCGCGCCTGGCGGAAATCTTGAACGACCCGCAGGTGCTGGCCAACCTGGCCGCCACCATGCCCTATCCCTACACGGTGGAGCACGCCGCGGAATTTATCTCCCGCGTGCTGGAGTCCGGGAAGCTGGAATTCGCCATCTGCGCCGACGGGGAAACGGTGGGCGACATCGGCGCCGTGGACCGCGGCCCGGAAATCGAGCTGGGCTACTACATCGGCCGCGACCATTGGAACCGTGGCATCGCCACCCGCGCGCTCGCGCTCTTCCTGCAAAAACTCCGCCCCCTCGGCAAGCCGATTTCCGCACACGTCTTCGCCTTCAACCCCGCCTCCGCCAAGGTCCTCTACAACAACGGCTTCAACAAGCGCTCCGGATACCAGATGGAACCCTCCTTCCAAGGCCCGCAAGCTCCCATCTTCATCTACGATCTGCCCAATCTGGCGTGGTAGGGCCCATTGACCACGCGCCACTCTTGGCGGCGGTGTGGAAATTTCGGAAAAGCGAATGATTGTCCTTGACGCACGCGCGCGTGCGGGGGTAGAATTGGGCGGCGTTGGAAAGCGCGCCGCGATACGACCATGGAACCGATTTACGAAGGCAAAGCCAAGAGACTCTATACGACCGACGACCCGAACGTGCTCCGCATGGAGTACAAGGACTCCGCCACCGCGTTCAACGGTGAGAAGAAGGAGGATTTCGAGAACAAGGGCCGCTTCAACAAGGCCATCACCCTCATCATCTACAACATGCTTGAGGAAAAGGGCGTGAAGACCCACCTGGTGGCGGATGTGGACGACATCAACCTGCTGGTGAAGAAGGTGTCCATCATGCCGCTGGAGGTGATTGTCCGCAACGTGGCGGCGGGTTCGTTCTCCAAGCGCATGGGCGTGGCGGAGGGCACGCAGTTCACCAAGCCCATCGTGGAGTTCTCCTACAAGGACGACGCGCTGGGCGACCCGTTCATCAACGACGACTACGCCCGCGAGATGGGCGCCGCCTCCGAGGAGGACAGCGCCTACATCAAGAAGATGGCCCTGCTCATCAACGAGACCCTCAAGGAATTCTTCCTGAAAGCCAACCTGCGCCTCATCGACTTCAAGATCGAGTTCGGCCGCCTGTCCACGGACCCGAGCCAGATTGTGCTGGCGGACGAGATCACGCCCGACACGTGCCGCCTGTGGGACGTGGAGACGAACGAGAAGATGGACAAGGACCGCTTCCGCCGCGGCCTGGGCGGCTTCATGGAAGCCTACGCGGAGGTGCTCAAGCGCCTTCAGAAGTAAGCCCGCAACACTTCGCCGCTCCACTCCCCACGGGGTGGGGCGGCTTTCACCTACACCCGTTTCAACCGATACAACCATGACGCTCACCCTTGAAGTGTTCAGCCGCTTCCAGTCCGCCACGGACGCGAACAAGCTGCTCTACACGCCGATAGCCGACCAGCTCACGTACAACCACACGCGCCTGTACACCGTGGAGTGCGAGGGCGACACCGCCGCCGCGCGCGACTACCTGCGCCGCGTGCTGGTGGATGAAATCTCCCAGCAGGTGAAGGACGACGGCACGCCCGCGCTGAGCGGAGAGCTCTTCTGCATCTCCTACGGCATCAAGAAGGGCGCGCTGGAGTTGGAGAAGGAGG
>JAUNNT010000041.1:19872-23551 GCA_030531305.1 Akkermansia sp.
CACCGCCCTCACCATCACCCAGAAGGTCTACGTCTTCGGCCAGGGCGACAAGGACGCCCTCGCCGCGCGCTTCTGCCGTGACGTCTGCAACCCCGCCATCCACACCTGGAGCGTCAAGTAACCGCCAACCTTCCATCATCCCATGACATACCGAACCATACCCGTGCGCCCGCTGAGCAAGGCCGAGCTCACGAAGCTGAGCCAGGACATGAAGCTCTCCCTCTCCACGGAGGACATGCTGGTGGTGCAGCAAATCTTCAACGAAATAGGCCGCGAGCCCACGGACGTGGAGCTGGAGGTCATCGCCCAAACCTGGTCGGAGCACTGCAAGCACCGCATCTTCGCCGCCACCGTGCAGCACACCGTGGACGGCAAGACCGAGGAAATCAAGAGCATGTACAAAACCTTCATCCAGCGCCCGTCCAAGGAAATCATGGCGCGCAAGCCGGGGTTCGTGCTCAGCTGCTTTGTGGACAACGCCGGCTTCATCAAGCTGGATGATAACCTGTCCGTGTGCCTGAAGGCGGAGACGCACAACCACCCGAGCGCGATTGAGCCGTACGCGGGCGCCAACACGGGCCTGGGCGGCGTGATACGCGACATCCTGGGGGCGGGCAAGGGCGCCAAGCCCATCGCGAACCTGGATGTGTTCTGCTTCGGCGCGCCGGACACGCCGCAGGAGATGGTGGAGGGCCACAACATCATCCACCCGCTGGGCATCATGCGCGGCGTGGTGCACGGCGTGCGCGACTACGGCAACCGCATGGGCATTCCCACCACCAGCGGCGCCATCCAGTTCGACCCCACGTACATCTACAACCCGCTGGTGTTCTGCGGCACGGCGGGCGTGATTCCGCAGAGCGACATCGCCAAGGAGATGAAGCCCGGCCTGGCCGTGGTGGTCATCGGCGGCCGCACCGGAAAGGACGGCCTGCACGGCGCCACCTTCTCCTCCGCCGCCATGGGCGAGGGCTCACACGAGGAGGACCAGCAGGCCGTGCAGATCGGCAACCCCATCGAGGAAAAGAAGACGCTGGACGTCATCCTGGAGGCGCGCGAGCGCGGGCTCATCGAGTTTGTGACGGACTGCGGCGCGGGCGGCTTCTCGTCCGCCGCGGGCGAGATGCTTTCCGAGACGGGCGGCGACGTGTTCCTGGAGCGCGCCCCGCTCAAGGAAACCAACATGCTCAGCTGGCAGATCTTCCTCTCCGAATCCCAGGAGCGCATGGTGCTCGCCGTCAAGAAGGAGAACCTGGATGAGCTGCAGAAGCTCGCCGACACCTTCCAGACGGAAATGACCATCCTCGGCGAGTCCAACGACAGCGGCGTGCTCCGCGTCTGGCACAACGGCGAGCTCGTCTGCGAGCTGGACAACTCCAAGCTCCACGAGGCCCCCACCAAGCACCTCACCTCCGTCTTCACCACCCCGGAGGCCAAGACCGGCCACGCGCTGGACGACTCGCACCTGGCGGACGACCTGAAGGCCGTGTTCGGCGACTTCGCGGTGGTCTCCCGCGAGCCCATCATCCGCGAGTACGACCACGAGGTGCAGGGCAACACCGTGCTCAAGCCGCTGGCAGGCGCCACCGCGGACGCCCCGCAGGACGCCTCCGTCATCGATATCGACGGCTCGGAGAAGTTGATGTCCCTGGCGCTGGCCATCCTGCCGGAATGGGGCAAGAAGGACCCGTACGCCATGGGCACCGGCACGGTGGACGAAACCGTGCGCCAGCTGGTGCTGGCCGGTACGAACCCGGACAAGATTGCCTTGCTGGACAACTTCTGCATGGGCAACCCGGAGGAGCCGACCGAGCTGGGCCGCATCGTGGAATGCGCCAAGGGCATCCGCGAGGCCGCCCTGGCCTACGGCGCGCCGTACGTCTCCGGCAAGGATTCCTTCTACAACTACTTCGAGACCGAGGAAGGCCCCGTCAACATCCCCGTCACCTTCCTCTGCTCCGGTTTCGGCGTGGTGGAGGACCCCGAACACGTGCACGGCGCCTCCCTGCGCCGCAGCAACAGCGTCATCTTCATGGTCGGCAACACGGAGGACGAGATGGGCGCCAGCGTCTACGCCCGCATCAAGGGCATTGCAGACGCCAAGGTGCCGCAAACCGACTGCGCCAAGAACTACGCCCTCTACAAGGCGTACTACGAGAACGCTCTCACCAAGGGCCTGGTGCTTTCCGCACACGACCTCTCGGAGGGCGGCCTGGCCGTGGCCGCGGCGGAGATGGCCTTCTCCGGCAAGGGCGGCATTCAGATTGCCCTGGACAAGCTGCCCACCGCGGGCGGCTGGAAGAACAACGCCGTGCCCTGCTTCGCGGAGAGCACGGGCCGCTTCCTGGTGGAGGTGGACGAGGACATGGCCGCAGAGTTCGAGGCGGCCATGCAGGGCTTCCCCTGCGCCCGCGTGGGCTCCGCCACCGCGGACGCCAAGCTCACCCTCACCGCCAACGGCAAGACCGTCCTCGCCGCAGACATCCAAGACCTCAAGCACATCTGGAAGCACGGCCTCACCCCGTACTATTAAAAAATTGTCAATTGTAAATCGTAAATTGTAAATCCGCCATGCCTCACGCACTCCTTCTCAAATACCCCGGCACCAACTGCGATGTGGAAACCGCGCGCGCCCTCAACGCCGCCGGATTCTCCACCCAGGTGCAGCCCATCGCCACCGCCACCCCGGAGCACGTCTCCAAGGCTCAGCTCGTCGTCTTCTCCGGCGGCTTCTCCTACGGCGACTACGTGATGAGCGGCCGCCTGGCCCAGCTGGAGACGGAACGCTTCCTGGGCGACGCCATCCGCAAGCACTTCGACAACGGCGGCTTCCTCTTCGGCATCTGCAACGGCTTCCAGATCCTCACCAAGCTCGGCATCCTCCCCAAGGCCTCCCTCATTTGGAACAAGAGCGAGCGCTTCGAGTGCATGTGGGACAAGCTGGTGCGCGTGGCCAAGAACAGCCCGTACACCACCTACCTGCCGGATGAGTTCGAGCTGCCCTCCGCCCACGCGGAAGGACGCCTCGTCACCGAGCCGGGAGACGCCCAGAAGTACCTCGATTCCGGCTGCGTGGCCCTGCAGTACGCCGACAATCACAACGGCTCCGAGCTCCGCATCGCCGGCCTGCAGGACCCCTCCGGCCGCGCCATGGGGCTCATGCCCCACCCGGAACGCTTCCTCAAGCCCCAGCACCACTACGACCCCGACTGGTCCGGCGACCCCGACTGGGGCTGGGGCTACTACTTCTTCAAAGGCGCCTTCGATGCCCTGAAGTAAGTTGGCGCTCATCCGCCCCGCCATTCGGCGGGACTCTCTGCCGAGACGTACCAACGTGGTTATCCCCCACCCTCCCGGGTGGGGCTAACTTTGAGTCGCCATCGGAATGGCTCCAAGTTAGCCGCGCCAGAGGCGCTGCGGATGACGAGTTCCACCCCGCCAACGGCGGGGTGGTTGCAAAGCGCGGCCATTTCATAATGGCATGTGTGATTGGTTAGCAGTGCGCAAATGTTTCATCTGGCAGCATGCCAGATGAAACTTGTCGCCTCCGCGCCGAACGGCGCGGCTATATTTGAGCCATTCCGATGGCGACACAAGGTTAGCCCAGGCCGGAAGGCCTGGGGGTGTCCCCCTCCGCATTTACAACTAACGGAGTCCCGCCGAATGGCGGGGCGGATGA
>JAUNNT010000042.1 GCA_030531305.1 Akkermansia sp.
GAAGGGGGACACCCCCCGGGCTTACGCCCGAGGCTGGAAAAAGTTGTCGCCGCCAGGGCGGCTCAAAATTTGGCGCGCTTAGCGCGCGGGGATACACGTGCGAGCTTGCCTCCCAACTTCGGCAGGTGGGCTATCCCAAATCCGCGGCCAGTTCATCCAGCAGGGCGCTGGCGAAGGAGCCGGGGGCGGTGGCTCGTGAGGCGGCGCGGCGGCCGGCCTCTCCCATGATGCAGGCGGCGGCGAGCGCGGCGTCCAGCGTGTTGGCGGAGCAGGGCAGGCATGCCGCGCAGAGGGCGCCCAGGGCGCAGCCCGTACCCGTCATGCGGGCCATCAGGGGGTGACCTGTGTGCAGCGCGTGCACATCGGCGCCGTAGGTGACATAGTCCACCTCACCCGTGACGAGGACGGTGGCTTGCGTCTGGCGTGCGAGGCGCATGGCGGCGTCGATGGCGTCGTTGGCGGACACGGTGCTTTCCGTGCCGCGGGAGGAGGAGGGTTCACCGGCGAGCGCCAGGATTTCAGAGGGGTTGCCGCGGATGATGGCGGGGTGGAACTTCAGCAGCTCGCGGCAGAGGGTGGTGCGGAAGGAGAGCAGCCCTGCGGCCACGGGATCCAGCACCCAGGGCACGTTGCACTCCTGCGCGGTTCTCGCGGCGGTGGTTATGGTGCATGCCTGCGCGGCGGAGACGGTGCCCACGTTCACGAGCAAGCCGCCGCAGCCGTTGCGGAGCAGCTCCTCCGCCTCCCATTCGTCCGCCAGCATGATGGGGGAAGCGCCCGCGGCCAGCAGGGCGTTGGCGGTGAAAGCCTGGGACACGGTGTTGGTGAGGGAGAGCACCAGCGGGCGCTTGGCGCGAATGTCCGCCAGCACCTGTGCCGCCAGGCGGCGCGTTGCTTCCATATTTTCCGTTGCGTCATCCATGGTCATGTGAGGGCGGTAACAATTTCACGCGCGGCGGCGGCGGGGTCTGCCGCGCCGCAGATGGCGGACACCACGGCCACGCCGCTGCACGGCCCCGCGGCGCGCAGCTCGCGTGCGCGGGAGGCGGTGATGCCGCCGATGGCCACGATGGGCAGCGGGCAGATGCGCGACAAATGCGCCCAGCCCTCCACACCCACGGCGGGCGCGGCATCCGTTTTGGTGGCGGTGGGGAACACGGGGCCGCAGCCCACGTAGTCCGCTGCGTGCGTGTCCACGGCCAGCATCTCGCGCTCGTTGCTCACGGAGATGCCGATGATGAAGCCCGCTCCCGCGAGTCTGCGGGCCTCCGCCACGGGCATGTCGGATTGGCCGAGGTGCACGCCGTCCGCGCCCACCTGCAGGGCCAGCCGCACATCGTTGTTGACGATGAACGGCACGCCGGCGGCATGCGTGACGGCACGCAGCTCCGCGGCCTCTTGCAGCATGGAGGCGGCATCCGCGTGCTCGCGGCGGTACTGCACCAGCGTGGCACCGCCCGCAATCGCGCGCCGCACGGTCTCCGCCAGCCCCAGGCGGCAACGCTCCGGGGCATCCGTCACCAGGTACAGGCGCAGGCATTCGGGCATCTTCGTCATGGCGGCGTTTCCCATCAATCGAACTTCATGGGGGTGAGCCCCGGCATGCCGTATTCCAGGATGAGCGCGGACTCCGTCTCCACGGATTCCTGCTCCTGCTTGAGCATCTCGCGCTTCATCTCCACCATGGTGCGGCTGCGCTCCAGGAAGGATGCGGCATCCTCCACGGGCGACTTGCGGATGAACTCCACGCGCTTGGCCATGTAGCCCTTCCAGTTCTCGTACTCGTCCACGCTGCGGCGCAGGGCCTCAATCTTGCTCTTGTGGTCGCGCATGGCGCCCTCCACCTTCTTCTTCGCCAGTTCGTAGCGCTCCTTGGAGTCGCGGTAGCGCGTCCAGTTGGTGAGACGGGTGTCGAATTGGTAGCTGACGCTCATGTTGAGGTGGGTGTCGTCCCCGTTGAGGAAGGTGCCGGTGTAGGTGCCGCCGCTGGAGCTGAAGAGCGACGGGCTGTAGAGGCTGAGGTTGATGGTGGGCAGGTATTGCAGCGCCACGCTGTACTGCTCCATGCGCGCCTGCTCCAGCTGCATCACAAAGTTGCACAGCACCAGCGGGTCCAGACGGTCCAGGCGGTTCCGGTAGTCCTTCCACTGGATGCGCGGCATGGTCTCCGGCAGGATGTTCCAGCGCGCGTCCGCGTTGCCCAGCAGCTCCGCCACCGCCTGATAGTAGTCCAGGTCCTGCTTCTCGCGCTCCGCGCTGGTGGTGGGTTGCGCGGCTGCGGTGTCCGGCGGCTGCTCTGCGTCCAGCGCCTGCATCTTGAGCGCGATTTCACGCTTGCGCACAGCCTGGTAGAGCTTGGAGACGGCCTCGCGTTCCGCGCCTTCCAGCGCCTTCACCGCCGCGAACGCGCGCACCTTGTTGGCATACACGCGGTACGGCAGCTGTGTGAGCGTGGGCAGGAAGAAGTTCACGTTGAAGTTGTTGTTCAGGTCGTTCCCGTTCCATTGCTTCGACAAGTCGTTGAGCGACTTGCTCATGTAGGCGTAGTAGGAGACGGTCGGCACCAGATCGGTGTACACGCGCAGGGTCTCGCGGTCAGCGGTCTTGATGCTGTTGCGGGCGGTCATGAGCGAGGTGTTGCCGGTGCGCATCATGGCGATGGCCTGGTTCCAGGAGATGGTGCGCACGGGCAGCTTGTCCCACGTGGTGATCTTGGCGTAGCGCTCCTCCATCTTGTCGGTCGCCTTCTTGATGCGCTGGGAGAGGCTGCAGCCCGACAGGGCCACCGCCAGCACCAGCACCGCTGCACACGCCTTTACCTTCACGCCCGGTACTATACCAGATGTTGCCCCCCTTGTCCACCATCATGCCATAGCCGGGGAATTTTGAATCTGCGCTTGACTTTGCGGGCGCGGCGCGGTATCAATGTGGCAGCGAAACACCATTCAACATTATGAACACCGACGAAAATACGCTCATTCTCTTCAAGCCGGACTGCGTGCGCAAGAACCTCTCCGGTGTCATCCTGCAGCGCCTGCTGGCGGAGGGATTCCGCCTGCGCGGCATGAAGATGATCCAGCTCAACGATGCCATCCTGCGCGAGCACTACGCGCACATCATCGACCTGGTGATTGAGGGCGAGCCTCTGTTCCCGAAGCTCTCCGCGTTCATGCAGACGAGCCCGGTGGTGGCGCTGGTGCTCTCCGGCCCCGGCGTGATCACCCGCGTGCGCACCATCCTGGGACCCACCAATTCCCAGAAGGCCGACAAGGGAACCATCCGCGGCGACTACGGCACCAACAGCATGTACAACATCTGCCACGCCTCCGATTCCCCCGAAAGCGCGGAAGCGGAAATCAAGCGCTTCTTCAAGCCGGAGGAAATCTTCGACAACGTGGACTGATTCCCACCCCCGCAACATTTCAGGGCGCATCCGGCATATCGCCGGATGCGCCCTTCAAATTCCACGCTTCGTCAATCGGCTATTCTTCCAGAATGGCATCAATCTCGGAGACCACGGCTGAATCCCCGCCATCGTGGGCGGAGAGGGCCACGAAGCGCATGTAGCGCGCAGAGGTGGGGGTGAAGAACAGGGCCTGCTGGTCCTCCGCGTTGTCGGAGAACGAGCCGCGGGCCACGGGGTCGCCCCAGTTCTTGCCGTCGTTGCTCACGTAGACCTCATAGTCCTTCACGCGGCCGCGGGAACGCGCGCCGCCGCGGTAGCGCATGCCCTTGAGCTTGCGCTGGGCGCCCAGGTCCAGGCGCAGCTCGTGCGGGAAGCTGGCCACGGTGACGCCCACCATGGTGTGCCACACGGTGTCCGGGTTGCCGTCCAGCACGTTGCGGGCGGCGCCGCCCTCCTCGCGCTCGGAGCTGGCGTAGACCACGGCGTAGAAGGCGTGCGGCGGGTAGTCGCCCTCCACGCGGGTGATGATGGGCACCAGCTCTGCCACGGAGGCGAAGGGCTCACCCTTGACCATGGGTTCCAGGCAGACCATCTTGACGTAGCGAGCGGACTTGAGGTCCGGCAGGAGCACGCGCTGCTCGTTGTCGCTGTCCTCCATGGTCATCTCGCAGTCGGGGGAGTCGCCCCACTTGTCGGGGGAGTCGGAGAGGTAGAAGGCGAGCCTGCGGACGCGTGAGGAGGCGCGGCCCTGGCGCGGGGTGACGGAGAATCCGCGTAGCTCGGAGGTGACGCCGAGGTCCACCACCACGTTGTGCGGGTACTCGGCGGCGGGCTCGTGCCAGTAGGAGTGCCAGATGGTGTCGCGTCGTCCATCGATGAGGTTCCAGGGTGATTCGGCGGGGCCGCTGCTGCTGGAGCAGGACTGGATGCGCATGAGGTTGGCGGGCTTCCAGGCATCCATGTGCTGGAAGGTGCGTGCGGCGTCCATGCAGCCCTCGCTGCTGGCCATGGCGATGACGATGCCTTCCTCGCGCTGGAGGAACGGTCCGTCGTACACGTGCTCGGAGCCGTCCGGCAGGGTGAGGGTGATCTTGGCGTCGCGCGTGCCGCAGGCGGCGTGCACGTAGCCCATGCTGTCGCGCGTGAGGGTGACGGCGCCGGTGAGCGGCATCACCTCGCGTCCCACGGCGCAGAGGTCCTGCTCCGGAATGACGGGGCGCAGGGAGAAGACGAAGGTGGTGGGCTTGGTGAGCGGGATGTCGCGGTCGATGGGGCGGGGGCCGCATGCGGCGCCGCCCAGGCCGAGTGTGACCTTGTCGATGCTCAGGATGGTGGCGTCCGCCTGCTGCACCTCCTCCGGGTGTGCGGCGGCGAAGAGGGCCTGTGCGGTGCAGGGCAGGGCGGAGAAGTTGAGGGTTTCCTCGGTGGAGGCGGCCACCATGAGCCCGGTGCCGGAATCATCCGTGACGGCCACCCACTTGGTGTCCATGCGGTTGCCCATCTCCATGGGGAAGGGGTACTTCTCCACCATGTCGGCCACGGAGCGCTCCCAGATGCCGATGTCGGAGCCGCTCTTGCGGTCCGGGTAGTTCTCGCCGGGACCGCGGCCGTACCACTTCACGTTGGAGTACTGCTTGGGCAGGGTGAGCTGGTAGCCGAGCTTGGGCAGCACCACGTTCTGCACGCTGGGCACAATGCCGGCCTGCACGCAGATGTAGCCGTTGGGCATGATGGTGTAGACCATCTGGGTGGTGAAGCGGAACTCGCGCTCCATGACGGGGCCCTGGTCCTTGACGGTGAACTTGCCGTTGTCGTAGTCGCGGCTGTCGAGGCTTTCCTTGCGGATGCCCTGGCTGATGATGTCGCATGAGACGCGGACGATGCCGCCGGGCATGCGCTCCACGACGAGCGGGGTGCTGGTGTGGCTGAGGTTGCGGAAGCCGTTGTTGAGCCACTGGTTCATGGCCCACTTGTCATTGGCCAGGGGGGCGCGGAAGGCATTGAGCAGCAGCGTGGGCTTGCTGCCCAGCAGCTGGTGCCCGTTCACGATGTAGTCGCGCAGGCCGCCCGTGGCCTTGTCGATGGTCACGGAGAAGTTGGAGCCGATGACGATGAGGCGGTTGTTCTCGTTGCGCACGTTGATCTTGGCCTCCTTGTCCAGCGCCAGCAGGTGGGCCTTGGTGGAGAACTTGGTGAATTCTTCCGGCAGGGCGAGCTGCTCCGTGGCCACCACGTAGCCCTTGGGGGCCCAGGCGGTGTCATGCTTGAGCTTGAAGCTCACGCTGATGAAGTAGCGGGCGTCTGCGCTGAACTTGCCCATGCCGAGCTTTTGGACCGGGATTGCCAGCTTGCCGGTCTGCAGCGGGGCGATATCCGCGGTGAAGCTGCCGCGTGCCACCTCCTCCCTGCCTTCCTTGAGCAGCATCCACTCCGCGTCGTACTCGTTGGTGTTGGTGAAGCAGTTGCGGTTGGTGATGTCCACGGTCACCTCCTTGGCGCCCTCCGGGATGTCCGCCAGGTGCATTTCCACGTTCTGCTGAGCCTTGCGGATTTCATCGTAGAGCGGGGTGGGCGTGCGGTCGCTGTAGATGACGCCCTTGATGCAGAAGATGCCGTCGTTCGGGTATTCCCCGTGGTCGCCGCCGTAGCTCTGGCGCACCACGGTGCGGCCGTCCGGCAGGGTGACCTCCTGGTCGTAGCTCTGGTGGATCCACTCCCAGATGCCGCCGCCGATGATGGAGTCGCTGGTGTTGATGTTGTCCCAGTAGTCCTTGAGGTTGCCCATGGAGTTGCAGAGGATGTGGGCGTACTCGGAGATGTACCAGGGCTTGCGGATGGGGCGGGATGCCACCTCCTTGGTCCAGTTCACGCTGGGGTACTGGTTGGAGTGCAGGTCCGCCAGGTCGTTGTTGCGCTCGTACTGGGTGGGGCGGGAGGTGTCGCGGCTCTTGATCCAGTCGCGCACGGCGGCGAAGTTGTCGCCGGGGCCGGCCTCGTTGCCGTAGGACCACATGACCACGCAGGCGTGGTTCTTGCTCTGCTCCACCATGTTCTGGTTGCGCCAGACGTGCTGTGCGCGCCACTCGGCGGGGTGGGAGAGGGACTCGTCGCCGTAGTAGTAGCCGTGGGATTCGATGTTGGCCTCGTCGCACACGTAGATGCCCAGCTCGTCGCACATCTCGTAGAAGAAGTCGGGCTGCGGGTAGTGGGAGTTGCGGATGTGGTTGATGTTGCCGCGCTTCATGAGGAGGAGCTCGGTCCGGCACTCCTCGCGCGTGACGGCGTGTCCGTTGGCGTGCTGGCTCTCATGGCGGTTCACGCCCTTGAGTTTCACCGGCATGCCGTTCACCAGGAAGCGGCCGTCACGCAGCTCCACCTTGCGGAATCCCACCTTGCGGGAGATGGTTTCCGTCACCTTGCCCTGCGCGTCCTTGAGCGTGAGCAGCAGGGTGTACAGGTTCGGCTTCTCCGCGCTCCAGAGCGCCGGCTTGGCGACCTCCGTGCTGAAGATGGCGTTGTCCTCGGAGTTCTGCGCGGGGTGCAGGGTGTCTGTCTTCAGGGTGGCCACGGTCTTGCCGGCGGCGTTCACGAGCGCGCCTTCCACGGTGCAGGCGGCGTCCGTCTGGCTGCGGTTGGCCACGCCCATCTCAATGCGCAGCGTGGCCTTGGTGAAGTCCGTGTTGCCGTCCTTCTCCGCAAAGTCGGTGTGGATGAAGAAGTCGCGGATGAAGACGGGTGGGGTGGAGTAGAGGTAGACGTCGCGGAAGATG
This sequence comes from Akkermansia sp., assembly GCA_030531305.1. GTDB lineage: Bacteria > Verrucomicrobiota > Verrucomicrobiia > Verrucomicrobiales > Akkermansiaceae > Akkermansia. The sequence continues at coordinate 7,177 of JAUNNT010000042.1, forward strand.
CCGGAGAGGCGCCACATGTCCTGGCATTCCAGGTAGGTGCCGTCGCTGTAGCGGTAGACCTCGGCGGCCAGCACGTTGGTGCCGGGGTGGATGTACTTGGTGATGTCGAACACGGCGGCGGTGCGGCTGTCCTTGGAGAAGCCCACCTTCTGCCCGTTCACGAACAGGTAGAAGAAGGAGTCCACGCCGTCGAAGCGGATGAACACCTGCCGCCCGTCCCAGTCCGCGGGTATCTCAAAGTCGCGCCGGTAGGAGCCCACGGCGTTCGGCTCGGTCTTGGGGGTGGTGTAGGCCTGCTCGTCGCCGTTGCGGGGCGGGGTCATCACGCGCGGCCAGTCGCGGATGCAGGTGTAGCGCTGGTTGCTGTAGATGGGGGTGCCGTAGCCGCGCATCTGCCAGTTGCTGGGCACGTCGATGTCCTTCCAGTCGTTGACGTTGAATTCCGGCTTGAAGAAGTCCGCGGGGCGCTCCTGCGGGCTGGGGGCCCAGTGGAATTTCCAGTTGCCGTTGAGGGATTGCACCAGGGAGGAATCGGCACGGCCGCCCTTCATCGCCTCATCCTTGTTGGCAAAGGGCACAAAGAACGCGCGGGCGGATTCGCGTCCCTGACTGAGGTTCTGCGGGTTTTCCCAGTCGGGGTTCGGCTCGTATGGCGCGTTCTGCTGTCCTGCTGCAAAGGCTCCCATCATCATCATCGTGGCGGATACGTGCTTCAGCCAGTTCATATCCCTGATATTCTACCAGAATACCACGCCGAATCAAGGTAAAAAGCCGCGCGCAACGCGCGCGCGTCATTCGTCGGTGCCGAATTCGTCTTCGTGGCGCAGAGGCTCTTCGTTCAGGCGGCGGCGCACGGATTCCCAAGAGGGCATGAACCGTTCCAGCAGCTCCAGGAAACGGGGGCTGTGCGCGGGTTCCAGCAGGTGGCACAGCTCATGGAGTATCACATACTCCAAACCGCGGTAGTCCTTTTTGGCCAGTTCCAGGTTGAGCACAATCTGCCGCAGCCGGCGGCTGCAGGAACCCCAGCGCGTGCGCATGCGCAGCACGCGCACGGAGGGCACGGGCACCCCCACGCGCTTCGCCCATTGCGGCAGCACCGCCGCCACCTTCTCCTTCAGGCGGGCGCGGTACCACTCCTGCAGCAGCTTCTCCCGCCCGGATTCCGGGGTGTCCGCATACACGCGCATCACCATCCTGCGCCCGCGCAGCTCTATGCCGTACGGCTCGCCGCGCCTCACCACCTGCACCCGCAGCATGTAGCGCTCGCCGTTGAAGTAGTGGCTTTCACCGCTCACGTAATGGCGCACGCCCTGCCGCTGCTGGCACCGCATGGCCTCGCGCTTCTCGCGTATCCAATCCGTGCGCCGAAGCACGGCTATGCGGATCAGCTCCGCATCCATCCCTTCCGGGGCCGACACCTCCACCGCGCCGTCCGGCGGGCAGACGGCGATGCGCAGGTGCTTGATGGACTTGCGCTGCAAGACCACCGGTATGCCGGCTATTGTTTGCATGCCATCTCGAAAATCATACCGGCCAGCGCGTCCTTGTCCGCGGCGGAAAGGCCGGGTGTCAGGTTATCCAGCGCCTTGAGGAGTTCCATGTGGAATTTCAAGTAGTGGGGGCTATTGACGTCTTCCCCCGGCACGTAGAACCGTGCCCAGCACAAATCCATGCTTTCCACGAAACGCTGCACCAGTTCGGGGTCCCAGTTCTTGGGGGCATTCTGGTACAACTGCCTGCGCCGCGGCGAATTGCCGACATACCCCGGCAGGGACACCGCATCTTGTGCGCGCCCGCCCGCCAGCACATCCTTGGCCAGTTGACCCAGTTTGTTGAGGATGTCCCGCGCGGCCGCCTTGGCGGCATGGGCCTTCTCCATGGCGTTCAGGAACGCCCGGTAGGCCATGGCGTCCTCGCGCAGCTGTTGCACCAGGCTCTCCAGGATTTTTGACATCTCATCGTAGAACCTGGGGTTTTCCGCATGGCGGTCCGTGATTTCATGGCGGATGTTGTTGATAATGGTTTCCGCCACGGCGCGGGGCTTCTTTAATTTCGCATGCAGGCCCTGCACGGTCTGCCCCGGCCTCTCCGCCAGCAGCTCCACCAGGGATTTGTCGCCCAGCGTGGAAAGCACCTCCGTGGGTTCCACTCCCACATAGGCATCCAGCAGGCGCCGCATTTCCGCGCCCACCGCCTTGCGGTCGATGCGGTCGCCTTGGAACAGCTCCACCCACTCGTAGGCGTCGCTGTAGTGCTTGACCCATTTTTCAATGCTGCCGGGGCTCCCCTCCGCCCCCTGCTCCTCCTCGGTAAAGAAGAAGGCGCCGTTGTCCGCAAGGATGGAGCCCATCTCCCCCTTGATTTGGGCGAAGGCGCGCACGAGGGCGGGTGCCCAGGAGTACAGGAGGTTGCGGCTCTTGCGGCACACCTCCTCATCCCCCTGGCAGAAATACGCGCAGTACTCGCTCGCGCCTTTCGGCTCCGCCACGTTTTCGCACAGCTGGTGCAGGCGTTCCAGCAGGCCGCGCACCTTCTTGGCGTTCATCAGGTTCTTGTCCTTCAGCAGGCCGTCCACATCCTCCTTGTCGTAGCCGCGGAAGCCCCCCCTGCCGTCCGCAATGTCGTCATCCTCTCCGGCATACAGGTCGTACGCGGCTTCCAGCTCGCTGAACAGGTTCTGGTAGTCCACCACATAGCCGTACTCCTTCGTCTCGTCGTCCAGACGGTTCACGCGGCACACCGCCTGGAACAGCCCGTGGTCCCGCATCTTCTTGTCGATGTACAGGTAGGTGGCCGAGGGGGCGTCGAATCCGGTCAGCAGCTTGTCCACCACAATGAGCAGACGCATCCGCTCCGGTTCGCGGATGAACATCTGCTTGATGCGCTTCTCGAAGTTCTGCACCTGGTCGGCGGTGGCGGAAGAGGCATCCTGCGCCACGCCGGAGAGGTGGGAGAAATCCCGGAGCATGCGCAGGCTCGTGTCGTACTTGTAGCGGGATTCCGTGGTGTCCTCGCCCTCGGTGCGCAACACGGACGGCGCCGGCACAAAGGAGGAAACCACCGCGCAGCGCCCGGCGAAATCATCGCCCAGCTTGCACAGGGCTTCGTAGTAGCGGAAGGCGTTAAACACGGAACCCGCCACCAGGATGGCCGTGCCCGTGTTGTCCGCCAGGCGCGGCTTGGACATGAAATCCGCCCAGATATCGCGGCTGATGGCCTTGATGCGGTCCTCCACGGAATGCAGCTTCCGCATGGTTCCCCATTCCGCCTTGATGCGGCGTACCGCCTCCGCCGACTTGCCGCGGGTGATGACCGCGAACAGGGCGTCCAGCCGCCTTTTGTCCGTCACGCGCTGCCCGATGAAGCGGGATTCGTAGAGCAGGTCCAGCACCACGCCGTCCCGCACCGCCTCGTCGAACTTGTAGCAGTGGATAAAGTTTCCGAAAATGGCCAGGGTGTTCTTCTTGTCGATGGAGAGGATGGGCGTGCCGGTGAAGCCGTAATAGACGCCGTTTTTCAGGAAAAGGTCCATGGCCTTTTTGAGCTTGCCGCTTTCCGAGCGGTGGCATTCGTCCACGAACACGTGCACATCTCCCTTCACGGAAAAGTTGGTGGGGATGGAGCTTTGCATCTGCTGCACGAAATCGTCCACGTCGCGCTCGGTGAGCTCCTGCCCCACGCCGCGGAATTTCTGGATGAGCGTGCACACCACGGGATAGGTGGCGTTGTCGAGCTGCCTCACCAAATCGCCACCGTTTCTGGTGCGGTACACCTCCGTCATCTCCGCGCTGCGGAAATTGTCCTCTATCTGCTCGTCCAGCTCCACGCGGTCCGTGATGATGAACACGCGGGCGGCGGGGTTGCTGCGCAGGATCCACTTGGCCAGCCACACCATCATCAGGCTTTTGCCGCTGCCCTGCGTGTGCCAGATGATGCCGCCCTCGCGGCGCCTCACAAACGCCTGGGCCGCCTTGATGCCGTGGTACTGGTTCTGCCGCGCCACCTTCTTGGCACCGCGGTGCCACACCATGAAATCATACGCCAGTTCCAAGATGGTCTCCTTGCTGCACAGGGCTTCCACGTGCTCCAACAGGTGCGTGCGCGGGTCGTCCTGCGGGTCCCGCTTCCAGGAAAGGAAATACTTCTCCGGCGTGCCCGCCACGCCGTAGCGCAGGCCCTCGTTCTCCGTGCCCGCCATCACCAGCTGGATGCTTGTGAAGAAATACGGTATCTCCCCCGGCCTCTGGTTCGTCAGGTTCTGCCGTATGCCCTCCGCCACAAGCTCGTTGGTCTTTTTCAGCTCCAGCACCGCAAAGGCTATGCCGTTGATGTACAGCACCACATCCGGCCGCCGTGTCTTCCCCGCCACGCGCTGCATGGATACCTCCTCCGCCACCCCGTACTCGTTCCGCTCCGGGTGCTCCCAGTCTATCAGCCGCACCGTGCGCGTCTGCTCCCCCGCTCCCGCTTCCACCTGCACCCCATGGTACAGCAGTCGGTACATCTCACGGTTCGCCTGCGCCAAATTCCGCCGCCCCGTCACCACGCACGCCTCCACCGCCAGCAGCGCCTTGCCTGTCTCCTCCTCCGTGTACTCCCCGCGCCCCCTTAGCCACCCCGCCAGCCACTCCCGCTCTATCGGGCTCTTCCTCGCACGCTCCTCATCGTCCTGCCGCCAGTTCCCCAAATAACGGTAGCCCAGCCCCTGCAGCGTCCGCAGCACCTTGTACTGCGTCGCCCGCTCAGGTTGGCATATCATGGGTGGTTCATTCTCCCGCATTTTGTTTCCTATGGGTTGTTTTTTTGTACGGCAGCCGAATCCGACCGCTCAGCAGCTCCTGCATCATCCCGCGCTTCAGCGCGCGATGTTTCGCAAGCTCTTCCTCCACCGCGGTTATCTCCGCATCCATGTCCGATAAGGCCGCGGCTATAGCCTGCTGTTCAGAGTATGGCGGAAGCGGAACTTGTAATTGTTTGACCGCATGGGACGTTAAACTATATACCTTCGTTCCCACAGCCAGCGTTACCAGCTGCCTGTATACGGACTCTATTTCACGCAAAAGGCATATATAGCCTTCTGCAAATACGTTATTTGCCGGGCGATATAGAATAGTATGCAACCCACTTATGCACAAAGTTTCCTCTGCCCCGTATATTTCAATACAATCACCCAGCCCTTCATAATCTTCAGATGCATCCGCTATAATCAAATCGCCATTCCGGAGAAGAGCAAACTGTTTTACCATATATGATTCTATGTACGGCAACTCCTTTTTCCCTACATCTAACAGGTATTTGTATTTCACATGAATGTCACCATAGTGAATGTATTTAACATCGCCTGCCGTCTTCAGTTGTGCTCTTGTGTATGATGCCGTGGTCAAACACGTGCCAATTCCCCCCAATTCCTTCACCTCCCAATCCTCCGGAATGGGGCCGATGTCCGTCTGCTTCATGGGGCGGACGGGGAATCCGGGAAGGCGGCGACGGCCGGTCAACAGTTCCTGCATGGCACCCTGCTTTATTGCCCGCTTCTTTGCAAGCAGTTCCTCCTGCGCGCCTATCAGGGCATCTATGTCCGACAAAGCATCGGCAATGGCCTGCTGCTCCGGGAGAAGGGGGAGAGGAATATATTGGCGCATAATCTTAGAAACCGCCAGCCCTGGCTGAGCGGTGGCCTCTGCATATTGATTCAGATTCATGCTTCCCAATGTATAATACAACCATATGGGATTGGCCTTTTGATTACATGTTACAACGACAGCGTGTTCGGATGCATAAAACTTTCCTATTGCTAGTTTTGTATTCCCGCAAAGAGCTCCTTGGCGCCCAATGATGGGGAACACGCCATCGTGTGTATACGTTTGGGTGTAGCCTCTAAATCCATTTCCCCCATAGCAAGGGTAATTACCCGTGAAACCTATTTTTTTTGCAGTGATAGTTTGCCCACTCTGCATTGAGCACACATGACTCAGCATCTTCACCTCCCAATCCTCTGGGATGGGGCCGATATCAGAATCTTTGAATCCCTCTGGCAGTATTTTCACTGTTTAGGCTCCTTTCTATGGGAGATTGCCTTAATTTGCTGTTCGAGTTCGCGGGAGAGCTCTTGTTCAGCGCGCTCGGCATCGGCGGACTGCCTGCGGAGGGCGAAGGCTTTGTACTGGCTTTCCGCGAAAGCCTTGGCCTCCTTGGCGGAGCGAGTGCCCTGGCCATGGAGGACGGGACGGCCCATGAGGGTGAGCAGGCCGTCCACAGCCTGTTCCCAGTCCTTCATGAAGATTTGGCGGCGCTGCCTGGCCTGGTCCTCCACGAAATCAAGCATCATGGAGGTGACGCGGTTGAAGGTTTCGATTTCCTCACCCTGGAGGTAGTTCTTGGCGACGGCGACATCCGCGGCGGCGACGCGGGAGCGCTGCCAGGAGGTGAGACCCATATTCGGTTCCCGGGCATTGGCGCGCAGCATGATGAGCTCGGCGGCGGTGTGGCCGTGCACGGCGAAGTGGAGCTTGTTTTGGATGGCGCTGTAGAAGCGGTTGGTTTCCCGATTGTTGGGATCGTAATCCGCGGCGGTGGCAAGGATATCGCGGATGCGCAGGTACATGCGGCGCTCGCTGGCGCGGATATCGCGAATCTGCTCCAGCAGCTCGTCGAAATGGTCCGGCAGGTTGGCGGCACCCTTGACGGGCGGGTTCTTGAGGCGGTCGGCATCCAGCACGAAACCCTTGCGCATGAACTCGCTGAGCTGGCGGGTGGCCCAGATGCGGAACTGCGTGCCGCGAACGCTGTTCACGCGGTAGCCCACGGAGATAATCATGTCAAGGTTGTAGAATTTGACCTTGCGCTGCACTTGGCGGGCACCCTCTTGGCGAACTGTCAAGTTTTCCTTGACAGTTCCAACCTCTTGAAGCTCAGAGCTTTGATAAATATTGTCAACGTGAAGGCTGATGTTTTGCTTGCTGGTTTGGAAGAGGTCCGCCATCATCTGCTGGGTCATCCAGATGGTGTCTCCCTCAATGCGGATTTCCATTTTCACCAGGCCGTCCGGCGAGGTGTAGAACAGCAGTTCGGATGGTTGTTGCTCACTCATGGTCAATGTTTGGGGATGGAGAATCCCATATCCTTGAGGTGTGCGTACACCTTGGCCTGCAAGGCATCCACGCGGCATTGCAGCTCCGGCAGGGTGGTTTGGTAGCGTTCCAGCAGCTCCTTGACGCGGGAGGAGAAGGCGTGGGCCAGCAGCTCCACCTCCGCCAGAATCATTTGGCGCAGGGCGAACACCCACTTGTCCTCCACCACCAGGGAGCATATTTCCTTAGCCTTGAGCCTGGTGTAGGCGGCCTTGAGCGCATCGTCCAGCTCCGCTGCACGCGTCTTGTGAGCCTTCTTTGCGGCGGAGAGGGCATCCAGCTTCTGCACGAAATCCTGGAGGAAGGCTATTTCCCGAGCATCGCCACCCTTGATAGCCTTCAGGCGCTTGTTGACGTTTTGCTTGTTGACCTTGTCCCACTTGTCGAAATAGCCGCCGTCCGTCTCCTGCTCGTCCTTGATTTCGTCAATGGCGGCAGAGAGTTCGTCGATTTGTGCAGCTAGAGCGTCCACCTCTGCGGCTTCATCCTTGAAACGGGTTCGGCGCAACACCTCCGGGGGCAGCAGGTCGCAGGTCCATCCCTTTTCCTTTTTTTGCCCCTTCTTGTTTTCCTCGATCACCTGATACGGCTCTGCTTTCCACCCATCGGCGCGGATGATGAACAGGTCGTCGCGCAGGGTTTCATCGTAATACTCCATGAGCTTCTGGTAGGCGGCGTACTTGTTGAAGAGCGGGACGTTTTCAAAGGCCTTGAGCACGGAAAGCTGGAGGGATGCAATCACCTCCGCGGGCACGCAGCCCGCCTTCAGTTGCTTGAGTTTGGGAGTGACGGCGCCCAGCCAGGCGTCTGCCGTCTTTGCCACGCAGGCGTGGAAGGCGGCGTACTCCGGGCTGTCCAGCACGGCGCGGTGCACCTGTTCCGGGAGCATGCCGGCCTCGGCGTAGCCGGGCTTGCCGGATGCCTGGAACACGCTGGCAAGCAGCTGTGGGAAGGTGCCGCGGTATTCCTCCAGCTTGTCCACATCCGCCATGGGAATGCCGCCGTGGAGGTGGGCCTCGATATCCTGGAGTTCCTCGTCCTCCACGGTGTCGATGTAGCGCGGGAGGTTCAGGTTGTAGCCGTTGGCCTCAATCTCGGCCAGGGGCACCATGCGGGCGAAGCGCGGGATATCCTCCAGGGAGTCGAAGGCGTCCGCGATGCGGCGCAAGTCGCGCTCGCGCAGGCGGTTCTTGGCGCCGTCTTTCATGAACCCCTTGCTGGCCTCAATCATGTAGATGCCCTTGCGCTGCGCTGCATTGCCCTTGTCCAGCACCAGGATGCAGGCGGGAATGCCCGTGCCGTAGAAAAGGTTGGCAGGCAGGCCGATGATGGCCTTGATGTAGCCGGATTTGACGAGGGCCTTGCGGAGGACCGCCTCGCTGTTGCCGCGGGTGAGCACGCCGTGCGGCATAATGCAGGCACCGCGCCCCGTCCGGGGAGCCATGGTGGCGATGATGTGCAGGAGGAACGCATAATCACCGCACGTGGCGGGGGGCTCCCCCCACTCGAAACGGCGGTAGCGGTCCGCAGCCGGAGCCTCCTTCAACCCCAGCAGCCAGTTCTTTTGGGAAAAGGGAGGGTTGGCTACCACATAATCGAAGGTCTTGAGTTGGTTGCCTTGCGTGAAGTACGGCGAGCCCAATGTATCACCATCTCGAACATCGGCTGTCTCACATCCGTGCAACACCATGTTCATACGCGCCAGCGTGGCGGTGTTCGGGTCGAACTCCTGACCGGCAATGATTACGTTCCCAGCCTTTGTCATCTCCGCAGCACGCAACAGGAGGGAACCGGAGCCGCAGGTGGGGTCGTGCAGGGATATCCGGTCGCGCTTGTCCCGTGCAATGCCGCAAACAATGGCCAGCAGGCGGGATACCTCCGCGGGCGTGTAGAACTGCCCCTTGTTCTTGCCGGCCTCTGCCGCAAATTTGCGCATCAGATACTCGTAGGCATCCCCCAGCAAGTCGTCGCCGCCCGCATGGTTGCTCGTCAAATCCAGCTTGTCGTTGATGGTGTTGAGCATGCGGGTGAGCTTCTTCACCCTGTTGTCGGCATCGCCTAAGTCCTTGTTGTCGAAATCCACCTTGGTGAAGTCGCCCAGCGTCCGATTAGCCTCGGCCAAGCGCTGAACCACACGGTTCATACCGTCCCCGATACCGGATTTGTTGCGCAGGGCCAGCATGTCATCGAACCCCGCCCCCTTCGGCACGCTGAATATCGTGTAGCGGTCGTTTTGAGCTTTGTCGGATAGGTACTTGACGAACAGCAGCGTGAGGATGTAGTACTTGTAGTCTGCCGGGTCCACGCCGCCGCGCAAGTCATCGCACAGCGACCAAATGGTGGAGTAGAGTTGGCTTTTTTTGACGGCCATATCGTAGGGAGGTTAGGGATTGGAGAGTGTGAACGGTTTCTTCCGCATTATGCAGGAAGTATAGGGGGTGGGATTCCGTTTGTCAAGCCGCGCGTGCGGGTGCTACTTGCCCTCGTGCGCGGTTTTGGCCACGGCGATTTCCGGGTCCACGTCGTCCAGGCGGTTGCTCCAGAGGTAGCGGCGGGTCTGCGCCACCAGGAGGGGTGAGAGCGCCACCAGGCTGACGAGGTTCGGCAGGGCCATGAGCGCGTTCACGCAGTCGGAGAAGTTCCACACGATGGAGCTCTTGGGGATGACGGCGCCCACAAAGACCGCCGCCACCCACACTGCGCGGTAGGGGATGATGAGTTTCACGCCGCCTAGGTATTCCAGGGCGCTCTCACCGAAGTACGACCACCCCAGCAGTGTGGACACCACGAACGCCGCCAGGCTCACCGTCAGCATCCCGGAACCCAGCAGGCCGATGGTACTGAACGCGTGGAAGCTCAGCAGGGAGCCGTCCGCCGCCGCAATGGCGGGTTCCGCGTACAAACAGGTGGTGAGCGTCACGCCCGTGAGCGTACAGATGACCACGGTGTCCCAGAATGGCCCTGTGGATGCCACCAGGGCCTGCTGCACGGCGTTGGGGGTTTGCACGGGAGCGGCCACGATGGGCGAGGAGCCCATGCCGGCCTCGTTGGAGAACAATCCGCGCTGCACGCCCGTGCGCATGGCCAGCATGAGGGTGGAGCCGATGAAGCCGCCCGTGGCCGCGTGCGCGCTGAACGCGCTGTCCAAAATCAACTGCACCGCCGGGAGGATGAAGTCCGCATGCGCCGCCAGCACCAGCACGCAGCCCACCGCATACACCAGCGCCATGGTGGGCACGCACGCCTTGCAGGTGTGCGCTATCCCCCGCAGCCCGCCCAGCAGCACCGCCGCCACCAGGATGCACAGCACCGTGGCCGTGGCCCACGTGGGGATGTTCAGCGCGCTCTCCTGCAGCACGGCGGAAACCGCGTTGGCCTGCGTGAGGTTGCCGATGCCGAACGCCGCTATGGCCGTGAGCACCGCAAACACCACCGCCAGCCACTTGCAGTGCAGGCCGTGCTCCAGCACGTACATCGGCCCGCCAACCAGGTGCCCCAGCGCGTCAACACGCCGGTAGCGGATGGACAGCAGGCATTCCGCATAGCGCGTGGCCATGCCCAGCAGTCCCGTCACCATGCACCAGAACACCGCGCCCGGCCCGCCGGTGGACACCGCCACCGCCACGCCGATGATGTTGCCCGTGCCCACGTTCGCCGCCAGCGACACCATGAGCGAGGCGAAGTGCGAGATGTGTCCCTCCCCGCTGCGCTTGAAGTAGTACGACATCGCACGGAACAGGTGCCGCTGCGGAAACCGCAGCACCACCGTCAAATACAGGTGCGTGCCCAGCAGGCAGAACAGCAGGATATACCCCCAGAGGAACCCGCTGCCCGCGCCCAGAATCTCGTCTATGCTCTCCAGCATGCGCGCGCAGAATAACTTACCCCCGCGCGCATGTCAAGCAGATTCAATTTCGCACGCCGCCCGCGCGCACGGTGCATGCACTTGAATGTTCTTGCTATCGGGCGGGTTTGCTGATACCCTCTTGGCAGATGACAAGGAACGGCCAGAGCCTGCTGTGCATGCTCGCCCTGTGGGTGGCGGTGCTGCTCGGCGCGGTGCAGGCGCAGCTGGAGCCCATGCGGGTGGATCCGGCCCCGGTGGGGGTGGACCCTGCGGAGCCGCCGCGCCCGGTGGCCATTCCGGCTGTTCGCCCGGTGAAACCCGCCCCCGCCCCCGCCCCCGGCAAGGGCGTGCCCGTGGAGCGGGACCAGACGCGCGTGGCCGTGCTGGGCTACCACAATTTCAGCAAGACCGCCCCCGTGACCGAGATGCTGATGCGCACGGACGAATTCCGCAAGCAGATGGAGTACATCCGCAAGAGCGACCTCACGGTCATCAGTATGCAGGAGTTCCTGGAGTGGCGTTTCGGCGCGCGCAGGCTGCCCGCCAAGTGCGTGCTCATCACCATGGACGACGGCTGGCGCAGCGTGTACACGGAGGCCTACCCCATCCTGCGGGAATACGGCTACCCGTTCCACCTCTTCCTCTACACCCACTACCTCACCGGGCGCGGCGAGAGCATGTCGCCCGACATGATCAAGGAGATGATGCGCCACGGCGCCAGCATCGGCAGCCACTCCGTCAGCCACCTCTACCCCAAGGACTGGAAGGCCCGCGAGCCCCAGGACAGCCCCGCCTACACCGCCCTCATCGACCAGGAGCTCGGGCTCTCCCAGAAGCGCCTCACCAACCTCTTCGGCTCCGTCAACACCTACTGCTACCCTGGCGGCTACGTCACCCCCGCCATGCTGGAGCGCATCCCCGGCTACGGCTACGTGGCGGCGTTCACCGTGCTGCCCGGCAAGGTGACGGACACGGAGGACCCCTTCCAAATCCACCGCTACATGGTGTTCGGCACGGATCCCACCGTGTTTGCGAGCGCCATGGATTTCCGCGTGGCGCAGTCGGGCACTGCCGTGTCGCTTGGCACGGAGCCGGGCACGCTTCCGCCCACCACGCCGCCGCCGCCGTTTGCGGTTCAGCCGCGGCCTGATTCCACCGTGCCGTGCGACTTCAAGCTGGTGGAGGCCAACCTGAGCGGCGTGGCCGGCGTGGATATGAGCAGCCTGCGCATGAGCGTGAGCGGCTTCGGCCGCGTGCCCGCCCGTGTGGATGCCGCCGCCAAAACCATCTCATGGCAGGTGCCTATGCGCATCTACATGCCCAACATCTCCGTGCACGTAACCTGGAAGACCACCGACGGCGCAAGCCACAAGGCCGAATGGGCCTTCAAGGTGGACCCGTACGCCACGGCTCAACAATAATACACCAATATGGACGATACTGAACCCAAACAGCCCGCAGAGGCTGAAAAGAAGCCCGCCAAGCCCCGCAAGACAACCACGCGCAAGGCCGCAGCCAAGGCTGACGGAGATGCCGGCACCGCCGCCTCCAAGCCCAAGGCCGCCAAGGCGAAAACCACCAAGAAGGCGGCCAAGCCCGCAGAAACGGCCCCCGCCCCCGCGCCTGCGGAGAAGCCCGCCAAGAAGAAGGCGGCCCCCAAGGCCAAGCCCGCTGAAACGGCTCCCGCCCCCGCCCCCGCGGAGGCCCCCAAGCCCGCGCCGAAACCCGCCCCCAAACCGGTGGAGGACGACATCCCCAACCCGGACGCCCACCCCGTCATCGTGGCCCCGGGGTTCGCCACGCCGGAAACCGTGGGCGGCAACGAGGGCGGCGGCCGCCGCAAGCGCCGCCGCAACCGCAACCGCAACAAGGACAACCAGCAGCAGCCCCAGCCCCAGCAGTCCCCCCGCGTGGACCCCGACGAGCTGGTGCGCCGCGCTTGGAAGATTTACCTGGGTGAGGTGACCGAGGAGGGCCTGGCGCTCATGGACGACCGCACGGCCCAGGAGGCATCCCGCCGCGCCTTCCGCGTGGCGGAGCACTTCCTGGTGGAAGCCGCACGCCACCGCCGCCCCGCGCAGCCGCAGCAACCCCAGCCCCAGCAGCAACAGCCGCAACAACCGCAGCCCAAACCCGCGGAACCCGAGGCTGAGGCGCCCGAAACGCCCGCAGAGGAACCCGAGTCCCCCGCGGAGGAATAAACCGCCGGCACAACCCCTTCCACCTCCGCCCCGTGCCCACCGCGCGGGCGGGGGTGTTTGTTTTGCCGCGGAATCGCCGCGGAAAGGTTTGTTTTTCTATTGAAACGCGCGTTCCGGTGTGCTAGGATGGCAAGCCATGGAACGTATTGACCACCGCGGGCTGGATGCCATGCGCCCGCTTGAATTCGTATTGAACGTGGCGCCCCACGCCACGGCCTCCGTGCTCTCCTGTTTCGGCAACACGCGCGTCATCTGCGCCGTCACCATTGAGGACGACGTGCCGCGCTGGATGAAGAACCAGCACGTGTCCGGCGGCTGGCTCACCGCAGAGTACTCCATGCTCCCCTATTCCACGCTGGACCGCAAGAAGCGCGATATCGCCAACGGCAAGCAGGACGGCCGCTCCGTGGAAATCCAGCGCCTCATCGGCCGCTCGCTGCGCGCCGTGATGGATTTGGACGCCCTGGGCGAGCGCACCGTGTGGATCGACTGCGATGTGCTGCAGGCGGACGGCGGCACGCGCACCGCCAGCATCACCGGCGCCGCCGTGGCCCTCGCCATCGCCCTCAACAAGCTGGTGGCCAACGGCTCGCTGGAGAAGAGCCCCATGAAGCAGCTCGTCTCCGCCGTGTCCGTGGGCAAGCTGCAGGGCACGCCCCTGCTGGACCTCTGCTATGTGGAGGACAAGGATGCGGAGGTGGACATGAACGTGGTGCTCACGGAGCGCGGGGAGTACGTGGAGGTGCAGGGCTCCGGCGAGGAGGCCGTGTTCACCGCGGACGAGATGGCGCAGATGCTGGCCCTGGCCGGCAAGGGCGCCGCCCAAATCACCGCCGCCCAAAGGGAGGCCATTGCCCGTGCCGACGCCCCCGGGGAGGACGATTTCAACTCCCTGCGCGATTTTTTCTCCAAAAACGGCAAATAAACTGTTGAATTCTCAAGCGGACACTCGTTCCCAGTGGCGTTGGGGGCGAGTGTCCCCGCGTTTACTAGTAATTACTAACCTAAACTAAGCAATATGAAGACAGCATTACTTATCTCTGTTCTGGCCGCTCTTCCCATGCTTGCCCAGCAGCCGCAGGGTGCTCCCCAGGCTCCTAAGGCGCCCGCTCCCATGCAGGCTCCCCAGGCAGTCCAGCAGCACCGCCACGGCCATCACATGGGCCAGCCCGGGCAGCGCCACCAGTGGCAGGGCCAGCGTCCCGGCCAGCGCCCCCAGTGGCGTCAGCAGGGCCCGCAGCAGCGCCCGCAGGTAGCCCCCAAGGCTCCCCAGCGCCCCGCTTGGGGCAAGCAGATGCCCCAGCGCCCGCAGGTGGCTCCCAAGGCTCCGCCGCGTCCGCAGTGGGGCAAGCAGGCTCCCAAGGCTCCGCAGCAGTGGGGCAAGAAGGCTCCGCAGCGTCCCGCTTGGGGCAAGAAGCAGGCCCCCCGCCGTCATCACATGACTTGGGGTAAGCAGGCTCCCCGCCATCAGGCTTGGGGCAAGAAGGCCCAGCGTCCCGCTTGGGGCAAGTGCTGCGGCAAGAAGGCTCCCGCCTGGGGCAAGCGTTGCTGCAAGCAGGCTCCGCGCCGTCATCACATGACCTGGGGCAAGAAGGCTCCCGCTTGGGGCAAGAAGGCTCCCCGCCGTCAGGCCTGGGGCAAGAAGGCCCATCGTCCCGTCTGGGGCAAGAAGCAGGCTCCCCGCCGCCACCACATGACCTGGGGCAAGAAGGCACCCGCTTGGGGCAAGAAGGCTCCCCGCCGTCAGGCCTGGGGCAAGTGCGCCAAGTGCGCTAAGTGCTGCAAGAAGCAGGCTCCCCGCCGCCACCACATGGCTTGGGGCAAGAAGATTCAGCGTCCCGCCTGGGGCAAGAAGATTCAGCGCCCGCACTTCGCTGCTCCCCGTTGGGGCAAGCAGGCTCCCGCCTGGGGCAAGAAGGTGCAGCGTCCCGCTTGGGGCAAGTGCCCCCGCTGCCGCAAGGCCGCCTAAGTCGACTCACTCTAGCAAATAATTCACGTATTTCATCGGAGGTCCGAAAGGGCCTCCGATTTTTTTGGCACTGTGCCGGATTTTATAGTTCAGCGTAGGCAAGGGGTGGTTGGTATGCGGACCGACCCCGAATCCACACCGCCATTTGGCGGAGTGTCGATATTTGACCGGAAACTGTTTTGAAACTTCGCGGGGCTTTACTTTTTGAGATGCTCCACGATAATTGGTCCCGGCATTGGCGCTTCACCCGGAAGTTGCTGCTGCTGCTGGCAGGCGGAAAGCGTCGTCGCGGCTGCGATGGCTGCGGCCACAGGATAGGCCACCTTCTTGATAGTTGTCTCAGGCTTGATTTTCATGATGATGGATTGTACTCTATACCCTATTAAGCACCCAAACGGCCAAATGCACAACCCAAAGTGCTTTTTTTTCAAAAAAAATCGGCATTTTGCCTCCTGGGTGCTTAATAGGGTAAACAGCTTCTTGAAAATGAAAGCCGGGACAATAGAAAAAAGAAGGGCATCCCAAAAGGCGGGCTTGCTCTTGATTGCCGGAGTGTTGGCCGTGACCTCCGGCTTTTGCTCGTGTTCTTCCTGGACATGTGGACGTCGTGTTGCCAATGCGGACGACGACTTGTTCTTTTGCGTTAAAAAGGGGGACACGGCGCGAGTGCGCGAACTCCTGGCGCAGGGACAATCCCCGTACGACAGGTGCGACGGATCGCTGTATCATGCTCTTGGAACGACCACGGACAAGCACATGAGCGATTATGTCTTGTCCCTACCTCTGGATATTGAATACGAAACCGCGTACGGGACGACTGCCATATTTGTGGTGTCCGGTGACGTGCTGGAGCAATTGTTGAAAAAAGGAGCCAATCCCAACCATCTTGACGACAACGGCAGGACTGCGTTCGATAGTCACGTTGCCGCTGCTGTCATGGCTGCCAATGAAGAAGAGTTGCAAAAGCAATTCAACGACTTGGATTTGCTGATACGTTATGGGTACGATATCAATAGTGCCCACAACCGGGAAAGCGTGGAGGATACCCTGTTTAACGACGGAGACGTAAGGAAAAAGCTTTTATGCGGAGTTGACATGTCCAGGTTTTACTCAAACAAGGCCAGGCTAATCCATTTCTTGCGTGGTAGGGGGGTGCGAGGC
>JAUNNT010000003.1:0-45492 GCA_030531305.1 Akkermansia sp.
TCCAGCGGCGCGGGGTCGGGGAACGGTAGTGCGGGCGCGGCATCCAGCGTGGCGCGCAGGGAATCCAGCTCGCGTTGGATGAACGCCGCCGCCACGGGACGCACCGGGCCGACCGCCTTTTCCGTGGAGCTTGCGCGCAGTTCCAGCAGGGTGTCCACCTCGTCCTGCATGTCGGCGGGCAGCAGGGCTTCCCTCAGCTCGGCGAAAGGCACGGGTGCGGGACGCCGCTCGCGCAGCACCCAGCGCGCGGCCAGCAGCGGGCGGATGCAGTAGAAGTATTCCTTGTAGGGCACCTGCGGGGCCTCCAGGTAGCGCTTGAAGGTGCTGATAGCCATGCCCACGTAGCGGTACGCCAGACGCTCCGGCTGCATCACCCGCTCGATGAGCGCGCGGAATTCGTCCACATGCGGGGAGGTCTCGTACATGATGGGCGAGTGCGCCCACTCATGGATGCTGACGTTTGATTTGAGCGCCAGGTGCAGGGCCTTGCGGAGGTCCCACCCGTTGATGTCGAACACCTCGTTGAGCTCCCACTCGATGGTGTCGCGCGGCGGGTACACGCGCAGGTAGCACGCCTGCGGGTGGTAGTACACGCAGCGCACATCGTAGTCGCTGTTCAGGGAGGCGTACCCCCAGGAGCGGCTGCCGGATTCCGCGGCGAAAAGCAGGCGGCAGTCGTGCGCCCGCTGCATGTCCGCCAGCCTCTGCCTAATTTGCGAGATGGTGTCGTTCATAGTCTATTCTGAGTTGGGCCAGGTCTTGTTCAAGGTTGCTCACCTGCGGGGATTCCGGGAGGTCGGACGCCTCGTACTCCGCGGGCAGCTCCGCCAGCAGGGCGTCCACCATGCGCATCAGCTCGTCCAGCGGCACGCGCCCCGCGCGGATGTCCCGCAGCAGGGCGTTGTCCCACGTGCGGCGCACATGCACCCTGCCCTCCCGCGCAATCTCGCGCGCCATGTGCAGCAGGCGCACCACGTGCCCCATGTGCTTGCAGTCGTACGCACCGCCGTGGTCGCCGTCCAGCGCGGTGTCCAGACGCTTGGTGTTGCGTTCCTGCAGCCACTGGCGGTACTGCGCCACGCGGCGGCAGTGGCGCGAGAAGTCGTCCTCGTGCACCACGATATGGCAGAGGAACGGCGCGCCCGCCGGAACCTGCGGACACGACACGGCGGTGCCGGACTTGCCGAACAGCCCGCCGCGGTTCTCACCGCGGTACAGCGCGTAGGTGTGGGGGCATCCCTCCATCGGCGCGGCCAGCAGGGCGTGTTCATCCACCCCCTGCCCCGCCATCCAGCTGCGCAGGGGCACGCACGCGCCCTCGTGCAGCACGGCGCAGAAGTCCGCGAGCGTGAGGGAATCATCGGGCGGGCGGAGGGCCTTCTCATGGGTGGCCTGCACGCGCTTGACCTGCCTGTTGGCGTTGGCGGCGAAGGTGTAGCGGCACTTGCGCGAGAGGAAGCTGCGCTCGCCGAAAAACCGCGCGAACCAGGGCGCGGCGAAGATTTGCTGCTCCCGCCCCAGGCATCCCAAAAGCTCCAGCGCGCCGCTGTTGTTGAGCATGAGCTGGCGGCAGAACTCGCCTATCTCCGTGTACTGTACGTCCTGCTTCTCGTCGAACACGCTGCCGGGAGCCACCCCGCTGAGCACATCCGCCAGCGGCGCCATGTACACGCCCTTGCGGTCCTCGTCGCTCGTCTCCGTCTCCAGCCCGTGCGCGCGACTCCCCGCCACGCACTCGAAGCATATCAGGTCACGGATTCCCTCTATCGTGTATTCTCTCATCATCCCGGTAGTTGTCCCCGCCATCATAATCCCGTCCCATTCCCTTGGCAACCAAAATATGCGGGGTTTGTGCAGCGCGGTTCAACAATCATTTCATCGCCGCCCGCAGAATCTCGGCGCATTCTTCGTTTCCTTCACGTTCCGCCCACTCCAGCGGCGTGATGCCATTCTCATCCGGCAAATCAGGACGCGCCCCATATTCCAGCAGCAAGCGCACGGAGGCATAGGATTGATGCCCGTTACCACCTTGAAGCGCTGCCCGCAATGGATAGAGGAAATCAGGCAAATAGACGGAGGGTGTATCTCCACCGTCTGCCTCTACATTCCTTCCGTTCGGGTCAATGCCAGATTCCAAGAGTACATGCAAGAACTCCGACCTGCCGCACAGAGCAGCTTGGTTCATGAGGTATAGGCGCACCGTTCCCGATGCAACGCTTGTGAGGCTGGGCAGCAGCAGTTCCAGCATTTGTAGGTTCCAATGCTGCGAAAGTTCGAGCGCGGCCGATTCTACCTCAAACCTATCGAGCTTGCATGTCTCGCTCAACAGACGTCGGACAACATCTTCGTCATTTTGCAAAACGGCATGTTTCAAGAGTTGCAGCTCATGCCCGGTTCTGCCGCCGTATGCCCTTAAAAGTTGCACGCAGGGGCCAGCCTGACAATTGTCGGCATAATCCAAGGCGGTGCTATTGTAGATATCCATGATATTTGGATTCGCGCCGGCTTTCAGCAAGACTTCTATCACTTCAACCTGATTTTCCGTCACAGCCTCCATCAAAGATGTCACGCCGTAGAGTTCCGCTGCATTGACATCCGCGCCATGCTCAACCAGAAGCTTCACAGCTTCGATGTTCTCGGCATAACATGCAACCAAAAGGGGTGTATCCATGTCACTGTTGCGTTTGTTCACATCTGCCCCGGCGGTGATGAGCAGCTTCATCAGGTCCAGTTGGTTCGCGTGTTCCGCGGCGGCCATCAAGGGAGAATCAGTATCCCCCGGGAGTTCAGCGTTCACATCGGTGATGTGGTACTTCTCCGCGAGTTCTTGGAGCGCGGCACGGCGTTCCTCATCCGACGGCGTTTTGGGTAGTTGTCCGTTCATGCAGGCATCCTACACCAAACCGATGCTATTTGCAATTGTTTCTTCGGCGGTCTTACTACCTCCAGAGGGGGTGGGATTTCCAATGCTCGGGCAAACCCATTTTGGAAAGGTCGACACCCGCCTGCGAGAAGTCATCGAGCAGCTTCTCCATGCGCAGATGCCATTTGGAGTGAGGGGCGACATAGCGCATGATATGCCTACAGACAAAAACAAGTGCAGCAGAAGTAGAGCCGGAAAAGGCCAGGGTTTCCTGGTCGGGGCAAGGAGCAACGTTGCGAATCCAGCAGCCGTGCTCATCCGAGTATGTGAAGCTCCAGAATTTGTTTTCCCCGAAAGCCGGGATGGCGGGCACCACGCGGAAACGCCTGTTCCATACCCTGGCATGGTGGGCGCACTCGTTGCGCAGGGTATTGATAGCCTTCAGCCACGACAGCAGGGTTTTGTTCTTCAGACCCCACTCACGCGAAATCTGGGAACGCACAGACTTCTCGGAATGTTCAAAGAAATGGACGACGAACCCGAGTTCAGTAACGCCCATGGCCATCCACAGTGGCAAATAACTGTGGCTATCACCGTATTTCTCGAAGAAATGCTCCACGAACTCAATGGCGTTCAAGGTATTGCCTGTGGGTCTGCGCAAGCGCGAGAGTTTTTTGTCGTAGTCTTTCCAGTAGGGGAAATACGTGGACGATGCATAATCGAAAGGCGAGGCATCCTGAGTGTGAAAATAGGCAAGGCGGGAGCGCAGGGCAATCTCAATCCGCTCAATGGCATCCAAAAGGCAAAGGCGCAGGTTTCGATCAAAGCGGTAGTGCAGCCAAACCTGCTCCAGCGTGGTGCCGGGAATGATTTCATCTTGGATAACGCCATCCCGACGGACGCGGTATGGGTGCCAATACGCACTCAGGCGATAATAACCTACATTGGCAAGGCATTCGATAAGCTCATGCCTGTCCGCGCACAAGCCGCGTGACAAAAGGAGATCCGCCTGTTGCTCCAGAGAGAGATGCTGTTTGGTGTATTTCATAAAAAAAACCTCCCCATGTGCGCGGTTTTTAGGATCAACGGACCCTAATCCTAAGCGGGGGAGGAATGTCTGAAAGCAAACTAGCGAATTTCGCGAGTGATGTCAACCACAAAATGTATGCCATTTGTCATACGTCGCGAATCAATTCACGGCGACGCGCATTTCGAAGGGTTCCAGGCGGCCGCGGGTGAGGCAGGATTGGGCCCAGGCGAGGACGGGGGCGGTGTCGGGGAGCTGGTCGGCGGCGCGGGAGTCCACCGCGGGGCGGGGCTGCGGGGTGGCGAGGGTGATTTGGGGGATGGCGGACAGGAGCTCGCGCGCCTGGTCGGCGGGCATGCGGAAGATGGCGTCCGCGCGGGCGGGGATGTCGGCATCGTCCAGCTGGAGGATGCGCACGCCCACGCCGTAGGCGGCGGCGAGGTCGGAGAGCTCGTCCTGGATGGGTGCGTCATCAGCGGGGATGACCACCAGCTCGCACTCGTGGGCCCAGCGGCCGCAAGCCAGGGCTCGGAAGAATCCGGCGCGGGCGGACTCCGCGGAATCCGCCACAACGGCGCACACCGCGCGGAACCGCGCCTGCAGGGGCTCGGAAGACTTGTTCATCTCGTACGCGCCGTCGGCGGTCCAATGCCCGGCGGGCCACTGCACGGCCACCAAATCGGGATGCTCCCAGGAGGCCTCCTCCGCGGCGGGGTACACGAACACGCCGAGCCCGGCGGTGTCGTACAGCCGCACCAGAAGCGCGAGCAGGCGGTGCTGCGGGGAGCTGTCTTCGGCGCCGTCAAAGACGGACTGCAGGGAATCATCGTGCCCGCTGCGCAGGTAGTACCCCTGCCCGTTCTCCACGCGGGCGAGGCAGGAATCGGGATCGAGCGCGATGAACGAGAACTGGGAGCGCAGCGAGTGGTCCGAGTATTCGCCGCCCAGCACGGCGCGCACGCGGGCGATGAGCTCCGTTCCCTTGATGGCGTCCTGCGGGTGCGCGGGAAGCAGGGTGGGCAGGATTTCGAGCAGGCGTTCGTGGAGGGTCATGGCGGTAATCAGGCGCGCGTGGCGGCGCCGGCGAGTTTGAGGTTGGGATCCACCGGGGTGTCCAGCGGGGAGAACTGCCCGGCCTTGGCGCGCAGGAGTCCTGCGAAGGCGATCATGGCGGCGTTGTCGGTGGTGAGGCTGTTGGGCGGCAGCACCAGCTCCACGCGGCGGCGCGCGCAGGCGTCCTGCATGGCGCGGCGGAGCTCTCCGTTGCAGGAGACGCCGCCGGAGACGGCCACCACCTTGCGCCCGGTCTGCCGCAGCGCGCGCATGGCCTTTTTCACCAGCACCTCCACAATGGCGGCGCGCACGCCCGCGCACAGGTCGCAAAGCGTCTGGTGGTCCAAATCATGCGGGTTACCGCTTGCTACCAGCTTGGGCAGGGTGTAGAGCACGGCGGTCTTGAGCCCGGAGAACGAGAAGTCCAGATGCGGCTCGTGCATCATGGGACGCGGGAACTCGAACCGCTGCGGATCCCCCTGCTCCGCCAATTTGTCAATCTCCGGTCCGCCGGGGTACGGCAGGTCCAGCATCTTGGCCACCTTGTCGAACGCCTCGCCCGCCGCATCGTCGCGCGAGCGCCCCAGCAGCGCGTAGTCGCCGCAGCCCCGCACGTCCACCAGCAGGGAGTGCCCGCCCGACACCACCAGCGCGAGGTGCGGCACCAGCCCGCCCTCCCGCATGATGAACGGGGAGAGGATGTGCCCCTCCAGGTGGTTGACCGCCACAAAGGGCTTGTTCGCGGCGAGTGCCAGGGCCTTGGTGGCGGTGTTGCCCACCAGGAGGGCGGCCACCAGGCCGGGACCGGCGGTGCTGGCGAAGGCGTCCACCTCCTCCAGGCTGCGTCCGGCCTTGTCGAAGGCCTCCTGCAGCACGCCGGGGATGTTGGCGGAGTGGTTGCGCGAGGCGAGCTCCGGGATGACGCCGCCGTACATGCGGTGCAGCGGAATCTGGGTGGAGACCACCGAGCTGAGCAGGCGGGTGCCGCCTTCCGGGGTTTCCTCCAGCAGGGCGGCGGCTGTCTCATCACAGCTGGATTCCACTCCCAGTACCAGCATGGCCGTGTTCGATAATCAAGCGGATTTCTTGGAACGCGCGGGCTTCTGCGCCTTGCGCGCGATGACGGGTTCGCCGTGGCCCAGCACCTGGTCCCTGGTGACGGTGACGCTCTCGATGGTGCGGTCGCCGGGGACCTCGTACATGACGTCCAGCATCAGGTTCTCGAAAATGCCGCGCAGGGCACGGGCGCCGGTCTCGCGCTCGATGGCCAGGTGGGCCATGGCGTGCAGGGCGTCGTCCTCCACCACCAGCTTCACGCCGTTCATGGCCAGCAGCTTGGTGTACTGCTTCACCAGGGAATTCTTGGGCTTGGTGAGCAGCTCCACCAGCTGGTCCTCCGTCAGCGTGGTCAGCGGCGCGAAAATCGGCAGGCGGCCCATCATCTCCGGTATCATGCCGTACTGGAAAAAGTCCTCCGGCATGGCCTTGGAAAGCACCTCCTCCTCGGTGTACTCCTTGGTGTTGCGGTCTTCCTCGATGGACGCGAAGCCCATGCTGGACGAGCCGAGGCGCTTGCGGATGATGTCCTGCAGGCCCACGAAGGCGCCGCCGCAGATGAAGAGGATGTTCTCCGTGTTCACCTGGATGTACTGCTCGTTGGGGTGCTTGCGGCCGCCCTTGGGCGGGATGTTGCACACGGTGCCCTCGATGATTTTCAGCAGGGCCTGCTGCACGCCCTCGCCCGACACGTCGCGCGTGATGCTCACGTTCTGCGTCTTGCGGCCGATCTTGTCGATTTCGTCCACATAGACGATGCCGCGCTCGGCCTTGGCCACGTTCATGTCCGCGGCCTGCAGCAGGTGCAGGATGATGTTCTCCACGTCCTCGCCCACGTAGCCCGCCTCCGTCAGCGTGGTGGCGTCCGCTATGCAGAACGGCACGTCCAGGATGCGGGCCAGGGTCTTGGCCAGCAGGGTCTTGCCGCTGCCCGTGGAACCGGCCATCAGGATGTTGCTCTTCTCAATCTCGGTGCCCTCGTCGTCCTCCTTCTGGCGGAGGCGCAGGTAGTGGTTGTAGACGGCCACGCAGAGGATGCGCTTGGCGCGCTCCTGGCCGATGACGTAGTCGTCTAGCATGCGGTGGAGCTGCTGCGGCGTGGGAAGCTCGTCGAGCTTCTTGGTCTCCACGTCCAGCACGGGGGAATCGCTCCCCTGCCCCTCCTGCGGCATGATTTCCGGGTGGGTGCCGCTGACCAGCGCCAGGAGGCGGTCCGCCGCCACATCCCCCAGGTTGGAGGTGAGCATCTGGTAGTTCAGGCCCTCCACGCACTGGTAGCAGATGTGGAGGTCGTCCAGCTTGAGCATCGGGCGGCCCTCGTTACCGCGGTTGCCGCATAGGAAGCACTTCGGCATGGCTTACTTCATCTTATTGAGGATTTTGTCCACAAGGCCGTACTTCAGGCTTTCCTCGGCGGTCATGTAGTTGTCGCGCTCCTGGTCGTGCTTCACCACGTCGAACTTCTTGCCGGTGTGCTCGGCGAGGATGCCGGTGAGGCGCTTGTCCAGGCTCATCATGAAGTTGATGGTGCGCTCCACGTCCGCCGCCGTGCCCTGCGCGCCGCCGCGCACCTGGTGTATCATCACGTGCGAGTTCGGCAGGCAGAAGCGCTTGCCCTTCGTGCCCGCCGCCAGCAGCACGGACGCCATGGAGGCCGCGATGCCGATGCAGTAGGTGTTGATATCGCAGCTCACGAACTGCATGGTGTCGTAGATGGCCAGCCCCGCGGTCACCTCGCCGCCGGGGGAGTTGATGTACAAGTGGATGTCCTTCTTCGGGTCCGTCATCTGCAGGAACAGCAGCTGCGCCACCACGGAGTTGGCAACGGTGTCGTCTATCTCTGTCCCGATGAATATCACGCGGTCCAGCAGCAGGCGGGAATAGATGTCGTACGCGCGCTCGCCCTGGTTCGTTTTCTCAATGACGGTGGGAATATAGTAATTGTTCTTCGGTGTATTCATAGTGCGGCACATACTATACCACAAAATCCCCCAAAGTCAAGCAAAACCCACCCCGCATGGCACCTTCATGACGCGCTGTGGCCGCTCCGAGATTGACTCGTGCAAACACTATGCGTAGATTTGAATGATTATAGCCAACAAGAAGGCTACCATCACCCCAATGGCGAGAATAATCACAAATATTCCCCTTGGCGCCTCGAATAGCGGATTTTCTTCCGTAAAACGGAACCCACACCTGAGGCAATGAATTTTTAACAAGCGTTGTTTTCTTAGTTGGCGGCTCTCCACACTCAACATCGTAGTACAGACGTTGCGACAGCTGGGACAACGACAGCGGTGCAGAAAGCGCGAGAAGCAATAACTTTCATCCACAAATACTGTCTCTTCCTCTTTGAAATCCTTGTTATTCTCTTCCATTGTGCAAAGACGTATCTAAATAAATCCAATTGCCGATGAAACAAGGGGTATGCTGACTGATTATCCCCGCCACCAGTAGACCTCAACTTAGCATAAAGGACAAACTCAGGCAAGTCAAAACGACAACAACGGCGAGATAGCACATGCGCGCCCCAAGTAATCTTTTCTGCTCTGATGCTCACCAATATGGAAATTTCGTGAAAATCCAAGCCATCTCATTGGCTTGACGGTGAAAAAAACGCGCGGAGAGCTGCGGGCCTTGGTGCCCCGAACCACTCCGACCCTGACGGGCGGAGTTATGGGGATTGACATGCGGAGGGGGACACCCCGCAAGCCAACCAATCCCCATAACCCCGCTTGCCGGGGTGGTTCGTGGCACCAAGGGTTGCATCTCTCTTGCGCCCGTTCGCACCAATCATTGCCACGCCGTTTTATCTCGGTGTAAACGGGCATGATTCACAGCTCCAGCTCCAGGCCGTCGTAGGCGGATTCCATGAAGGGAGGCAGCTCGCGGTTCAACTGGTCGTACTCCACGTTGTGGCCGGTGTGGGTGACGTAGCCGCGGGTGGGGGAAAGCTCCTGCATGATGGCCATGTTCTCCTCGATGTTGAGGTGGGTGGGGTGCGGTCGGTAGCGCAGGCCATCCATGGCGATGGCGTCCAGCCCGCGCAATTGGGCGCGGGAGGCGGCGGGCAGTTCCTTCACGTCCGGCAGGTAGGCGAAGCTCTTGCCGCCGTGGCGGAAGATGTAGCCGTAGGTCTCCACGGTGGCGTGCACCACCGGCACGGGCTCCACGTCGATATCCCCGATGCGGAATGGCTTTCCCGCATGGTCGTGGGCCTGCGGGCGCATGTATCCCTGGTAGTTGTTGGAGTCCTTGAAGGCCCAGCCGTACATGCGCTTGAGCTGCTCCAGGCAGCGCGTTCCCGCGTACAGCGGCAGGCGCCCCTCGATGTGCCAGCAGAACGCCCGCATCTCGTCGAACCCCGCCACGTGGTCCAGGTGCTCGTGCGTGTACAGCACCGCGGTGATGGCGGTCAGGTTGTGCCGCAGGGCCTGCTCGTGCAGGTCCGGCCCTGCATCCACCAGGATGGTGGTGGCGGGGGTGGATACGGTCACGGAGGCGCGGAGGCGCTTGTTGCGCGGGTTGGAGGACTTGCAGACCGGGCAGTCGCAGCCGATGACGGGGATGGCGGTGGAGGTGCCGGTGCCGAGGAAAACAATGTGCATGCGCGAAAAATTTGTTTTATTTTTCCTGACTATTATGCCATAATGCCGGGGAAAGGCAACTGAAAATATGCTTGCGCTGCTCAAGATACGCAACCTGGCGCTGGTGGATGAACTGGCGTGGGAGCCGTGCAGCGGCTTCCTGGGCATCACCGGGGAGACCGGGGCCGGGAAGTCCGTGGTGATGGGCGGGATTGCGCTGGCGCTGGGGGAGCGTGCGGACAAAACGCTCATCCGCAGCGGGGAGACGCAGTGCAGCATCGAGGCCGCGTTCCGCCTGCCGCGCGCGGCGGAGGTGAACGCCCAGCTGGAGGAGGCGGGCGTGCCGCCCTGCGAGGACGGCGAGCTGCTCATCCGCCGCACCATCACCCCCACCGGCAACAGGCAGTTCATCAACAACACCCCCGTCACGCTCGCCCTGCTGAAATCTATCGGCAGCGGGCTGGTGGACATGCACCAGCCGGATTCGCACCGCTCGCTGACCAGTCAGGAGCGGCAGATGGTGCTGCTGGACGCCTTTGCGGAGGACGCGGAGCTGCTTGCGCGCTACAAGGCGGCATACCGCGCCATGCTGGATGCCCGCGCCGCCTACCGCGAGCTGCAGGAGAGCGAGATGGCCAACGCGCGGGAAATCGACTTCCTGCAGCACCAGGTGGAGGAGATAGAATCCGCCAACCTCACCGCGGAGGAGGTGGAGGGTCTGGAGGCCCGCTGGCAGCGCGCCCGCAACGCCGGACGCCTGCGCGACACGGCCGTGCCCATGGCCCAGGCGCTGGACGGCGACGAGGATGCCGTGCTGCCGCGTCTGCACCGCCTCATCCGCAGCGCGCACGACTTGGAACGCCTGGACGCCGCGGCCGCCAAGTGGCTGGAGCCGCTCAACAGCGCGCTGGAGGAGCTGGGCGACGTGGCGGCATCCCTGCGCGACTACGCGGACGGGCTGGACGCCGACCCCGCGGAGGCCGCCGCGCTGGAGGAGCGCGTGGCCACGCTCGACACCCTGAAACGCAAGTATGGCGCGGATTTCGCCGCCATTCAGGAACACCTGCAGGCATGCCGCGAGAAGCTGGATTCCATCGCCAACCGCGAGGAACGCCTAGCGGAACTGGAGGCCGAGCAGCAGGCCGCGGAAGCCGCCGTGGCAGAGGCCGGAAAGGCGCTCTCCGCCGCGCGCCGCAAGGCCGCCCCGCGTCTGGAAAAAGATTTCCTCACCCACGCCGCGCAGCTGGGCTTCAAGCAGTCGCTCTTCACCGTGCAGCTCACGGAAACGGAACCGGGGCCGCAGGGCATGGATGAAATCGAGGTGCTGTTCGGCCCCAATCCCGGCGAGCCGGTGAAGCCGCTGCGCCTCATCGCCTCCAGCGGCGAGCTCGCCCGCGTGATGCTCGCCCTCAAGAGCGCCCTCGCCAAACAGGACGACACACCCCTGCTCATCTTCGATGAAATCGACGCCAACGTGGGCGGCGAAATCGCCCGCGCCGTGGGCATGAAGATGCGCGAGCTGGGGCGCGACCACCAGGTTATCGCCATCACCCACTTCCCGCAGGTGGCCGCGCTGGCCGACCACCACTACCTCATCTCCAAGGCCACCGAGGCCGGCCGCACCACCTCCAAACTGCAGGAGGTGCGCGCCGACGCCCGCGTGGCGGAGCTGGTGCGCATGCTCGGCTCCCACGGCAAAGAGGCGGAAGCCCACGCCAGAACCCTGCTCCAGGCATGAACGGGGACGACTCCAGCCATGCGGAAATCCCGCTGTTCGCGGAGGGCGTGGCCGCCGGGTTCCCCTCCCCCGCCATGGGGGATTTGAACGGCACGCTGGACCTCAACCGCCTCTGCATCACCCATCCCGCCGCAACCTACTTCGTGCGCGCGCGCGGCGACAGCATGGTGGGCGCCGGAATCGACGACGGCGACATCCTGGTGGTGGACCGCAGCCTCACCCCCACCAACAGGCGCATCATCATCGCCTCCGTCAACGGCGAATTCACCGTGAAGCGCTTCGAGAAAACCGCCACGCGCATGCGTCTGCTGCCGGAAAACCCCGCCTACAAACCCATCACCATCACCCCGGAGCTCGGCGCGGAATTCTTCGGCGTGGTCACGTTCATCATCAAGCGGACCGCGCCGTAGGGAGGCGCCCAACGCCATTTTTTTTGCAAAAACGAGAAATTTTGCTTGCCTTTACTAAAAAGTCGGAGTATAAATTGCCGCCCGCACCGCGAGGGTGCGAATTCAACCTTCTAACAACAAGTACAGATTATGTCCAAGCATTCCACACTGAAAGCCACCGGTACCGTGGGCGGCAAGCGTTCCGTCCTCAAGCGTTTTGAACGTGTCAAGCTCATGAAGGAGCGCGGCCAGTGGAAAGAGGGCCAGAGCCCGATCGGCCTGCCCAAGACCAAGTTTGAATCCTGATTCCTGCCCGCCGAGGCAGAACCCGCCTTTCCGAGCCTCCGGTTGCACAACCGCGAGGCTCCTTTTATCCCAACCCTTTCCTTTACTTTCCCACAGACATGCCGGAAGAAGAGACATACCCCGCCGCGCCGGAAGGCAGCGTGCGCATCAACAAATACCTCGCCTCCTGCGGCTTCGAGTCCCGCCGCGCAGCCGACAAAATCATTGCAGAGGGCCGCGTGGAGGTGAACGGCCAGCGCGTGGACACCCCCGGGCTGCGCGTGCTGCCCACCGATTTCGTGAAGGTGGACGGCCACCACGTCACCCCCAAGGCGGTGGAGACGATACTGCTCAACAAGCCGCGCGGGTACGTGTGCAGCCGCGAGGCGCAGGGCGCCAAGGGCACGGTGTACGACCTGCTGCCGCCCAAGTGCCGCCACCTGAACTACGCGGGGCGGCTGGACACGGACAGCGAGGGCTTGATCATCTTCACGAACGACGGCGACCTGATGCAGAAGGTGCCGCATCCGCACCACGGTGTGGAGAAGGAATACTGGGTGACGCTGGACCAGGCGTTCGACGGCAGCGTGCTCATCCAGCTGCTCAAGGGGCTGCGTCTGCCGGAGGGCCAGGCCAAGGCCAAGTACGTTTCCCGCCTGTCGGCCCGCCGCGCGTGCGTGGTGCTGGAACAGGGGCTCAAGCGCCAGGTGCGCCAGATGTTCGCATGCCTCGGCCTGCGCGTGAAGAAGCTGGTGCGCGTGCGTATCGGCTCGCTCTGGGGCGGTGATTTGGAGCCCGGCCACTGCGCCCTGCTCACCGAGGAGCAGGTGGCCCAGCTCACCACCAATCCCCCGCGCAGAAAGGGGCTCATGGGCGCCCAGCAGGTCTTCAAGCCGCGTCCCGAACCCTCCGCCGACGCTCCCGCCAAGGAGACGCGCGACGAGGACGAGGGATACGTTTTCAACCCCGCCGACTTCGAGACCGAGGAGGAGGCGCTGGAATCTTCCACCAAGTACGCGGAGGGAGAATCCCTGGAGCCGGAGCGCCCGCTGCGCGGGCCGCGTCCCTTCGGCCGCGTGCCGCACGCCCCCCGTTTCCGCGAGGACAGGGGCGGACGCGGAGAACGCGGCGACCGCCGCGAGCACCGCGGGTTCCAGCGCGACGACCGCCGCGGCGGGTTCCGTCCGCGCGGAGGAGAGAGAACTTTCGGCAACCGACGCTTCCAGCGCCGCGACGACGACAACGGCGGGGAACGCCGCACCTTCGGCCCGCGCCGCTTTGAACGCCGCGACGACAACAGCAACGGCGAGCGCCGCGGGTTTGGCGAGCGTCGCTCCTTTGGCGGCGGCAGGCGCTTCGAGCGCCGCGACGGCGAGCGCCGCGGGTTCGGCAACCATGGCGACCACGGAGGACGCGGCGGAAACCGCGGGGGCTTCGGAGGCCGCGGCGGCGGCAGGTCTTTCCACCGCTAAAGGAAAAACTTTCCTGAACAACAACATGCTGCGCGCGTTCCTCATCACCATCATGCTGGCGGCGGCACCCCTGCTCTCCGCGCAGGAGGAGCGCCCGCTCAGCTGCGACGATGCCAAGCTGGAGGAAGCCCTGGCGGATTTGAAGAAGGAGGCGGAGGAGAACGGCGGCAGCCCGCGCGCCGCCCGCCAGGTCTACCTGCGCTACGACTTCGCCGGGCACCGTCCGCAGGCGGAGGCCTGGGCGCAGAAGTTCATCTCCATGCTCACGGAGAAATCTGCCCAAGGCAACCCCAAGGCCATGCTGAACCTGGCCTACCTCTACCTGCAGGGAGACCCCGTGGTGCCGGCGGATGCAGACAAGGCGATGCTGTGGCTCAAATCCGCGGAGGCGGCGGAGGATTCCGCTGCCTGCATCATGCTCGCCGGCATCTACAACGCCCAGAACAAGCCGGACGAGGCCGACAAGGCCTACCGCCACGCCTTCGCCATCTATGAGAAGCGCGCCGCGGAGGGCAACACCGCCTGCAAGCTGCGCATGGCGGATATGCTCTACCAAGGCATGGGCGTGCAGCGGGATGCCGACCGCGCCGTGAAAATCTACGAGGAGCTGGCGGAAAAGGACGACCCGACCGCCCTCGCCGAGCTTTTCCGCATCTACGTCAAGACCCCGAACAACACGCTGAAGGCCCTGGAATACGCCCGCCGCCTGGCGGATGCCGGTGATGCCAAGATGGCCTACCTCATGTACTGCGAGCTCATGCGCGGAAACAACCTGGAGCACGACGAGACCGCCGCCGCCAAGTACCTGGAAACCGCCATCAAGGAGCCCCACCCCTTCCCGGAGGCCCTCTACCAGAAAGGCTGGGACGCCGAGGGCGCGGGTGATGCCCAAGCCGCCATCCCCTTCTACGAGCGAGCCATCACCATGGGGCACGACCGCGCCCGCACCCGTCTGGCGCTCATCCTCATGAACGGCGCACAGGGCGACGACGGTCGGGAGCGCGGCCTGAAGATGCTGGAGGAATCCGCCCTCCAGTACAACTCCCCCTACTCCGCCTACGAGCTGGCCCTGCACTACAACCGTGAGGGCGATTCCACGCAGGCCGACGAGTGGTACATCAAGGCCAGCGACCGCGGGTACGCTCCCGCCATGGGCCGCCGCGGGTTCCTGCACCTCAACCCCTTCTCCCCCGTGGAATGGAGCCCCACCCTGGCCTACCGCTGGTGGAAACAGGGCGAGCGCGCGGAAGATCCCACCTGCATCCGCTACATCAACATCTACCTGTACGTGTTCATCCCGCTCCTGGTGGTGCTTGTCTGCACCCTGCCCCTGCTCCTGCTGCGCTCCGTCGCCAAGCGCAAAAAGGCGGCATGAGCCCGATGAATTGAGGTTGGCGTTTTTTCTTGCGTGCGCGCGCGTGTGCGTGCTATAATGGCCGCGCGATATGAGTATGGTGACAGCGCAGCACTTGCACAAGAGTTTCGGCCGCTTTGTGGCGGTGCGGGACGCCGACTTCTCCATCGACAAGGGCGAGATTGTGGGATTCCTGGGGCCGAACGGGGCCGGGAAGACCACGACGATGAAGATGCTCACGGGCTACCTGCCGCCCAGCAGCGGAACGGCCAGCATAGCAGGGTACGACATCATCGACCAGCCGCTGGAGGCGCGACGCCACCTGGGCTACATGCCGGAGAACGTGCCGCTGTACGAGGACATGCGGGTGTACGACTACCTGGAGTACCGCGCCAAGCTGAAGGGCATCTGCGGCTCCAGCGTGCGCCAGCAGGTGGGCTGGGCCATCGACCGCTGCGGCCTGGAGCCCAAGCGCAAGAACATGATCAGCACGCTCTCCAAGGGCTACCGCCAGCGCACGGGCCTGGCGGACGCGCTGCTGGGCAACCCGGACCTGCTCATCCTGGACGAGCCGACGAACGGGCTGGACCCGAACCAAATCCGCCAGATACGCGAGCTGATACGCTCGCTGGCGGAGGAGCACACCGTCATCCTGTCCACCCACATCCTCAGCGAGGTGGAGATGATCTGCAACAAGGTCATCATCATCGACCAAGGCGACATCAAGGCCGCGGACACCCCCGCCAGGCTCACCGCCGGGCTGCGCGCCGCAGGCCGCGTGTCCCTGGAGTTCAAAGGCGAGCTGGCCCCCGTGGTGCAGGAGCTGGAGTCGTTCGAGCCCATCAAGAAAGTGATGGTGGAGGACGACCGCGGCGACGGCTGGCACCGCCTGGTGCTGCGGGCGGAGCCGGGCACGGACACGCGCGAGAAGGCGGCGGCTGTGGTGGCGGCGCACGGCGGCACGCTGCGGCACCTGTACCGCCACATCCCGAGCCTGGAGGACGTGTTCGTGGAAATGACCCGCCGAGACTGACAACCATACACCCCCTTCCCTTTCCGTCATGGCAGAAACCACACCATCCACCGGCATCAAGCGTTCGCGCAGCAGCTTTCGCTCGTTCCTCACCATCTTCTTCAAGGAGCTGCGCTCCTACCTCTGCACACCGTTCGGCTGGGTCATCCTGGGATGCACCATGGCCCTGCAGGGCTTCTGGCTGCAGGCGGTGCTGCAAACCATGGCGAAAGCCACGGGCGAGAGCGTGATGTACTACATGCTCGGCAACGTGAACTTCTGGTTCTATTTCATCTTCATCTTCCCGCTCATCACCATGCGCACGTTCGCGGACGAGGAACGGCAGGGCACGCTGGAGGGCCTGCTGACCGCGCCCGTGACCACCGGGCAGATTGTGCTGGGCAAGTATTTCGCGGCGTACGTGTTCTACCTGCTGCTGTGGCTGCCGATGTACCTGTACCCGTGGATGAGCGAGATCGGCAACTGGTACACGAGCGTGCGCTACGGCATCACGCCGGAGGGCTGCATCACCTACACGCTGGCGGACTGGGTGGGCCCGTACTGCATCCTGGCGCTGGCGGGCGCGTTCTTCATCGCGCTGGGCGTGCTGTGCTCCGCGCTCACGCGCAGCCAAATCATCGCGGGCATCATCACCACCTGCCTCATGATCATGTTCTACTTCCTGGGCCGCGTGACCGAGCTGTGGGGCGAGTTCCCCGCCGCGCCCGCGTTCCACTACCTCTCCTGCACGGAGCAGGTGAGCGCCTTCTCCCGCGGCCTGCTGGACACCCGCCCCGCGGTGCTCTACATCACCCTGACCGTGTTCACGCTGGCGCTCACCAAGCGCATTGTGGACTACCGCCGCTGGCACCGATAAACGCTAAAAACCTTTTCTCATTTCATCCATGAGCAAGAACGACTACACGGGGCATCCGGATGCCCGCAGACCCAAGGGCAACCCGCTCGCCTGGCTCAACCTCCTCCTGCTGGCCGTCATTGTGCTGGCCTGCAACTACATCGGCTGCCACGAGTACGCCCGCAAGGACCTCACCGGCGAGGAACAGCGCTTCTCCATCTCCGAGCGCACCCGCAACGTGCTACAGAGCGAGCGCATCCAGCAGCGCGAGACGCCCGTGCGCATCATCTTCGCCTTCAAGCGCTCCACGCCCAACTACGCCCGCATGCGCTACCTGCTGGAGGAGTACGTGCGCTACGGCAACGGCAAGGTGGAGGTGGAGTTCTTCGACCCCATGCGCCAGCCCAACCGCGCTCGCGAGATTTCCCAAATCTACGGCATCGACTTCAACCAGAACCTCTGCGTGGTGGACGCCCGCAAGGACTGCACCGTGCCCATCAAGACCTTCGAGGAGCAGCAGGGCGACCGCCAGCACGTGCGTATCCGCCCCGGCACCGCGTTCGTGAAGTACGAGACCCTGCCGGACGAGACGAGGCGCGCGGTGGCGCTGGTGATGGACGAGGTGGTGTGCGGCGCGCTCACCGAGGCCGTGGAGGGCCAGATGCGCCACATGTACGCCGTGGAGGGCAAGGGCGGCGTCTCGCGCGACGACCAGAAGCTGCTGGAGCTCATCGGCGACATCACGAACTCGCTCAACATCCAGCTCTCTTGGGTGGACGTGGCGAACGTGGCCAAGCTACCGGACGATGCAGAGGGTCTGCTGATCGTTTCGCCGTCATCCGACTTCACGGAGAAGGAGATGGACGTGGTGCGTGAGTTCTGGGAGCGCGAGGGCCGCAACTCCGTGTTCGTGGCGCTCAACCCGTCCAACCCCGAGAAGCTGCCGTACCTGTACCGCTTCCTGCGCGAGCAGGGCGTGCGCCCCAACGCAGACCGCGTGCTGCTGCGCGACCGCAGCCGCGCGTACTTCGACATCTCCGCCGTCTTCCCCCGCGGGCTCAACTGCACCAAGTCCTTCTGGAACGGCACCACCCACGTGGAGGGCCAGTGCATGTCGCTCACCCTGGAGCACGCGGACGAGAGCGAGGCGAACATGCGCAAGCTCACGGTGTTCCCCCTCCTGATGACGACAAACGAGTACTACGGCGAGACGCGCCTGGAGCTCAACCCCACGTTCACGCCGCGGGAGGACCGCGAGGGTCCGCTCTGCCTGGCAGCCGCCGTGACACGCGGCAACCCGAAATACCCGAACGACATGTCCACCCTGATGGTGCTGGGCAGCACGGACATGCTGCTGCGCGAAAACGCGCGCGCCGAGCAGCGCGACTACCTGTACTCCCTGTGGTCGTGGATGTGCGCGCGCCCGGAGTACGCCGGCAAGAGCGCCAACCACGACATGACGGTGAAGATCGACCTGAACCGGCACTCCCGCAGCATGCTGGAGACGCTCACCCTGGTGGTGATGCCGCTGCTGGCGCTGCTCATCGCCCTCGTCATCTGGAACACGCGCCGCCACTGATTTCCCATTTAGAACGATGCACGCCACCCTCAAGACCACCATCCTGGCCATCCTGGCCGCGCTCTGCGCAGCCCTGGTGTGGGTGGAGGTGCGCGACGGCAACCTGTCCTCCATCACGGGCTGGTACCGCTTCGCCCCGGGCGAGCCGCTGTTCTCGCAAGCCAACCTGGCGCAGCTGGATGACGTGGACTGGATACGCATCCGCGACCTGCACGATGAAATCGTGTGCCAGAAGGACGCCAACGGCGTGTGGTGGATAGAAAAGCCCTTCCGCGACCGCATGTCGGCGGGTGCCATAGAGGCCATCCTCACCTTCACCGCCAACACGCGGCTGGTGGATTCCCTGCCCCTCAACAACACCACCCGCCAAAGCCTGCGCGAATACGGCGTGGAGACCACGCCCCACACCATCACCCTCAAGGCTCCGTCCCATGAGAAGGGAAAGCGCCACACCGTGGCACGCTTCACCCTCGGCAGCGCCACCCCATGGATGGCCGACGCCGGAAACGGCAAGGACATCATCCCCACCGTCTACCTGAGAACCGATTTCTACGGCCGCGACAAACGCATCCACGTGGTCACCTGCAACATCCTCCCCGTCTTCAAGGAGGGGCTGGAGGGCCTGCGCGACCCGCATCCCCTGCTCTTCGACCCCGACAGCATCCTGAGCTTCACGCTGCGGAGGGAGGGACAGAGGGACGTGCGGCTGGCGCGCGCGAGCGCGGAATCCGCGTGGGCGGTGACGACGCCGTTCCTGGCTGCGGGCGATGGCGAGAAGGCGGATGGATTCCTGCTGGACCTGCTGAAGCTGCGCGCGCGGCGCGTGCTCAACCCGGCGGACGCCAAGCTGGAGGGCAAGCCGGAAATGCAGGTGGAGCTGCACGGTTCCTGGGGCGAGCAGCCCATGGTGCTGGACCTGTACCCGGAGTTCGAGGACTCGAACGACAAGCGCACCTACCGCTACGCCAAGGTGCCCGACCGCGATTCCGTGTTCCTGCTGCAGGCCGCGCCGGACGTGCAGCGCGGCGGCAGCTACGCCACGCTCATGGGTGCCATCCTGGAGCTGCCCGTGCTGCCGGAGAAGGCCATGGGGCAGATTCGCTCCGGCAACCGTCCCGCCTACACACGCAACCTGGAGCTTTCCGCCGACCAGCTGCGCTCCCACCAGTTCTCCGACCTGGCCGCCAACGACGTGGCACGCCTCTCCATCCGCTCCATGCAGTCCGCGGATGCCATCAGCCTGGTCAAGATACCCGGCAACACCGAAGGCGGCATCAATGACCAGTGGATGTACTCCGAGGCCGGCAAGCCCTACAGGCCCGCGGACACCAACACCGCGGTGAGCCTGCTGCACGGCATGCGGGAGATTCCCGTGGACGAGGTGGCGGCGGATGCCGCACCGGGCGAGGACCCGCGCGCCCTGGCGGCTCAGTACGGGCTGGACGCGCCCAACTACGTGCTCTCCGTGCTGCCCAACCCGTGCAACGTGCGCGCCGTCATCTTCGGCTGCGACCTGCCGCTGGTGAAGGACCGCGAGGCGCGCACCTTCCTCATCGGCCGCCATGCCGACCCCAAGACCGGCAAGAAGGCGTGGTTCGGCATGGAGCTGGGCGGCAGCTCCGTCTACCGCCTCAACACCAAGTTCACCCGCCTTATCTCCCTGCGCGCCGCCAAGTGGAAATCCAAGAACGTCACGGCTATCCCCCTCGCCGCCGTCCGCAGGCTTACCCTCGGATACAAGCAAGCCCCGCTCGTCATGGACTACGACCACATCGGCGAGTCCTGGACCGGCAAGCTGGGCGACAGGGACGTAACCCCCAACATCAACATCCACCGCGCGGAATACTACCTGCGCAGCCTCCAGCAGCTCAAGGTCTCCCAATGGCTGGACGCCGCGGACGAGGATGCCCTCAAGGCGCTGGAGAAGCCTGTGTTCACCGTGAAGGTGGAGCTGGAGCTGCCGGATGCACCTGAGGACGCCGCGCTGGCTGACGCGCCGCAGGCCGAGGTGGATACCTCGGAGGGTACGCCGGAGGAACTGCTCACCGCCGCAGAGGAGGAGGACCCCCTGCGCGCCGCGGATGCCAAGCGAAAGACTCACACGGAAACCCGGACAATAGAAATCGTGCCGGGCGACAACACATCGGACACCCCCTTCTTCTACGGCAGGCTCAAGGAGACGGGCGAACTCTTCATTCTGCGCTACGAAGACGCGCAGGGGCTTGCCGGAGACATGCTAGACTTATGAAAACGCAACACATCATCACCGCCCTGCTGGCGCTGGCTTCCACCGTCGGTGCCGCCAATCCCCCCGCACCGTACGGAGCCGTCCCCACGGAACAGCAAATCCAATGGCAACGCATGGAATGGTACGCCTTCGTCCACTTCGGCCTCAACACCTTCACCAACAAGGAATGGGGCTACGGCGACGAGGACCCCGCCATGTTCAACCCAACCCAGTTCGACGCGGACAAAATCGTCTCCACCTTCAAGCAGGCCGGC
The DNA here is from genome assembly GCA_030531305.1 of Akkermansia sp. Taxonomy (GTDB): domain Bacteria; phylum Verrucomicrobiota; class Verrucomicrobiia; order Verrucomicrobiales; family Akkermansiaceae; genus Akkermansia. The sequence continues at coordinate 20,774 of JAUNNT010000003.1, forward strand.
ATGAAGGGCATGATCTACACTGCCAAGCACCACGACGGCTTCTGCCTGTGGCAGACCAAGGCCACCAAGCACAACATCTCCCAATCCCCGTGGAAGAAGGGCAAGGGCGACGTGGCGCGCGAGTTCTCCACCGCCTGCAAGAACCACGGCATGCGCTTCGGCGTCTACCTCTCCCCCTGGGACCGCAACTGCGCGGAATACGGAAAGCCCGGCTACCTCAAGGTCTACTACAAGCAGATTGAGGAGCTGCTCACCAAGTACGGCAACATCTTCGAGATTTGGTTCGACGGCGCCAACGGCGGCGACGGCTACTACGGCGGCGCCAGAGAGAAGCGCAACATCGGCAAGGCGGACGACTACTACAACTTCACCAACGTGGTGAAGCTCATCCGCAAGCTGCAGCCCAACTGCATCATCTGGGGCGCAGCCGGCCGCGGCGACGCCTCCTGGGGCGGCTCCGAGCAGGGCTTCGTCAAATACCCCTACTGGAACGTCATCAACACCGCCAACGCCGCCAACGAGCGCCATCCCCGCACCCTGGCCGACAAGCCCGACAAGAGCGAGAAGTGGCTCGCGCTGGAGGCTGACACCACCATCAACGGCTCCGGCTGGTTCTGGCACCCCAACCAGGAAGGCCGCGTGAAGAGCCCGCAGAAGCTCATGGACGACGTGTACATGAAGAGCGTGGGCTACGGCGCCAACCTCATCCTGAACGTGGCGGCCAACCGCGACGGCCAGCTCGACCCGGCGGACGTGGACGCGCTGCTGCGCTTCGGCGAGGCGCGCCGCCAGCTGCTGGCCAACGACTTTGCCAAGGGGGCCAAGGGCAAGGCGAGCAACGTGCGCGGCAACGACACCAAGAACTTCGGCCCGGATAAGCTGACGGACGGCGACATCGAGTCCTACTGGTGCACGGACGACAAGGAGACAACGGGCGAGGTGGAGCTGCAGCTCAACAAGCCCGCCACGTTCGACGTGGTGCGCGTGCGCGAGCAGATCCGCCTGGGCCAGCGCGTGCAGAACTTCGCCATCGATGCCTGGGTGGACGGCAACTGGCAGACCATCGACGCGGAGGATGCCGCCGGCAAGAGCATCGGCAACCAGGTGATGCGCCGCGTGCAGCCCACCACCACGGACAAGGTGCGCCTGCGCATCACCAAGAGCCGCGCCTGCCCCTGCATCAGCGAGCTCTCCCTGCTGAAGATGCCGGACATCTCATCCGTGACCGCGCCCGCCGTGCAGGACACCGGGCTGGCCAAGGGCTCCTGGACGAGCAAGAAGGGCGCCGCCGCCATCGACGGCAAGGAGGACACCATGTGGCACTCCGACAAGTGCCCGGCATCCATCATGGTTGACATGGGGCAGAAGCAAAAGATTGCCGCGTTCTCCTACACGCCGCGCCAGGACGGCTCCGTGCAGGACATGACGGACCGCTACACCTTCGAGGTGAGCAAGGACGGCAAGGCGTGGCAGAAGGTGAGCGAGGGCGAGTTCGGCAACCTGCGCGCCAACCCCATCGAGCAGCGCGTGGACTTCTCCCCCGTGGAGGCGCGCTTCTTCCGCTTCTCCGCCACCCGCTCCATCGAGGGCAGCGGCTCATCCGCCGCGGAAATCAACATCTATCCCGCCAAATAATCCACCATGTGGAAGTGGCACAAGAGCGCACCCGCCGCCCAGGAGGAGCTTTGGCAGCAACGCCTGAGCTCCTTTCCCGGCGCCGTGGTGTCCGCCGGATTCCAGGCCCGCACGCTGTCGCTGGACGTGTATGCGGAGGGCGTGGACGAGCTGCTGGTGCTGCAAGCCTGCCACGGCGGATCCGTGGAGCGCATGGAGGATGTGGACTGGGTGGCGGCCACCGCGCCGGAGAACACGCCCCCGCTCATCATTCGGGACCGCCTGGTGATTTCCGCATCCGACAATCCCAAGGTGCTGGCGCGGCTGCAAAGGGAATACCCCGGCCGCATCCTGCTCACCTTCCCGGCGGAGCAGGCGTTCGGCACGGGCAACCACGCCACCACCTCCACCTGCCTGCGCCTGCTGTGCGACTGCGCGCGGGATCTGCGCGGCAAAGAATGGGCGCTGGCGGACATCGGCTGCGGCACGGGCGTGCTGGCGCTGGCGGGGCTGCGCCTGGGCGCGGCGCGCGCCGTGGCGTTTGATTTCGACCCCAAGGCCGTGGAGGTGGCGGAGCGCAACATCAAGCGCAACGGCGGCGCACCGAACCTGCGCCTCTTCCAGGCGGATGTTTTCAAGTGGAAGCCCGCCAAGGCGGAGGTGGCGGACGTGGTGCTGGCCAACCTGTTCTCCGCGGTGCTGCAAAAGGCTTTTCCACGGCTGCTGCGCGCCGTGAAGCCGCAGGGTGTCCTCATCGTCTCCGGCATTCTGAACACCCAGTGGCCTGAAACGCTGCAAGCCGCACAGGCCGCCGGGCTGAAGCTGCAGAAGAAAGTCTCACGCGGCAAATGGACCACCGCCCTGCTCTCACGCCCATGAACCTCCTCGCCATAGAAACCTCCGTCACGGACGCCACCCTCTGCCTGTACAGGGACGGTGCCTACGCCGCGGAGTCCGCCTGGCATGCGGAGCGCAACCACGATGCTTTCCTGTTCCCCGCCCTGCAGCGCGCGCTGGATGCGCTGGGAGATTCCCCGCTGGATGCGGTGCTGGTGGGCGCGGGTCCCGGCAGCTACGGCGGCGTGCGCGTGGCCCTGGCCGCGGGCGTGGGCATCTCCATGGTGCGCGGCGCCAAGCTGGTGGCCGTGCCCTCCTGGGACCAGCTGGCGGCGGAAGGCACCTACATCATTTCCAACGCACGCCGCGGCGGCTGGACCCTGCGAAAACCCGACGGGACCATTGATGTCATCAACTACAATGAGCTGGAGCGCATGACTGCGGCAGGCGCGCCCATCTACAGCGTGGAAGATGCAGAGCACATGCGCGGCACCCACATTCCCGCGGAACGCTGCGGGCTGCACCCTACGGCACAGGGCTTGGTGGAAACATGGCTGGGCATGGATGAAACCGCCCGCGCCGCGCTGGCCGCCAAGCCCGCGGAACCCATCTACGTGCGCCCGCCGCACATCACGGACGCCCGGCACAAGCCCTGGGAATTCCCTCATTAAGATTTATCTGATGACCACCCCTCTCACCCAGCCCCACACCTGCCAACGCTGCGGCGCATGCTGCCGCTGGGAGGGCAACGTGTGCCTGACGGAGGGGGACATCACCGCCATTGCAGACTTCCTGCACATGGACGAGCAGGCGTTCATCAACCAATACTGCCGCCTGCAGAGCAACCGCCGCGGGCTCTCCCTCACGGAAGCCGCAGACGGCGCGTGCATCATGCTCAACGCGGACAACACCTGCCGCATCCAACCCGTGAAGCCGCAGCAGTGCCGCGACTTCCCGCAGAAATGGAACTTCCCCGGCTGGGAGCAGCGCTGCCCGGGATACGGAAAGGAGAGCCGCGCATGAAGATGCAGGACTTCAAAGACTTCCTCACTAGGTCCGTGGCGTTCCTGGCAGACGCGCGCGCCACGGCCTGGGATGCCGTGCTGCGCGCACACCGCGCGCTCATCCATGCCTATTCCAACCTGATAGCCTTTGCCGCGGACGCCCCTCGCCGATTCATCCCCAAGAACGAGAGCCACCGCACGCACGCCGGCATCATCGCGGACCTCTTCGCGTCCATCCTGGGGCGGCTGGACAATCCGGCGCCGGAGCTACTGTACGCGGCCATGGACATCCTGCGCTACGATTTCCCGAACGTGGAGCACATCTGGTTGGCGGAGCGCTTCCGCAAATCCTACGAGGCGCACTACCCGCTGCAGTCCACCCTGGCCGTGGCCGTGACCCGGCGCACGCAGGAGGAGCGTATCGCCCTGGCGCTGGAGGTGTACACCCTCCTGCACCGCATCAAGGGGCACGAGGACAACCCCGAACTCTTCGAGGAGGTGGCCAACGGTCTCAACCTCCCCGGCGCCGCCCGCATCATCCGCAACCTGGTCAACACGCCAGGCCAGGTGGCCACGCGCCCTATTGAAAGCCTCTCCTTCTCCACGGACATCGCCTTCGGCAACGTGCAGCTTCCCGCCAGCGAGGACGGCGTGCGCTTCCGCGTGCTGCACTGCGTGAACGTGCTGCTGGTGGTGAACGACGGCATGAAGCCCATCTCCGCGCGCGGCCGCTACCTGCAGCAGGGTGACATGATTCCGCTCTCCCAGGGGCAGAACGTGGAGCTGGGCAGCTGCCACTTCAGCTACTCCACCATCCGAGGCCTCCTGCAGGCGCTTTACTCCGGCATGATGCTGGTGTACTACCTGGAGATGGAGGACGACATGGTCTCCATCACGCGACAGCGCCCGCTCAACTGCATTGCGCGCCTGAAGTTCGGCGTGCACGTGGAGATTGAAATCATGCGGCACGACGCCCAGTTTGTGCTGGACGGCAAGCTGCTGCACTACGGGGACGCCGTGGGGGCGTCCTTCTACACGCCGTTCACCGTGCAGGGACAAGGCCCCTTCACCTTTGCAGACCTGCCGGACAAGGACCCCACCGGCCACAGCTTCCAGCTGGACCCTGAGAACCGCCGCATCCTGGTGAGCAACATGCCCTACATGAACCGCCCCGGCGCACTCATGCTCACACCGGGACTGGCACCCGGCACCGTCTTCGAGGTCACCTACTCCCGCCAAACCAACACCGGCATGCTCCGCGTGCTGGAGGGCGACGCCCACAGCATCACCGTGGGCGACCAGCCCGTGCGCGGCGACACCAAGCTCATCGACGGCGACCTGATTGCGCTGAGCGCCGTGCAATACCTGCGCTGCCGCTTCTCCGCGGGCGTGCTGGAGGAGGAATCCAGCGCGGTGTCCTCGCTGCGGGTGCGCGGCCTCACGCGCGACTTCGTGCGTTCCGGGCGCGTGGTCAACAACATCGACTTCTCGCTGAAGCGCGGCGAGATGGCCTGCATCCTGGGTCCCAGCGGCTCCGGCAAGAGCACCCTGCTCTCCATGCTGGCGGGGCATCTCGCTCCCTCCTTCGGCAGCATCCACTACAACGGCGAGGCCATGACTCCCGAGGCCGAGAACCTGCGCCGCTACATCGCCTTCATCCCGCGCGAGGACATCCTCGACGAGGCCATGACCGTGGAGGAGCACGTGTACCAGGCATCCATTGCGCGCCGCCCCATGCTCAGCCCGGCGGACCGCATGCGCCGCGCGCTCTCCGTGCTCAGCTTCGTGGGCATCTCTCACCTGGCCAAGCGCAACGTGGGACGCGCGGGCGAACGCACCCTCTCCGACGGCGAGCGCACCCGCCTCAACCTGGGGCTGGACCTCACCGGCACGGCGGAGGTCTACCTCATCGACGAGCCCATCAGCGGCCTCTCCTCAGGCGATGCCGAGCGCGTGATCCAGACGCTGGAGAACATGACCTACGGGCGCATGCTCATCTGCACCCTGCACCGCCCGGCACAGGTGCTGCTCAACCGCTTCGACAAGGTGATGGTGCTGGATCCCCACGGCAAGATGGCCTTCTGGGGCACGCCGTTGGAGATGATGGACTACTTCCGCGCAGCTGCGGAGGAGCTGGGGCTGCACGTCACCAAGGAGGCCATTGCCGCCGGCGGCGCGGACTACGTGTTCGAGGTGCTGGACGCCCCCTTCCGCGCGCTGGAGAACCGCGCTGACGTGTCGCCGGATCTCTGGCAGGAGCGCTACGAGCTGTATGCCTACCGCAACGCGGTGGAGAGCGCAACCGCAGAGCCCGCCATGGAGCAGGCCAAACCCATACCCGACATGCAGCGCCGCCGCCCCAAGGAGCTGTGGCGCCTGTTCGCCCTGTGGGTTTCCCGCACCTTCCTGTCGCGCCTGCGCAGCCGCATGGGCCTGTACGCGCTGCTGCTGGAGGGCCCCGTGCTGGCGCTGCTGATAGCGGGTACGCTGCGCGCAGCCTCGGATGCGCCGTACACGTTCTACAAATCCCTGCACGTCACGGAGTACCTGTTCCTCTCCCTGGTGCTGGCCATGTTCTTCGGGCTCACGGATTCCGCGTGCGAAATCCTGCGGGACCGCCCCATCCTGCGCCGTGAGAGCAACTACAAGCTCTTCACCAGCGGCTACCTGCTGGCCAAAACCCTGGTGCTCACGGGCATTGCAGGGGTGCAGTGCGCGCTCTACCTGTGGGTGGGCAACGCCGTGCTGAACATCTACGGGATGTTCTGGGAACACTTCCTGGTGATGCTGCTCACGGCATTTGTGGGCATCTCGCTCTCCCTGTGCGTATCCGCCTTCGTGCGGTCGGAGCGCACCGCCCTCAACATCGTGCCGCTGCTGCTAGTGCCGCAAATCCTGCTGGCGGGCGCGCTGGTGCGCTTTGAGGAGATGAACGAGTTCAGCCCCCACATACCGGACGGCGTGCTGCCCGCCGCCATCGACCACAAGCTCTCCACCCTGCGCCACCGCGTGGCATACCAGGACGAAACCACCCACAACATCAGCTCCAAGCCCGTGCCACTCATTGCGGAATTCTGCCCGCTGCGCTATGCGTTCGAGATGATGTTCGTGATGCAGACATCCGACAACCTGTGGGATTTGGAGAACGACCGCGTGAACGACTTCCGCGACGAGCTCAAGGCTCACGGCACGGAGGAGGACCTGCACTTCATCCAGCGCGCCGCCCTAGCGTTCAACGGCATGGCCTCAAACGACGAGGAGGCGCGCGACCTGCTGCGCCGCGTGCGAAAGGCCGCCCTCTCCATGGACGAGAAATACCTGGACGAGCTTTCCGCAGAACAGGAAAACCGCACGCAGCAGGAAACAGACCACCCGGCTGAATTCTACTTCTCCAACCGCAAGCTCGCTTCCGTGCGAGAGGGCGTGAAAACCGCCCGCAAGGACGACCGCCAGGACGAGGACCGCGGCTTCTTCCTAGCCCCGCGCCAACCCGCCCCCTTCGGCAGCTTCGACCAGGACACCGACTCCGGCTCCGTCTCCACCGTCAAGCGGGACAGCATTTACCTCTTCATCATGGGACTCGTCCCCATCCTCATCGCCTCCCGCCGCCTCCGCGCCATCTGCAGGGGGAAATGAACACTTGACCTAACTGCTAGATACAACTATAATCACGTTGAGGATATGCAATCGCTCCCCATATTGTACATTGTGATGCCCTGTTACAATGAAGAGGCCGGGCTGGTGGATACTGTCAACACCGTATTGCAGAAGCTGCAACAGCTGCAAAGCGCCGGCAAGGTGTCGGCTGAAAGTGCGATGCTGTTCTCAGACGACGGCTCCAAGGATGCCACGTGGCAGATCATAGAATCCGCGCACGCGCAATACCCGGCCAAGGTGAAGGCGGTGAAGCTGGCGGCCAACCGCGGCAAGGAGTACGCGCTGTGGGCCGGGGTGATGGAGGCGCGTCGGCATGCGGACGCGGTGGTGTGCATGGATGCGGATTTGCAGTTCGACATTGATGCGATAGATGAGTTCCTGGCCCTACACGCGGAAGGGTACGAGCTGGTGTACGGCATCAAGAAATCCCGCGGCGCGGAACCATTCTACAAGCGCATATTCTCCAGCCTGTTCTACTCCCTGATGGGGAAGCTGGGCTCCCCCATACAAAAGAACCACACGGACTACTGCCTGATGACGCGCCAGGTGTGCGACGCCCTGGCGGAGTACGGGGAAACCAACCTCATCTTCCGGGGGCTGCTCAAACAGCTGGGGTTCAAGCAGTGCCCCTGCTATTTCGAGGTGAAGGACCGGGAGGCCGGGCAGAGCCATTTCTCCCCCATCAAGCTCATCAACCTGAGTCTGGACGCCATCACCTCATTCTCCGTGGCGCCGCTGCGGCTCATCGTTTTCCTCGGTGCCATGGTGATGCTCATCGGCCTGGGCATGATAGGCTGGACCATTGCGGACGCCTGCAGGGGCATCACCCCGAGCGGGTACGCCACACTGGCCTGTTCCCTGTGGTTTCTGGGCGGCCTGGGCATGATGTGCCTGGGCGTGGCGGGTGAATATTTGGGCAAGCTCTACATGGAGGCCAAGAAACGTCCTCGGTACTTCATTTCTAAGACCCTCTGATAAATGATTTCATACATCCCCACATTGGCAAGGATTTCATTGACGGATTGGGCGAAGGACAACCCCGCCTATTTGTACGCCATCTGCACGGCCGCCCTGCTTCTGGTCGTGTATACCCTGTTGTGCAGGAAATGGTTCAAAGGGGCGGAGCAGGCTGATTTTCAACAGCAGGAGCAACCCGCCCCGGCGCTGCGGCCGGGGGGCGGGGGGTGCCGGTGGGCGTTGGCGGCATCCTGCCTGATTGCGGCCGTTTCCCTCTCCCTTCTCTTGTACACATCATGGCTGCGGGGAGACGAATGGATGTTCACCCCGGGCATGCGCTCCTATGGATGGCGTGCCATAAACGGCATAGCCAGCTACCTCTTCCGCAACAGCCGCCTGGGCGAGACCGTGGGATTCTTCGTTGGCGTGTCGGAATGCAAGTGGCAAGTGTTCCTGCTCAATCCCCTTTTCGCCATAGCCATACCGTTTGCCCTGCTGCGCCTGTTCGGCAGGCGCGGGGAAAGCATGGCCTCTCCCATGGGCCTGTGCTTCTTTTGGTTCACGTTTTTGCTGGCGCTCATGTCCGCGTGCCTCTCCCCCTGGCGCAACTACACCTGCTTTGCCGCCAGCGTGAACTACCTTTGGCCGAGCGTTGTCATCCTCTTTTTCCTCTCATTGTTCAACCCTGGGCAATGGCACCCGGAAGGGGTGTTGAAATACCCCCTGTGGAAAAGGGTGGGAGTTCTCCTGCTGGGACTGTACTGCGGGTGTTCCGTGGAAAGCCTTTCCGTCACCCTTCTGCCCGTGCTTACCGTATGGATGTTCTGGCGGCTCCTGAAGAAAAAGGGCATACCCGTCCTTTGCAGGCTCGCCTACCTGGGATTCCTGTGGGGCACGTACTTCCTTTTCGCCTCGCCCGCCCTCTACCGCCGGGAAGACAGCGCCATCCCCGATCTCGCCATAGACGTATCATCCTTCACTTCGGAACAAATGGCACACTTTGTGCAAAACCTGACGTGGGAACAGCTGGATGGCATCACCGGCGGGGGCTGCATTGTCATCCTGAAGGGCATACCCCTGCTCTACCACACATATTTCCTGCCATTTTTGGCAGACAAGTTCCTGCAGTGCTGTTCCGTGGGCTGTGTGACATTCGCCCTGCTGCTGGTGCTTCTGGCATTTCAAAGGGGAGCGGGGCGGAAACGCACGGCAATCGGCAGCCTGGTGTTGTTTGCGCTTGGTTGGGTGTGCGCCGTTTCGTACACCGCACAGTGCATACCCATGCACATGAGCTTCCTGCCCGCGGCCTTTTTCATACTGGCTGCCTGCGCATACATTTTCCTCGCCATGGCATGCAACAGGGCATGGTTGGCCTGCTCCATCTCCCTTCTCTGCGTGGCCGGATTGGCATTTTCCACCTTTGTTCCCGCCGGAATTGATGCGTGGCCGCTCAAGCGTGTCGAGCAGGAACGCTTCGCGGAAATCCACCGCCAAATGGAACAGGGCAACAAGGTGGTGGAATACGAGCTGCAAATTGACTATATTCCCGATGATCCCCTTTGCCTGACGGATTTCCACATGTTCCCCCTGACGGAAAATCCCAAGGCATGGAGCAACGATCTGGCTGCCTACAATTATCCGTTTGACGCACTGGTTCAGCACGGCCCCGCTGAAGGAGAGCATCCGCGAAAGCCAGCGTACGGGCCGTGCTATGATACGCTGTACTCTTGCATCCGATGGTTGAAGAACAACGTGCTGCATTCCCAGTCGGATCCCTTCGGCAAGCCGAGGTAAGGCGTATCGCTCACCCCGCACCCCTCTACTTGATGATGCCCTGCTTCTGCAACAGCGCGTCGGGGTTCGGTTTGCGGTGCATGAAGTCGTAGAAGAGCTGCATGGCGGGCTTGGAATCACCCTTGGAGAGGATGGAATCCCTGTAGGCCCGCCCGGTGGCGGGGTTGAGCACGCCCTCCTTGGAGAAGCGCGTGAAGGCGTCCGCAGCCAGCACCTCCGCCCACTTGTAGGAGTAGTAGCCCGCGGCGTAGCCGCCGTTCATCACGTGGCCGAACTTGCGCGCCATGGACGGTTCGCTCGCGGTGGCGGGATAGCGCATGCCAGCCAGCAGGGCTTCCGTGGCGGCATCGATGTCCCTGCCCTGGAACTTCCGTTCAAAGTTGATGTGCAACTCCAGATCCAGCTTGGCGAGGCAGAGCTGTGCCATGACGCCGCTGGCGGGGAAGAAGAAGCGGGTGGCGAGGCGCTTATGCAGCAGGTCCTGCGGCAGGGGCTGCCCGGTCTTGTAGTGGCGGGCGTAGGTGGCCAGGGCTTCCGGCTCCCACACCCAGTTCTCGTTGAGCTGGCTGGGCAGCTCCACAAAGTCGTGGTCCACCAGGGTGCCGCTCTGCATCTGCAGCTCGCAGTCGGAGAGCATGGCGTGCATCATGTGGCCGAACTCGTGGAAGAGTGTGCGCACATCGCGGTGCGGCAGCAGGGCGGGCTTGCCCTCCGCGGGCGGGGTCACGTTGGCGCAGAGGGCGGCCAGGTGCGGGCGGTGCGGGGCATCCGCCGTGGCGGGAGCGCCGAAGGCAATGGTGCTCATCCACGCGCCCGTGCGCTTGGATGCGCGCGGGAAGATGTCCATGTAGAACGAGCCGAGGTGCGCGCCGGTGGCGGCGTCGTGCACGGCGAAGAGGCGCACCTGCGGGTGCCAGACCTCCGCCGCGCCCTCAGGTGCCTTCTCGCCGGGCTTCAGGCAGACGGTGGGGATTTCACGGAAGGTGACGCCGTACAGGCGGGATGCGATGGCGAACATGCCGATGCGCACCTGCTCCGCCTCGAAATACGGGCGCAGGCTGTCCACATCGAAGTCGAATTGACGCTTCTGGAGCTGCTTGGAGTAGAACGAGAGGTCCCAGGGGTTGAACTTGTCCGGGCGCGTGCCCGTCTCCCGCTGCACCCAGTCGCGCAGCTCGTCCACCTCGCGGTCGAAGGCGGGTTTCACCTTGGCGATCATGTCGTCCACGAAGGCGAGCGCGTTGTCGCCGCTCCCCACCATGCGGTGCGCGGTCATGTCGTCGGCGTAGTTCTTGAAGCCCAGCAGGCGGGCAAGCTCCAGGCGCAGCTGCAGGACCTCCTGCACCACGGGCGCGGTGTCGTGCTCCCCGCAGCCCTGGGTGGCGCCGCCCTCCCACACGAGCTTGCGGGTGGCGGACACGGCGCAGTTGGCGGTGACCTCGTTGGCGCTGCCGCTGTCAAGCGTGACGAGCCACTGCGGGTTCCCCGGCGTACCGAAACCCTTTTTCAACGCGGCGGCGGCGGCGCGCTGCATCCACTCGTCCGACATGCCCGCCAGCTGCGCCTTGTCGGTGACCACCAGCTGCCAGGCGTTCTTGGAATCCAGCAGCATCTTGGCGAACTGGAGCTGCAGCTTGCTGATGCGCTGCACCAGCTCCGCCTTGCGGGCCTTCTGCTCGGGCGGGAGGTCCGCGCCGTTGTCGCGGAAGGCGTCCACCACATCCTGCACGAAGCGCTGGCGGGCGGGCGAAAGTTCCTTCACCCAGGGCTGGGCGGCGGCGCGCTTGATGACCGTCCACAGCCGCTCGTTGGAGGTGATGGCGGCCTCGAACGCGGTGTACTGCGGGCGCATCTCGTCGCTCGCGGCGCGCACCTCCGGGGAATCCATGTTGGCGGAGAGCACCGAGAGGCTGGCTTCCGTCTGGTTCAAGCGGTACTGCATGTCCTGGTAGGCGAGGAACACGTTGTCGAAGGTCTCCCTGCCCGGCTCCACGGCGCAGATGGCATCCAGCGTGCCTTGGGCCTCGCGGAGCATGAAGCGCATGTCCTCCGCAATGCGCTGCGGGGTGAGCGCGGACCAGCGGGGGTAGCTGTCCCACGCGCAGGCGGGGTGCTCCTCCGCCAGCTGCGAATGCGGCATGGGCGCGGGCTCGCGCTTCACGGCGGCGTCCGCCTGCAGCTCCACCAGCGTGGTGATGAGCGCGTTGTCCTTGAACCAGCCCTCCGGCGTGCGCAGCACCAGGCCGCGGGTCTTGCCGCCCTTCTCGTCCGTGACCTCGCGCATGGTGGCGGCGGCGCGGAAAAGACCCTTCTGCACGGTGGGCCACTCGCCCGCGGAGTCGTTGGAGTCCGTGAGGTACACGGCGGTGACCTGGTGCGTCTCCTCGTCGTACTCCACGCCCCAGAGGGAGAGCATGTGCCACACGGGCGTGATCTTGTTGAAATCATCCAGGCGGCGGATGCCGATGGCCACGGCGTAGCCCTGCGACATCAGCTCGCGCAGACGCTGGGACGAGTTGTCCGCCACGTTTTCCCACTTGAGGTCGGTTCCGGGGAAGGCGCGCCCGCACGAATCCGCGAGCGCCTTGTAGTAGCCGCCCAGCCCCTTGCCGACGTCGGTGAGTTTGATTTTATCGGTGGCCAGCACGCCGTTGAACCACCATTGCAGCACGTAGAACGGCTCTCCGGCGCAGTTTGGGAAGGCTTGTCTGTACGTGTTCCAGATGGCCTCGTGCCCCTGCGGACCCATCTGCTTGAACTGCGGGTTGCGGTCCTGCCACCAGGCGAGCATGTTGGCGGCGGTGGCGGCCCAGCACATGTTGCCCACGTCGCGGGAATCCTTGTCGGCATCATACCAGCCGCGCTGCGGGGTGACGCCCTCCACCCAGTAGGTGGCGGCGGACGCCAGCCCGCCGAGGGCAAGAAATACAGTGATAGCGAGGTTCTTTATCATAAGGGGGAATCAGTAGTTCTGCACGGGGGAGCCGGGCGCGGCATCCACCTCCGGCACGCTCCCGCAGAAGCGCGCCATGTCGTTCAGGTAGTCACGCCACGCGATGAACGGCATGGGCGGTGCCTGCACCGTCATCATGCGGAACCTCTCGATGCGCTCCGCGGCGGGTGCCAGCACCTCCGGCGGCAGCGCGTTCACGGCGGCGGCCACGTCCTCCAGCACGTCGCACACGTTGTGGCACACCAGCGGCAGGTCGCACCCCGCGCGCAGGGCCAGCGCGGCGGCCTCCGCCACGCCGTACTTCTTGGAAATGGCACCCATGCACAGATCGTCCGTGAACACCACGCCCTCGTAGCCAAGCTGGTCGCGCAGGAATCCCTGCACCAGCTCGCGGGAGAGCGAGGTGGGGTGCTCCGCGTCCATCTCCGGTATCAGCAGGTGCGCCACCATCAGCGACGGCAGCTCCGGCATGAGCGCGGTGAACGGGATGCTCGCGCGCTCCAGGAAGCTGGCGCGCGTGCCGTGCAGCACGGGCAGCTCGTGGTGCGGGTCGCAGGCGGCGTCACCCATGCCGGGGAAATGCTTGCCGCAGGTCATGATGCCGCCCTTGCAGAGCGTGCGGTTCCACACGCCCGCGCGTGAGATGACATCCTGCGTGTCGCTGCCCCAGCAGCGGCTCGGCAGCGCGTTGGCGTGCGGCGACGCCAAGTCCAGCACGGGCGCGAAATCCGTGTTCACGCCCAGGGTGAGCAGCACGTTGAGCGTGTACAGCGCCGCCTTGCGGATGGTGTGCGGGCTGCCGGTGGCGGCCAGCGCGGCGGCGGATGGCATCTGCACGCCGATGGCGGCAGTGCGCACCACGCGCCCGCCCTCCTGGTCGATGGCGATGATGGGCGCATCCGGCCCCCGGGTGATGCGGCGCAGGTCGTCGGTGAGCTCGCGGGTGAGCTCGTGGTCCGCGATGTTGCGGGAGAAAAGGATGTACCCGGCGGGCTGCAGGCGGGTGAAGAGCTCACGCTCGCGCGCGGTGAGCGTCTCGCCCTCGATTCCTACAACCAGCGGCAGCATGGGGGCAAATCACTTGGTGCCGAAGATGCTCTTGCGCGTGAACAGCGGGAACACCGGCACGCCGCGCTCCTCGATGGCCTCGCGCCCGCCCTCCTCGCGGTCCACCAGCACCAGCGCCGCCACCACCTTGCCGCCCTCCGCCTCGATGGCGTCGATGGCTTTAAGCGTGGAGCCGCCCGTGGTGATGACGTCATCCACCACGATGATGCTCTGGCCGGGGGCGAAGTTGCCCTCGATGCGCTTGCCGCGGCCGTGGTCCTTGGCCTCCTTGCGAACGGTGAACACCTGCAGCGGCTTCTCGGACTTGGCGGAGTACATGCCGATGGCCAGCGAGATGGGGTCCGCACCCATGGTCATGCCGCCGATGGCCTCGGCTTCGGGGAACTTGGGCAGGATTTCCTCCTGCACGAGCTGCCAGCCCACCTCGCCGATGAGGTTGGCACCGCGCGCGTCCAGCGCGGTCACGCGGCAATCGCAGTACAAATCGCTCTCCTTGCCGGATGCCAGGATGAAGTGCCCGGTCTTGATGGATTTCTTGAGAAGGATGTCGAGAAGTTCTTTTTTCGCGTCTGTCATATCACGGGGTATTGTACACTCTCCCGCGCATGATTGCAAGGCGCAAAACGGTTGGAGAGTTAGGTTGGGGAGCCGTGGGCCGCGTGACATCAATACACCACATCCTCGCACCAGAGCGGCCCTTTCTGCCAATCGGCATCCACAAACCCCACCTCTTGGTAGATGGCGGGAATGCCGCAGTTGTCAAACAGGGAGAACAACCGCTCCCGCCAACCGCAGCCGGGAGCAATTGCTCGCAGCATGACGCTGCAAACCGTCAAGGCCGCCGCCGTACACACGGGCGAGCGCAATAGGCAAGACGGCTCATCCTCCGCCAGCTGCCACTCATCCTGTTCCGGGATTTGGTATTTCCACTCTCAGCGGTCGGGAGTCTTGAGAACGGGCGTGGCGCCGCCGCGCGGGGAAATCTGAAGCCAATGGCGGTTCCATACCCTTCCCTGATGGGCGCACTCGTTGCGAACACGATGCAACAGGGCAACTGCGGACACAAAGAAATCACGGGACGAGAATCCGAAATGCGCCGCGATTTCCGATACTATCGACTTCCTCAGCCCAACGGAAATCAATGTACCCAGATTGCCAAAAGTGGCAAACTCCATAAATACCCACACTGGCAGGAAGCGAGCCTCTGCTATGTGCTTCACGCAAAGGTAATGGCGTGCCGCCACGCTGCCGCTGCTATGATAGACTGCATCCACCTTTTCAAGCATAATCCTGCAGAATGACTTGCCACCCTTGCCTCGCTTGACCGTATGAAACTTGGTACAATAATTGGAGACGAGGTTTTGAGGATTGACGCTATCAGGAGAGCGCGCCGCCAGCACGGAAGCGATATGCTCTCGCAAGGCGATTTCGATTCGTGAAACAGCATCAGAGAGGAGAAGGCGCAATTGGTGATCAAACCAATAGTACTCCATGACACGCTCCCAGCATGTATCCGGCAAAAAATCCTTGGAAAGCTTCCCGGACCGAGAGTTTTCCAGAGGGCGGCGAAACTGATGCCAATATGCAGAAAGGCGGTAATAATTCACTTGTGAAAGCTGGCGGCATATCTCCCGCTGCAGCTCGTCCACGGTTAACCCGGCCGAACTGCCCATTCCGCGCGACACGAGTTGTTTTGCAAGTTCTTCGCGGGTTTTATAGTAGTGCGGCATCATGTATTGTATAGAAAGATGTGGCCCGGAATGAGTTTCCCCACGCCGGGCCGAAAGGTGCGGATTTTTTCGCTGCAGCACAGCAACGACCCATACGGGCACTCCGCGTTTCTGAAGATTTTCTATCACCCTCTCCTCCCTATGTCAAGCGATTTTTGTCCGCCGAGAAACAAAACACGCGAAAATGCCACATACCCCGGCGCAAAACGGTTGGAGAGTTAGGTTGCGGGCGGGGTGGGCGGCGGGTAGGATGGCGGGGTATGGACAAATATACATCAACCACCACGTTGGGCGACAGCGCTCGCTGCCGCACGATTTTCACCGCGAGCGGCAGCTCGTTCACCACGGATCTGGATTGCAGCCAGGGCGGGCTGGGCGAGAACCCCGTTCCCGCGGCCATGCTGGCCGCCGCCGCGGCCTCCTGCATGCTCAGCATGATTGCCTTCAAGGGCAAGCAGCGCGGGTTCGAGACCAAGGGCATCTGCATCTCCGCCGGGGTGGAGCACGACGCCAACGGCATATCCGCCCTGCTCTTCGACATCCACGTGCCCATGCCGCAGACCGAGGAGACCAAGCGCCTGCTGGAGAGCTGCGTGAAGTCCTGCCCGGTGGGCAAAGCCATCTCGGAGAACGTGGAAAAGCGCTTCTCCTGGCATTGGACCACCTGGATGGACTGAGGTCAAGCGAATTTGCCTGACAAGCGGGTTCCCGTGCTGTATAATGGACGGCACAGGCTATGGCATTCACGCATCTTCACGTACACACGGAATACTCGCTGCTGGACGGCATGATTCACACCAAGGACTTGATTGAGCGGTGTGAGGAGCTGGGCATGCACTCGGTGGCCATCACGGACCACGGCAACGTGTTCGCGGCCATCGAGTTCATGGACAACGTGAAGAAGCACAACAAGAAGCTGCAGGAGTGGAACGCGGAGCACCCCGATGAGAAGAAGCCCCTGTTCAAGCCCATCCTGGGGTGCGAGGTGTACCTGGCCCCCACCGGGCTGGACGTGAAGAAGCAGATACCCGGGCGCAGCAAATACACGCACCTGGTGCTGCTGTGCGAGAACAACACGGGCTGGGCGAACCTCATCAAGCTGGTGTCCCGCGGCCACCTGGAGGGTTTCTACTACAAGCCCCGCGTGGACTACGCCACCCTGCGCGAGTTCTCCAAGGGCCTCATCTGCCTCACCGGCTGCATCTCCGGCCCCATGCAGGAGTGGATTCTCAAGGAGGACCCCGAAAAGGCCGAGCAGGTGCTCTACACCCTGAAGGACATCTACGGGCCGGACAACCTCTTTGTGGAGCTGCAGGACCACGGGCTGGCGGAGGAGCGCAAGTGCACGCCGGAGCTGGTGCGCCTGGCGCGCAAGTACGATGTGCCGCTGGTGGTGACCAACGACGCCCACTTCCTGAACGCGGCGGACCACGACGCGCACGACATCCTGATCTGCGTGGGCACGGGCAACAAGCGGATGGACGCCAACCGCATGCGCTACCCGCAGAGCGTGTACTTCAAGAGCGAGGAGGAGATGCTGGAGCTCTTCCCCGAATACCCGGAGGCCTACGAGAACACCAACCGCATCGCCGAGCGCTGCAACACCTCCATCAAGCTGGACTCCACCTCCACGGAGCGCTACCCGGAGTTCGCCACGCCCGACGGCTCGCCGCGCGAGGAATACCTGCGCAACATCTGCTTCAAGGGGCTGAAGGAGCGCTACCCGAACGCCACGCCGGAGCGCTGGGACGAGCTTTCCAAGCGCCTGGACTATGAGCTGGGCATCATCAACCAGCTGCGCTTCCCCAGCTACTTCCTCATCACCGCAGACTTCATCAACTGGGCCAAGGACCACGACATCCCCGTGGGTCCGGGCCGCGGTTCCGCCGCCGGCTCCCTGGTGGCCTACTGCATGAAGATCACCAACATCGACCCCTTCCAGTTCAGCCTCATCTTCGAGCGCTTCCTCAACCCGGAGCGCGTCAGCCCGCCGGATATCGACATCGACTTCTGCCAGACCCGCCGCCCGGAGGTGATTGAATACGTGCGCCAAAAGTACGGCGAGCGCGCCGTCACCCACATCATCACCTACGGCACCATGGGTGCCAAATCCGTGATACGCGACGTGGCGCGCGTGCTGGACCTCAGCTACGGGGATTCCGACAAGCTGGCCAAGCTCATCGAGAGCGGCCCCGGCGTCACCCTGGAGAAAACCTGGAAGGCCAACGAGGAGCTGCGCGCCCTGGTGCAGGGCAACCCCACCTACCAGGAAATCTGGGACTACGCGCTCAAGCTGGAGGGAACCGTGCGCAACGTGGGCATGCACGCAGCAGGCGTCGTCATCGGCGACCGCGACCTGGACGACTACGTGGCGCTCACGCGAGACGACCTGAGCAACCCGCAGGGCGAGGTGGTGGCACAGTGCGACATGGGCGCCATCTACAACGCGGGCCTGCTGAAGATGGATTTCCTGGGACTGAAGACGCTCACGGTGATGAAGGACGCGGAGGGGTACGTGCGGTGGCGCGAGCCGGGATTCCGCTATGATGCGGTGGACATCCAGGACGCGGACACGCTGGCTCTGCTCAACCGAGGCGAGACCATGGGCGTGTTCCAGCTGGAATCTGGCGGCATGGTGGACCTCTGCCAGCGCTACGGCATCAACAACATTGAAGACATCATCGCCCTGCTGGCCCTCTACCGCCCCGGCGCCATGCAGTTCATCGACGAAATGATTGCCGTGAAGAAGGGCGAGCGGCAGGCGGAGTACGAGCACCCCCTGCTGGAAACCGTCTCCGGCATCACCTACGGCGTGATGATCTACCAGGAGCAGGTGCAGGCCGCCGCCAAGCTGCTGGCAGGCTACACGCTCGGCGGCGCGGACCTGCTGCGCCGCGCCATGGGCCACAAGGACCCCGTGGAGATGGCCGAGCAGCGCAAGCGTTTCGTGGCGGGCTGCTGGGAGAACAACAAGATCGACGAGAAGACCGCCAACGCCATCTTCGACAAGATCGAGAAGTTCGCAGGCTACGGCTTCAACAAATCCCACTCCGCCTGCTACGGACACATCTCCTACTGGACCGCCTACCTCAAGGCACACTACCCCGTGGAATTCCTCTGCGGCCTCATGAGCAACGAGTCCACCAACGAGAAAATCGGCGTATTCATCCAGGAGGCCAACCGCATGGGCATCGAGGTTCTCGGCCCCTGCGTCAACCACTCCGCCGTCAAGTTCCAGCCCGAAACCATGCCCAACGGCAAGCTCGCCGTGCGCTTCGGCCTCGCATCCGTCAAGTCCATGAGCTCGGAAACCGTCCGCGTCATCGTGGAGGAGCGCGAGAAGAACGGCCCCTACAAGAGCCTGGAGGACCTCTGCTACCGCATCCCGCCCCAGGTGCTGCGCCGCAACCAGGTGGAGGTGCTGGTGAAGTGCGGCGCGTTCGACTGGATGCACGTTTCCCGCGCCACGCTCTTCGAGAGCATCGAGCAGTGCATCGGCGGTGCCGCCAGCGTGCACAAGGACGCCGAGGCCGGCCAGATGGCCCTCTTCGACATGACGGAAACCACCACCTCCTCCACCAACGATGTGCCCCACCTGCCGGAATGGCCCAAGGAGCAGCGCCTGGCGGACGAGAAGGAGTTCACCGGAGCCTACTTCACAGGCCACCCGCTGGATGCCATGCGCGGCATCATCGACGACCCCCGCTACGTGGCCATCGGCACCCTGCCCGACCTCACGCGCGAGGAAATCGACCACGTGCGGGACATGGCGGGCATGCTGCGCGGGGTCACCTTCAAGATGACCAAGAAGGAGCCGCCCACCAAGTTCGCCGTCATCACCGTGGAGGACTTCACCGGCAGCACGGAGGCCTTGGTGTGGGGGGAGGCATTCAAGAAGGCCATGGACCAGGAGGGCCTGCTGCAGGTCGGCAGCTTCGTGCGCTTCCGCGCACGCATCTCGGAGGACGACCGCACCGGCGGCAAGAAGGTTTCCGTGAACTCCATGGAGCCCCTGCCCACCGCGCGCCGCAACGGCGCCCAGGGAGGCCGGCACTACGAGGTCACACTCAACACCGCGCGGCATGATGCGGGAGACCTGCAGCTGGTGGCGGACATCCTGCAGCGCCATCCCGGCAAGGTGCCCGTGTACGTGAACTTCCGCAACTCGCTGGGCAACCGCGCCTGCATTGAGCTGGGAGAGCGCTTCTGCGTGACCCCGAGCCAGAAGCTGGACGAAGAACTTTCCCTCTATTCCTAATGCCCAGATTTATTGTCAGGCTTGTTGTGGGACTCGGCATCATCGCGGTGACGCTGCTGATTATGTTCGGCCCCACGGTATGGACCCGCCTGCACCCTGAGGCGGAAACGCAGGAGCCGCAGCAGGGCGTGGTGACGGACGCCTTCTCCCTGCAACTCTTCCACGCCATAATTGACACGGGCGCGGAAAATCCCACCATTGCCCCCCTGCCCCTCACGGACCTGCTGCTCCACTTGCGCGAAATCAGCGCAGGCGACGCGCGGCGGGAATTGGAGCAGCTGCAGCTCTCGGAAGGCGCGGACCCGCAGAACACGCCTCTGCCGTACGGCTGCCTGGTGGCGGTGGACCGCGATTTGCCCGCAGGTCCGCTCCGCACGCCGCTGGTGACCCGCCTGCCTCTCAAGGAAAGCGTGCCGCAATCCCTGAGCATGTTCAACGGCATGCTCTGCCGCGCATCCAACGCCCCCGACGGCCAGGTGGTGGACAGCACCGTGCTGAATGCCAGCACCCAAATGATGGCGGCATCCGCAGCCAATTTCTCACCTGAGTGGGAGCACCCGTTCCAGCCCGGCGACACCCTGAGGGAAGCCGATTTCTACAATGCGGACGGCGGTCTGCCGCATGTCGACCTGATGCGCTGCCGCGCGCCGCTGCGCTCCGCGAGCGCGGAGGACGGCTCATGGGAAGCCGTGGCGCTGCCGTTCAAGGGAGTCCAAAAAGGTACGCCCGTGGTGTTCATCGCCATCCTGCCCAAGGACAACGCTCGGGAATTTGCCAAGGCACTCACCCCTGCCAAACTCACGGAAATCCGTACAGCGCTTGCCGCTGCCGCGCTGCAGGACACCACGCTGGAAATGCCCGCCGTCAATGTGAACACCCCCACCCGCGACATCGCCGGATTGATGAAGCTCATGGGGGTGAACGCGGTGTTTGATGCAGGCAAGGCGGATTTCTCCCCCATCACCCCGCAGAAAATCAGACTGGACGCCCTTTTGGACAAGGAGCGCATCATTCTCACCGATGGCGGCAGCCGCACCGCCCCGGATGCCAACGTGGACTACGGCGAGAAGCGCATTTCCCTCAACAAGCCCTTCGTATGGGTGGTGTGCGACCTCTCGTCCCCCATGCCGCCGCACTTCATCGGCCTCATGGAGAACCGCTGATGCGGGCTGGAGATAAAAAAACGACATACCGCCATTTTTTTCATCTTTTTTTTGGCATTTCCTCATCGGCGTGTATTATAGGGGGTAGATATGGAAACACATGACAATGAAAAACACGGGCTGCGGCGTGTGTGGGCAGTGGTGAAGCGCGTGGTGGGCAGCACGTGGATGGTGCCCGTGTTTTGCCTAGCGGTGGAGCTGCTGAGCTTGGTGGTGGGAGCCTGGGTTGGCACCGACAGGCCGCGCACCACGCCTGCGGGCAGTATGGTGCTTGAGTTCACAACCGCATTCGCCCTGCTGGCCGTTCCCGTGGTGTTGCTGTGGTTCATCGGCACCTGCTTTATGAAGCAAAGCTGGGGGCAGCGCGGGTTGCGCCTTCTCTTCACGCTGCTGCTGGGCGGCGCCACCTTTGCGGTTCTGGTCATGTACGTGGTGATGTTTGCGTTCGTCAACGACGACCACAGGGCTGACAATTGGGTGGTGCCGGAGGGCGTGGCGCTCGAGGTGCCGGCAGACTTTTATGTGGATGACGGCGCGCCCGATATCGTGAAGCGGCTGGCCGGGGAAAAATCCGGACACGGGACATCAAGCGAACACGTTTCGCTGCCGGAGGGTTCCTCTCCCCTGCCGCCGAAAAACCTGGAGCTGTTGGCCAAGGAGCATCCCGACATGCTCCGGGAGTTCTGGATGCGCGCCAAGCTGCTGGGCAGGCAGGAATACACCCGCTGCCACTTCTGTGAGTGGCCGCAAGGAGGCACCGGGTACCATTGCACCATCAAATTGGCTGGCACCGGCACCCCGCCGGCAACCAAGACCCGCGATGAGATATTCGATGACAGCCCCGACACCACCGTCAGCACCGTTGAACAGCTGGAGAACGGCTGGTCCCTCCTGTCCCTCATGAGAGAGGTGAGTTTCGGGGATGGTGAGAAATTGGACGGCAAGCGCATTCAAGCCTTCACCGTGCAGCAGTACGACGGGCACTTTGCCGAACTCGCGCAACACCCCGCCATGGAGACCGTGGAGACCCTCCTGCCCCTTCCCCAAACGCCGTGCCTGAAGCTCGCTGAGAGCGCGCAGCCCGGCATCTACAGCATCACCATCTGGCTGCCCAAGGATGCCCGCAGGGATGGCCACTATGAAATCCGCGCCTTCGAGTACAACACCGGCACGGAACTGAGTCTGGAACGCGACCCCACCCTGAAACCGGAATCAGGCTACGAGCTGGCGAACGCCTTTGTGCTGGAGAATCCCGATTTCATGGTGTACACGGGCGACTGGGGCCAATACTACGGCAGCCGCTGGCAGGTGTGGTTCGTTCCCAACCAAGGCGAAAAAGAGCTGGTGTGCGAGCAGTTGTTCCTCATGCAGGGCTGGATGCGGTGAAACCGCCGCGCTGGCGCGCGGCGAATTAGGATTAGGGATAGGATTAGGAAAGGGTGGCTGGTAAGCGGGCGTTGGCGTGAGTCCACACCCCCATACGGGGGCGTTCCGTGATGGGTATGCGTGGGTGGTGTCCCACGGGTTTCACCCGTGGCTATCGTCCCTGCGGGAACACCCCGCCATCCCGGCGGGGTTATATCCAGCGCGCCAAAGGCGCGATGGATTACAAGTTTCATCTGGCGTTCCGCCAGATGAAACATTCCTTCATGCGCCGCCAGGCGCCTATTTCTAGTTCCGCAGGAACGTCTATCTTTAGCCACGGTGTGAAACCCGTGGGCATCCCCGCGTGCGCGGCAATTCCCGGAACGCCGCCGAATGGCGGTGTGGATTCACGCCATGGGTGATTTCTCTCATGCGCCCGCCAACACCAACCGCCACACACGCCTCGTCAACCCATCACCCTGCGTGTACACACACAACGCATGCATACACACAAATCCCAAATGCTAAATTCTCAATTCAAAATTCAAAATTGATTCCGCGCGGTCACGCCCACTCCAGGAAAAGCGCGCATCCTGCTGGGACGGTGACGGGCAGCCCTGCGGCGTCCAGTTCCTCCGCGGTGGCGGAGAGGGGCTGGGCGGCGGGGTCCAGGAGGTTGAGGAAAGATTGCGCGCCGGGCTTCTTGGCGCACCATTCGCGCGCGTTCTCCGGGATGTGGACGCGGGTGGTGAAATCCAGCGTGGGGTGGAGGTTGCAGACCACCAGGACGGTGGACTTTGCCTTGCGGTAGTGGCGCAGGAAGGCGTACAGGTAGTGGCCGGAGGCGGTGTCGTCCGCGTCCCTGCCGAAGTTGGGGGTCTCCTGGTTGGCCCAGTTGAGGCCGTAGAAGCCGCCCTTGGAGAGGGCGGGGTGTTGGAGCATGGGCAGCAGCGCGGCGGTGTAGTCGCGCAGGGCGCGCTCGGCTGCGGTCATGCTGGAGCCGTCGAATTTCCCGCCGGCTGTCCAGTGCTGGAAGTGCGGGAGGGAGGTGTAGTCGAAGATGCTGGTGCGTCCGTTGTCGCCGCCGAAACCGCCGGGGCCGGAGGCGTCCTCCCGGCATTCCTGTCCGTTGTAGACCAGGACGGGGCAGGCGGTGGCGGCGAACTGGGCGGCCATGAGGGCGCGGGTGACGGCGGCACCCTGCCCGTTCCAGGCGCCGGGTGCGGCCAGGCGCTGCTCATCGTGGTTCTCCAGGTAGCGCACGCCGCGCAGGTAGGATTTGAGGGAGTCGTGGTTGCAGGCATCCAGGTCGTTGGCCCAGCCGCCGCGCTCGTAGAGGCCGCGCAGGGCGTCGTACGACGGGCTGTCGTACACGGCGTTGAATCCGGCGTGGAGCAGGATATCGTGCACGTCGCCCTCGGTGAGCTTCATGTGGTCGTTGTAGCCCTCCGCCATGAAGAACACGCCCTCGTCGCGCAGGCGGGCGCGTGCGATGGCCCAGCGCCAGAACGGGGCGGGCACCATGTGGGCCATATCGCAGCGGAAGCCGCCCACGCCCATCCCCTGCCAGTAGGCGAGCACATCGTTCATGATGTGCCACACGCGCGGTTCCTGCCCCGGTGCGGGGAGCTGCCACGGCACGCCGGAGGGGCCCTGGCGGTAGTCGCAGCCGTAGTTGAGCTTCACGGTCTCGTACCAGTCGCACTCGCCGGGGGTCCAGGTTTCCGCGTTGTTGCCCGTCACGCGGCCGTGGCCGCGCTCCGGCTCGAACGGGGCTTTGGGCAGCTGCAGCTCGCGGTCGCTGTTCTGCGGGTGGAGGTAGTAGAAGGCGTTGTCGCGCCGGAAGAAATGCGCGGTGTCGTCCCCTGCCCCGAAGCTGCAATCCGGCCTCACGGTGGAGCGGTAGCAGCGGGAGACGTGGTTGGGGATGAAATCCATGAGCGGCACCATGCCGTGGCGACGGCAGCGCTGCAGCAGCTCCGCATATTCCTGCAGGCGGTTGGCGGGGTTCTCCGCCAGGTCGGGGTCCACGTCGAAGTAGTCCGTGACGGCATACGGGCTGCCCGCGATTCCCTTCACCACGCACGCGGGATCGGCGGGCAGGCCGGGATGCGCGGTCTGGGTGGCGTGGCGCAGCACGCCCGTGAACCACACGTGGGTGACGCCCATCTGCGCGAGGGCGTCCAGCGCGGCGTCGTTCACTCCGGCGAAGGTGCCGCAGCCGTTGGTTTCGCGGCTTCCCCAGGGCTTGCCGCCGATGGTGTGGTTGGCGAAGTGACGGACAAACAGCTGATAGATGACGGGACGCATCCGGGGATT
>JAUNNT010000003.1:45502-63503 GCA_030531305.1 Akkermansia sp.
TGCGGCGGGCGCGGGTGCGGGGGCGGGAGCCGGAGCGGGGATGGGAGCGGAGACGGCGCTCAGCCACTCCACCTTCTGCAGGGTGTAGCCCATCTTCTTCAAGCGTTCGTCCATATCGCGCAGGTGCATGGCTCCGTAGAAGATGGCCACGCGCTTGGCGGCGGGGTCCTTGAGCACGCCCTCCAGCACCTCGAAGCACTTGGCGTTGCGCGCCACCACAATGCTGGACTGCTCCATCACGGAATCGGATTGCGAGCTCTTGGCGAGCGCCTCCATCATGATGCGCTTGTACTGGGAGGGGTCCGGGTTGAGGAAGGAGAAGAGGTCCATCTCACTGAGGTTGCTGAGCATGCTCTTGGCAATGAGGCCGAGCCAGGATTCGCCGCGGTCCTGCATAGCCTTGCTGAGCTCCTCCTGGGTGACATCCGCAAACACGAAGTTCTCCTTGCCGTAGTCGATACCCTCCGACTGCATCTGCAGGTTCATCTGGGTGGAGATGGAATCGTAGAGGAAATTCAGCACGAAACCGAGGATGGAATCCTCCTTGCGCTCCTTCATCTCCCCGCGCAGCTTCTCGTACTCCGCCTTCTCCGCATCCGTGGCCGTATTGCCGTCCACCTTGCGCTTCAATATCAGCATGCGCGGCAGGTCTCCGCCGTCCACCATCTCGTAGAGCACCTTGTCGTACGTGGCGAAACGCACGTTCAGGTCGGCGTAGTAAGAGGGATCGGCAATGTGGATGGCTCCCACCAGGTCGATCTGGTGCCCGGCGGCATCCGCGTATGTGGCGAGCGGCACCTGCAGCACCTCCTCCTGCTCGGAGTTGTAGGTGCCCATGCGCACCAGCTCTGCGGGGTAGGTTTCCTCCTGGGTGGAAGGCTGTTGGGCGTACACCAGCCCGGCGGCGGCGCACAAGGCCATGGCAAAAGAAGAGATGCGGAACGTCATAGTGTGGGTATCATACCCCACCGCCGTGCCGTCAGTCAAGGACATTCGGCTTCCCCATCGCACGGAAAATTTTGCGACAAAGTTGCAAGAATTGCTTGACAAGAATTCCTCGCGCGCCTATAATGCGCGCGTACGAGTTCCGGTCTTATGGATTGGGGCGGGTGTGAACCCGCTCTTTTTTTATCGGGCGGAACGGGAATACACTTAACCAAAAGAAACAGACAAGACCATGGCCACCACCGACATCACCGCGCTCATCGACTACTACGTTCGTGAAAAGGACCTGACCCGCGAGCGGGTCATCCAGGCGCTCGAGGCATCGTTCCTCACCGCGTACTCCAAAATGGTACCGGGAGCGGACCGCATCCAGAACATCCACGCCGTCATCAACACCCAGAAGGGCACGGTGAAAATCAAGGCGGACATGACCGTGGTCAACGACGACGAGATGGCGGACAGCTTCAACGAGATTCCCCTGAGCACCGCCAAGCTCATCTGCGCCAAGGCCAAGATGGAGGAATGCAAGCCCGGCGACGTCATCTCCGTGAACATCACGCCGCGCGACTTCGGCCGCATCGCCGTGCAAACCGCCCGCCAGACCATGCAGCAGCGCATCCGCAAGGCGGAGCAGGAAATGCTGGCGGACGTGTTCCGCGACCGCGCGGGCGAGCTGGTGACCGGCACCGTGCGCCGCTACGACAAGGGCGACGTCATCGTGGAGGTGGACAAGTACGAGGGCATCGTGCCGCAGCGCCAGCGCATCCCCGGCGAGGACTACAACAGCGGCGACAAGATGCGCTTCTACATCGTCGAGGTGCGCGACGGCGTGCGCGGCAACGAGCTCATCCTCTCCCGCAGCCATCCCAACCTGGTGAAGCGCCTGTTCGAGAACGAGGTGAGCGAAATCGGCGAGGGGCTGGTCAAGATTGTCAACATCGTGCGCGAGCCGGGCTACCGCACCAAGCTGGTGGTGCACAGCGACGACCCGAACGTGGACCCCATCGGCGCCTGCGTGGGCATGCGCGGCACCCGCGTGAAGAACGTGGTCAACGAGCTGAACCATGAGAAGGTGGACATCCTGGAGTACACGGAGGACAAGGCCGCCATGGTCACGGATTCCCTCGCTCCCATCGAGCCCGTGAGCGTGAAGGTGGACAAGGAGGCCCGCATCGTCACCGTGGTGGTGGGAGACGACAAGGCGGCCGCCAAGGCCAAGGGCCGCAAGGGCCAGAACGTGCGCCTCACCGCACGCCTCATCTCCACCCCGGATGAGAAATGGGATGTGCGCGTGGAGGCGCACGACGAGCAGGAAAGCACGCGCAGCAGCGCCCGAGAGGGTGCCGCGGAGCTGGTGCAGGTGCTCGGCATCACGGAGGAGCTGGCGGCCGCCATGGTGGCATCCGGCTTCACCACGCTGCAGGGCATTGCAGAGTACGTGGAGGAAGGCGACCTGGTGGATGCCCTGGGCATCACCGCGGAGCAGGAGAAAGACATCATCGAGAAGGCGAAGGCCAACTGCTGACGCCGACAACACCAACAACACATTTTTGACACATGCCGGATAAAGACACAACAAAGAAAGGCGAAGTGCTCGACCTGCTGGGCGGCAAGAAGCGGAAGAAGGCGGAACCCGCCGCCGAGGAAAAGCCCGCGGCCAAGAAGCCTGCCGCTGAGAAAAAGCCCGCCGCGCCCAAGAAGGCCGCGCTGGACCTGCTCTCCCGCAAGCCCAAGAAGCCGGAAGAAAAGCCCGTCGTAGAGGAAAAGCCCGCTCCCGCCCCGGAACCCAAGCCGGAAACGGCGCCCGCTCCCGCAGAGGATGCGGGCGACGACAAGACCCTGAGCATCAAGGCTCCCATCTCCGTGGCGGACCTGGCCGCGCACATGGGGCTCAAGCCCTTCAAGCTGATTGCGGAGCTGCTGCCCATGGGCGTGTTCGCCAACCCCGCCACCACGCTGGACAGCGACCAGGTGGCCGCCCTGTGCGAGAAGCACGGCATCACCTACGAGCGCCAGAAGCGCGAGAAGGGTGCCGGCGTGAAGGCCCCCGTGGAGGTCATCGTGGAGCCGGAGGCCAAGCCCGTGGAGGAGGAGCCGGAGGAAGCCCTCAAGCTCCGCACACCCATCATCACCGTCATGGGCCACGTGGACCACGGCAAGACCTCCCTGCTGGACTACATCCGCCGCACCAAGGTGGTGGCGGGCGAGGCCGGCGGCATCACCCAGCACATCGGTGCCTACACCGTGGAGCACGACGGCCACACCCTCACGTTCATCGACACCCCCGGCCACGCCATCTTCACCGAGATGCGCGCCCGCGGCGCCGACGTGACGGACATCGTGGTGCTGGTGGTGGCCGCCAACGACGGCATCATGCCGCAGACCAAGGAGGCCATCATGCACGCCAAGGCTGCGGAGAAGACCATCATCGTGGCCGTCAACAAGTGCGACCTGCCCGCCGCGGACCCCGTGCGCGTCCGCACCCAGCTGATGGAGGAGGGGCTGGTGCCCACCGACTTCGGCGGCGATGTGGAGTGCGTGGACGTGTCCGCCGCCAAGGGCACGGGCATCAACGACCTGCTGGACCTCCTCTGCCTGCAGGCGGAGGTGCTGGAGCTGAAAGCCAACCCCAAGGCCAACTGCCGCGCCTCCATCATCGAGGCCCGCATGGAACAGGGCAAGGGCAGCTCCGCCACCGTCATTGTGCAGAGCGGCACCCTCAAGGTGGGCATGCCCTTCATCTGCGGCCCCTACGCCGGAAAAGTCAAGACCATGCTGGACGACCAGGGCCAGAAGATCAAGAAAGTCACCCCCGGCATGCCCGCGGAAGTCTCCGGCTTCATCGAGACGCCCAACGTGGGCGACGAGCTGGTGGAGATGGACAACGAGCGCAGCGCGCGCAAGCTCTCCGAGGAACGCATGGAGGAACTGCGCCAGCAGCGCCTCACCGCACCCCGCCGCTCCCGCATGGAGGACTTGCTCGCCATGATGGGCGACTCCAACCAGAAGGCCGTGCTCAAGCTCTTCCTCAAGGGCGACGTGCAGGGCTCCGTGGAGGCCATCAAGAAAGCCATCATGGACATCGAGAGCGAGAAGGTGGAGTGCCAGTTCATCGGCGCCGCCGCCGGCCCCATCTCGGAGAGCGACGTGCTGCTCGCATCGTCCTCCGACGCGGTCATCCTGGGCTTCAACGTGAAGGTGGAGTCCAACGCCGTGAAGGCCGTGAAGCGCGAGGGCGTCCAGGTCAAGATCTTCTCCATCGTCTACGAGCTCATCGACCAGGTGAAGGACGCCATGCTCGGCCTCCTGGAGCCCGAAACCCGCGAAACTGTTTTGGGTCATGCCGAGATTAAACAGGTCTTCGACGTGAACAAAGGCAAGGCCGCGGGGTCTTATGTATCGGACGGCAAGATGCTGCGCACCGCCGAGGCACGCGTGCTGCGTGACGGCCAGGTGGTGTTCGACGGCAAGATGTCCACGCTGCGCCGCTTCAAGGACGAGGTGGCGGAAGTCAAGAGCGGCCTCGAATGCGGCATCCGACTCGCTGAGTACAACGACTACGAGGAGGGCGACATCATCGAGTGCTACACCCTGGAGAAAATCAAGCAGACACTCTAACCACACGCCATGCCCTCACGCAGACTGGACAAGGTCAACGAGCTGATGAAGCGGGAAATCGGCACCTTCGTGCAGAAGGAGTACGAATGGCCCGGCACCATCGTCTCCATCCTGGACGTGGAGGTCACGGAAGACCTCAAGGAGGGCCGCGTGTGGGTGGGCGTGGTGGGCCGCATGCACCCGGACCAGGTGCTAGACAAGCTCAACCGCCACCGCGGCGACATCCAGCGCGCGGTCAGCAGGCGCGTGACGCTGCGCAACACGCCGCGCCTCACGTTCAAGCATGACAACTCCGCCGCGCGCGGCGTGGCCATGGTGAACCTGCTGGACGACATCGAGCGGAACCTGCCCAAGGCACCGCCGTTGCCGGAGGGCGAGCACGACCCGGAAATCTAACCCCCGCGCAACGCACATGGCCGGCAAACTGAAAATCAAGCGCAACGGCGGATGCCTCCCCACGTTGAGTTTGCTGGTCCTGCTTCTGTTAGGCGGAGCGCTGGCGTGGCTGTCGCTGGCGGGTCTGCCGGGGAGCGTGCTGCGGGATATCGAGCGGGAGGCCGCCGTCGCGGGCGTGCCCGTGAAAATTGGTGCCGTCAAGCTGGCACCGGGCAGCGGGCTGGCCCTCAAGGTGGAAAACGTCTCCCTCACCGTGCCCCAGCCGGGCGCGCCGAATGCCGAACTCACCGTCCGCAAGCTCAGGGTGGGTTTCTCCCTGGCCCGTCTCCTGACAGGCAACTATATCCCAAGCACCCTGTACCTGCGGGACACGGATATGACCGTGCCCCTCTCCGAGGAAGAGGGGCACACCCTGCAGGCGCTGGACATGGATGCGCAGGGAACGTACAACGCCGGCGAGGGCGAGCTGGATTTCAAATTCCAAACGCTCATCCAAGGCGTGGAGCTGGAGCTGCGCGCCCACCTGCCGGAAAAACTGCTCACCGGCGGCGGGGAAACGCCTGAGCAGGAAAAACCTCTCGACCTGGGACAATCCCTGGCGGAGGTACGCCCGCAACTGCAGGAGGTGCACCGCCAAATTGCCCTCCAGCATTGGAAGAACGCTCCCTTCATCCGCCTGGCGGTGGACCTCATGGACCCGGACTCCCCGCGCGCCATGGTGCAGGCCAACGCAGAATCCTACGAGGCGGGCGAGTACCACCTTCGCAACCTGGCACTGGATGCCAACTACCATGACAACGAGGTGGTGGTGAACGCCGCGCGCTTCCACACCGTGGACCCGGACACGGAGGTGGAATTCCAGGGCGGGTACGACATCGCCCGCAACCAGCTTGATTTCCGCATGGAGAGCGATGCGCCGCTGCTTACCATGCTGAGCACCTTCCTGGACAAAGACGCGCCGGAGGCGCTCCGGGCGTTCCAACACGCGCAGGACACCACCCCGCACATCGAGCTGGAGGGACAGGTGGACTTCTCTGACGACTACGCCATCAACCGCATCAGCACACGCGGCTCGTTCGAGATGGGCAAATGCTCGTTCAACGATTCCCCCGTGGACCGCGTCTTCCTCACCTTCTTCCTCTCCAACGGAAACCTCAACATCAACGAGCTGAGCATCGAATTCCCCGACGGTGCCCTGCGCGCCTCCGCCAACCTGGCCGACGGCCAGGAGGGTCACGCGGAAGCGGACGTGAACCTGCCCGCGCCAAGTTTGCTGAAGCTCCTGGGCAACCTGTACGGTGAGCCCGTCGCCCTGCCGAACGGCATCAAGGCACACGGCAGCATCCATCTGGCGCTGGAGACGGATTTGAGCGCGGCGCCGTTCGACCCCGGGACCACACGCCTGCAAGACCTCCTGCCCGCCCTGCACCACCTCACGGTGCAGCTGGAGCCGGAGCGGCTGGAATGTGGGGCCTTCTCGCTCACCCACCCTTCCCTGCGCGTGAGCGTGGACGGCACCAGCCTGGAGCTGAACCAGGAGGTGGCGGAGGCCGAGCGCGTGACGGTGGACTTCTCCGCCGATGCCGTGGAGGCGCAGGGCGGGGACACCACCTACTCCACCACCAAGCCTGCCCTGCACGCGGATTTCCTAGGGCTGCACCTGTTGCCGAACGATGTTGCATCCAGCACCGCAAAACACGTGGCGGCCAGCGTGGGTGCGGAATCCGCCACCTCACGGTACGGCACACTGAACGGGATTTCCATGCAGGTCACCGCCCCGGACATATCCGCAGACTGGCGCAAAAGCATCGCCGGCAGCAACGTCTCGCTGCTAATCGAGGGTATCAAGAACGATGACGGACTCTCCGCAAGCAACGCCACCCTCAAGGCCGACATGACAAGCGACCGCAACGGCTGCGTCTCGCTGACCATGGACGTGGACGGACGGAACTTCTCCACCGGCGCGGAGGTCACGCTGGACGCGGACAACCGCCTGAAGCTCCGCGTGCACGATGCAGACATTCCCCTGGCCGCGCTGGTGCCGATAATCTTTCCTGACGGAGAGCTCGACTCGGAGGACATCAAGATGCCGGAGCTGGTGCAGCTCAGCGGGCGTATGGAGTTCGACCTGGACTCGCAAACCCTCGGCGAGGGCGCTTTCCACCTGCACATACCGGAGCTGGTGCGCATCTCCCATGTGGTGCCCGCCCTGCGCGGCACGGAAACAACGATTGAAGTCACCCTGGACGCCAACTGGAAGCCCAACGCGGCGCGCGATATCCTATACACCGGCAGCGCCAGCATCAAAGCCCCCACCGGCAAGATGACGGTGGGCCTGGAGGGCGACCTGGAACGCAGCGTGCGCATCACCGGCAAATCCGACATCCGTCCCGACACCTTCGATGCCTTGATTGACGACATCAACGCGCACCGCATCCTGTGCGACTTCCGCTACCGCGAGGGCAGCAAGGTGGTGGCGGACAACATCGACGCCACCATCGACTACTCCAACGGCACCCGCGTGACGAGCCATTGCGACGCCACCCTCCACGACCTCGACTACATGACGGGCTGCATAGTGGCGGAGACGAACGAGGACGGCACACCCACCGGCAAGGAGAGCGTGCGCACGGATCTGCCGGACAAGGACCCCCTCACCTCCATCAAAAAGGCGGCGTGCGCGGTGGATGTGGACCTGCTGCTGGATGCCAGGGACGCGGCGGGGCAACCCATCCCCAACCGCCAAATCGTGAACCTCTCCGGCATCACGTTGGAGTACGACAACAGGCCGTGGCAGCAACGGCGCGGCTTCAAGGGCGGCCCCGCCACCTCAACCTTCACCTGTTCCAGCATCCGCTTTGACCTGGAGACCAACGAGATGGTGCTGGAAAACGGCTCCGGCCTGGTGTACCCCGCCTACGCCTTCGGCACGTTCTTCCCGCCGCTGGTGAACTTCATGAAGGACATCATTGCGCCCCTGCCCGTGCAGGTGGACTCACAGCGCTGCACCTTCCCGCTCGCCAAGCGCAGCAAGGCACCCATCCTCGGCACCATCCGCATCACCACAGACAAGCCCGCCGCGTACCACTTCTTGGGAACGGACTTGCCGCTGGACCGCTTCTCCGCCTTCGTTGCCCTGACGAACGACTTCGTGACCGTGGACCGCATCAACGGCAAGTGCTGCGGCGGCGCACTGGATGCCGCCGTCAAAATCGGCATCACCGGGAAATCCTCCTCCGTGGACGGATTCGCCAACTTGGACTGCGCGGATTTGCAGAAACTCGCGGCCGCCTACGGCAAGGAGCAGAAACCCGCCAACTGCAGGGGCCAGATCCGCTTCCGCTCCCCCACCACCAACCTGCGGGATTTGCAAGCCTACGGGGAGGCCAGGATTGAGAACGGCGACCTGATGCAGCTGGGCATCTTCTCACCTATCAGCGACTTCATCTCGGACATTCCCGGCCACTTCTTCAAGCTCAAGGAAAGCGCAACCGGGAAGGAAGCCGCGCCCGGCCTCTTCCGCCGCAGCATCAACGCCGTCTTCTCTTCCCCCAAGAAAATCGTCAAGGGTATCGGCAACACCGCCGGCCAGCTGCCCTTCATGAACCACTTCTTCGCGTACGACATCCAAGACGCATACCTCTCCTTCACCATCAAGGACGGCCACATGAAATCACGCACCATGAAGGCCATGGGCGCCAACCTCTCCGTCAACGCCAACCTGGACCTGGACCTGGACTCCATGGCCGTGCAGGGCGATATGTGGCCCAAGCTCTCCAGCGTCCCCAGCGTTATGATCGCACCCCTCACCTTCCTCTCCAAATTCGTGGTCGACATCAAGCTCTACGGCACCCTGCAAGACCTGAAGTGGAAGTTCGCCCTAAACGACAAGCTCACCCACGCCAAAGAGGACCCTCAAACCCAACCCAAGCCTTGATTCACGCCCTGTCAACAGCACTGGCACTCACCACGGGGGCGACAGTCGCATGGTCCACCGCGCTGTTCGTCCTGTACGTGTGCGTGGCGTTGCCCTTGGCGCTGCACTCGCTGATGCACACGCGCTCCACCCAAGGCACCATTGCGTGGATGATATGCCTGCTGACCATTCCGGTGTTGGCCGTGCCGCTGTACATGGTATTCGGCGTGCGGAGCATCGATCGCCGCACGAAGCGCGAGATGCGGGATTGCGGTGCGGAATCCCTGCAACCCGCGCTTGCCCCTCACCTGATGGAGGGCGGCCCCATCATCCGCACCATGCAAAAGTGCTGCGATTGCGGTTTGGTCGGCGGCAATACCGTGGATATCCTGCGCGACGGCAACGACACCTACCCCGAGCTGGAACGGGCCATCCGCGGGGCTCGGCGCTTCGTCCTGGTGGAGTTCTACATCATCCGCAACGACAAGGTGGGCGAGAAGCTGCGGGATGTGCTGGTGGAGCGCGCGCAAGCCGGGCTGGACGTGTATGTAGTCTATGATGAGATAGGCTCCATGAAGCTGGCACGGGGCTACCTGGGCACGCTGCGCGACGCCGGGGTGCACGTGGCACCCTTCAACGGCAAGCGCTTCTGGCTCTCCTCCTTCCTGCGCGTCAATTTCCGCAACCACCGCAAGCTCGTGGTGGTGGACGGGGAACTCGCCTACATGGGCAGTCTCAACATCGGCCTGGAATACTGGCACAGCAGGAGACGGAAGCGCCGCGCCCGCAGCGAATACTGGCGAGACACCTTCATCGGCCTCCGCGGCCCCGCCGTCTGCCAAACCATGCAGAGCTTCATGCGCGACTGGTACCGCGCCACCGGGGAAAACATCGCCGCCAGGGTGGCGGTGCAGCCGCAGCCAGCGGGAACGCACCCCTGCCAGCTCGTTCCCTCCGGCCCCAACGACGGGGCGGCGAGCTACTGGCACCTCCTGGTGCTGGAGATGGCGGCCCACGCCACGGAGCGCCTGTGGATCACCACGCCGTACTTCGTGCCGTCGGAGGCGGTGAACGCCGCCCTGCTGGCCGCCGCCTTGCGCGGGGTGGACGTGCGCATCCTGGTGCCGCAGAAGAGCGACAACCCGTTGGCCAACCTGGCCCTGCTCACCTTCCAGAAAGAGTTGATATCCAGCGGCGTCAAGATGCTGGCCTACACCCCCGGCGTGCTGCATGAGAAGGTCACCCTCATGGACCGCGAGCTCTGCAGCATCGGCTCCGCCAACCTGGACGAGCGCTCGCTGCGCCTCAATTTCGAGCTCACCATGCTCATGGTGGGGCAAGAGATGAACGCACGCGTGGGCGCCATGATGGAGGACGACATGAGCCGGTGCGTGCCGCTCCGTGCGGATGACTGGGAGAACTCCGGCTGGTTCGTCCGCGTGGCGGCCCGCCTCTGCCGCCTGCTCTCCCCCGTATTGTGATTTACGCCAAGATTGACATTCCGCCCGGCCTGTGGTAAAGGTGTCTGGATGGAACGCGAGAACGGGAAATTGAGCGGCGAGCTGCGCAGGGAATGGTACGGCACGGAGCTGCCGGAGCCTGTGCGCTACGCGTTTCAGGTGGTGGACGGCAGGCTGG
Source organism: Akkermansia sp. (assembly GCA_030531305.1). Classification (GTDB taxonomy): domain Bacteria; phylum Verrucomicrobiota; class Verrucomicrobiia; order Verrucomicrobiales; family Akkermansiaceae; genus Akkermansia. The sequence goes on from JAUNNT010000003.1 coordinate 56,016, forward strand.
TGTACACCGCAAGCCAGCGCCGCGCAGTCAAGATTCACCCCACCGCCAAGCCCGGCGAGTTCGTGGAGGGCCTGTGGGAGTACGACACCGCCGAATTCTTTATCTCCAACGCGGAGGGCACGCGCTACATGGAGTTCAACCTCTGCCCCAACGGCGCCTGGTGGGCATGCGTGTTCACAGAACCGCGCGCGCGCGATTTGACGGTGCCGCCCCTGCCCTCCGTGGCAACGCGGGGCGAGATAGCACCCGACGGCTCCTGGGAGTGCCGCGCGGAGCTGCCGCTGGCCTACCTGGAGGCCATAGGCATCAACCCCGCCCACTGCCGCCTCGCCGCCGCCGCCATCCAAAACTCCCCGGATTACCTCTATTTGACCACCTCCAGCGACCTCCACGGAGAGCCGGACTTCCACCGCCCGTGGTCCTGGGACATCACCAGCCTCGTCTAGCCCCGCCATGCCCAGAATCGTACAGGAATGCGTGGAACGCATCAAGAGCTCGGTCGACATTGTCGACCTGGTGGGGCGGTACGTCCAGCTGCGGCGCGCGGGCAACTCGTGGAAGGCGTGCTGCCCGTTCCACAACGAGAAGACGCCCTCGTTCCACGTGAACCCGGCGCGGCAGACTTTCAAGTGCTTCGGCTGCGGCGTGGGGGGCGACGGCGTGAAGTTCCTGATGATGTTCGAGAACCTGGACTACCCCACCGCGCTGCGCCGCATCGCGGACATCAACGGCATCCCGGTCATCGAGGAGGAGGAAAACCCGGAGGCCGCACGCCTGCGCATGCTCCGCTCCCGCATCATCCAGCTCAACTCCCTCGCCTCCTCCTACTTCCACCGCAAGCTCTGCCGCGGAAAGGAGGCCGCCCACGTCCGCGAATATCTCAAGCAGCGTGAATTCAACATCGATATCGCCAAGGCCTGGGAGCTCGGCTGGGCCCCGCCCGACTACCGCGAGCTCGCCGACCTGGCCGCCTCCCACGGCATGGACTCCCGCCTGCAGGTGGATGCCTACCTGCTGGGCAACGGCCGCAGCGGAGCCTACCCCGTCTTCCGAGACCGCCTGATGTTCCCCATCCGCAACGTGCGCGGCGAGGTGGTGGGATTCTCCGGCCGCATCATGCAGGAGGGCCAGGACCCCCGCAAGTACGTCAACACCGCGGAAACCGCCGCCTTCCGCAAGGGAGAGCTCCTATTCGGCCTCCACAAGGCCACAGGTCCCATCGCCAAGGCCGGCATGTGCGTCGTCGTCTGCGAGGGCCAGCTGGACGTCATCGCCTGCCATGAAAAGGCCGACATCCGCAACGCCGTGGCAGGACTCGGCACCGCGTTCACCGACGACCACGCCAAGATGCTCCACAAGTACGCCTCCAAGGCCATCCTCTGCTACGACGGCGACAACGCAGGCATCAAGGCCAGCGAAAAAACTTTCCGCAAGCTCGCCCAGGTGGGCATGGACGTCTACCAGGCCGCCCTGCCACCCGGCGAGGACCCCGATTCCCTCATCAAGCACAGCGGCGCGGACGCCCTGCGCCAGGCCATTGCCGATGCCAAGCCCTATCTGGAGCTGCGCGCCGGAATCGAGCTGGCCGCCATCCAGAACGCCAACGACCGCGCCGCCCTCATCCCGCGCATGGCCGATTTGGCTTCCGAGATTGCCGACCCCACGCGCCGAGACGTCGCCGTGGTGGACCTCGCCACCCGCCTCAACACCGGCCTGGACGACTTCCGCTCCATCGTTAACGACATCATCCGCAACCGCAAGGAGGACACCCGCAAGGATTTCCGCCAGCAGGACGAACCCTCCTACCTGGACTACGACGACCCCGAGGCCCAGTACGGCATGCAGGAGGAGGGACCCGTCCGCGTGGTGCCCATCCACATCCACCCCACCATCCTGGACATCATCATATATGCCGCCGGGCACAAGGGCATGCAGGAACACTTCGTCGACCGCATCGAAGACCTCCAGGAACCCATCCAAAAGCTCTCCGGCGGACTGATCCTCCAGCGTCTCATGGAAAAAATGCCCGAACCCGGCAACGACGAGCAATGGCAGGAATTCATCGCCTCACTCACGCCGGAACAGGCCGCCGCCATGCGAGCCGTCTCCAACGAGCCCCTGAATATCGAGGGCGACCTCCAGGCCTTTGTCAACAGCTCATGCGATGTCGCCGTCCGCGCCGCCATCAAGGCTGATATCGACGCCATCCGAGCACGCATTTTCGACGCCTCCCTCACCAACGCCGAACGCGCAGAGCTCGGTCGGCAGCTCAGCGAGCTCACCATCCTCCTCAAGGAGGACGCCCCAGCGGACAAAAAGGCCTAACCAGCCCCTGCGGCACACAAATCCTACATCCAAAATCTTAAATCCCAAATCCTAAATTAAAGACAGTCTATGGGACAAAAATATTGGCTGTATTATCTCATACCATTGTTTCTCAATAAACACAAATTGACAAAATCGCAACAACTATCCTTAAATGGCAACAATTATACACGACATTTAAAATCCCCTTGACACCCCTGACACACGCAGCTATACTAACCCCAGACAAACCGCTTGACAATTTCCCAAACAAGAAACCACTAACCAACTCGCCACAAATGGACAACAACCGCCAAGATACCCTGCAATATCCCACTGAAATCCCCGTGGGCAACCACTACCGCCTGTGGCTGCTTCTGGGCGAGGTCTGCGCTGTGCTCCGGGAGGTGCAGGAAACAGCCCTGACGCCGCAGGAGGCCGCGGAAGTGGAGGAAAAGTATCTGTTGAGGTGCGCGCAAGCCATCGTTTCTGCCAACGGCAACACATTGACGGAGAACGAGATAAGCGACATCACAGCACGCGCGGAAAGGGGGCAATTGGAGGAAACTCCGCGAGAGCGCGAAATTTGGAACATCATCCAGGCGTGCCACGGCTTGACGCGCGCCACGCGGCAACTCAGCGCGCCGAAATACGACACCGACTACCTGGGACGCATCAACGCCACCGTGCTGGACGGGCTTTCCCTGCCCGAGGGCGAGGAGGCCGGCAGCGTGCGGCGCGGCGAGGTGGATGGCGTCGGCCTGCCTGCGGAGAAATGCCGCTTTGCGCTGGAGTGCTACTGCTCCTGGGTGGGATCGGACACCTTTGCGGCGGAGAATGCGGGGATGCAGCGGATGGTGGACATCCTGCGCGCGCTCATGGCGCACGTGTACCTGCTGCGGATACACCCCTACCCCGACGGCAACGCGCGGACGGCGCGGCTGGCGGAACTGTTCCTGCTGATGCGGTCGGGCATCCCCGCGCCGGCCGCCTTCCTGCTGGGCGCGCACTCATCCCCCGCGTGCAACCGCTTTGTGCAGGAGCTCGCCTCGTCAGAGACCGCGGTGTGGGACGGCTTTTTCATCCAGGCGCTGGAGGGGTGGGGCGGCGCCCTGCGCGGGCTACTGGCGGACTTGCGGGAATGCCGCCTGCGCGCAGCCTGGCGGCAGCACGTGGAGGAATATTTCCGCAACAGCCCCACGGAGAAAACCGGCACGCGCCGGCGCGACCTCCTGCTCTCCCTGTCGCCCGCGCCCACGGTGATTACCGCCTTTTCCGACATTCCGCAAGCGGTGTTCTACACGCACTACCGCCACAAGAACCTGCGCACGCTGAGCCGCGACCTGGCGGAGCTGGTGCAATGCGGCCTGCTGGAGCAGACGCGGGACGGCTACAGACCGCGCCGCGAGGGAATGCTGCCCTGGAATTGACGGGGCGTCAGTACAAATCCACCACGTACTCCATCTTGAAACCTTCCCAGGACACGCGGATCCAGTAGGCGCCGCCCATCTTGCCGCCCTTGCTCTTGAACTTGGAGTAGTCCGGCTCAAAGGTGACGGAGTTTCCCCATCCCTTGAAGATAGCCTTGATGGGGATGGAATTGGCCTTGGTGAGCTGGGATTCGGTGGGCGGCTCCGCCACGCTGCGGGAGAGCTTCCACATCTCCACCTTGGGGTTGTCCGGCACGGTCTGGCCCTCCGGCGCGTAGTAGCTCCAGCCGTCGCCGCGCAGGTATTCCACGGGGAAGAATCCCATGCCGGGGTAGGCGTGGCCGTTTTCCGGGCGCGGCACGGTGCATGAGCTGTCCATGGTGCGCATGGCACCGAAACCGCCCGCCACGCCAAACCCGGTCTTGCCGGTGGCCGGGGCCAGGATCCAGCTGCGGTGGCCGCGGCCCTCGCGGTTGTTCTCGCCGGGGTCCTCAACGTAGCCCACCACGTCGTCCACGGGCACATCCTGCTGACCTTGGAAGAGGTTGCACTTGTCGGTGTTGCCGCCCAGTCCGTGGTCGATCTTTCCGGCCTTGCGGCAGGTTTCCGCAGCCAGCTGGGCCTCCTCCTGGTAGGTCTTGTCGTAGGTGACGGTGGGGGAGAGTCCGCAGAGGTAGCGGAAGACGTTGACCATGTTCACCGCATCCTGCTGCACCTTGGGCGTACCCTTGTCCTTGTGGGAGAGGAGCTTCTTCACCGTGGCGTCGATTTCCTTCTTCTGGTGCGGGTAGTACTTCTTGCTCACGCCGCCCGCCTTGGGGTCGGTGATGCCCTTGATGTCCGCCAGCGCCTTCTTGGGGTCGGCATCGTACGCCTTGCGGAGCTCGGCCATCATCTTGACGGCGTCCTTGTACTCCACCCTGTTCTTGGTGATGCCGGAAACGAATGCGGAGGCGGGTTTCTTGGAGTTGGTGCAGAGCCACTTGAGAAAGGCGTTCTGCTTGGCGGCGTCGCCGTCCGCGGGGGCCTCCAGGGCCATCTGGAGGGCGCGGCAGAGGCTGAGCGCGCGCATGCCGGGCTTGCTGCCCAGCTTGATGCCCTCCAGCGTCTCGTTATCCTCCTTCACTGCATCCGGGAAAGACTCCTGCAGCATCTTGCGCAGCTCGTCCACCAGGTTGTGGTAGTCGTCCTTCTCCGCGCGCTCCTTCACCAACTGGGTCAGCGCGGCGGAGGCCGCCTCCTCACCCGCTTCGTCCGCCAGGTTGATGGTTTGCGTTTCCTCCGTCGCGGCGGCATCGTCCTGCCCCGTCAGCGGCATGAGCGACATCGCGGCCGCGGCCGCACACGCCATCCAAAATTGCTTTTTCATGGGATATTCCTTGTTTATGTTCAATATACTGCATTCCCCCTCGTGTTGGCAAGAAGATTGTGCGCGGGCGCGCGTGCATGCGCAATATGGCCTTGCCCGCGCGGGGACGGGCGATTATAATGCGGGCATGCCGGACATTCCCCTTTCACTGGGCGAGAAATCATATGAGGTGCACGTGGCCAACGGTTCGCTGAAATCCGTGGGCTTCCTGGTGGCGCGCGCGCGCCTGGAGGGCAAGGCCGCCATCATCACCGACAGCAACGTGGCTCCGCTCTACGCCGCATCCGTCATCACCGCGCTGGACGACGCCGGGTGCCGCGTGAGCACGCACGTGTTCCCCGCCGGGGAGCAGAGCAAGACGCTGTCCACAGCGGAGACGCTGGCGGGGGAGATGGTGAAGGCGGGGCACGACCGCACGAGCTTCATCGTGGCGCTGGGCGGCGGCGTGGTGGGGGATTTGGCGGGCTTCCTGGCCGCCACGTACTACCGCGGCATCCCGTTCATCCAGATACCCACCACCGTGATGGCCCAGGTGGACAGCTCCGTGGGCGGCAAGACCGCGGTGAACATAGCAGCTGGAAAAAATTTGCTGGGCGCGTTCCACCAGCCGAAACTGGTGGTGGCGGACCCGCTGACGCTGACCACGCTGCCGACGCGCGTGGGGCGCGAGGGCATGGCGGAGATGGTGAAGCACGCCGCCATCAGCCGCGCCAAGAGCCTTTTCCCGCTCATGCAGCTGGCGGAGGAACTGGACATCGGCTTCTCCCTCACCACCATTGAGCGCCTGCCGGAAATCATCGCCGACAACATCTCGGTGAAGGCACGCATCGTGGAGCAGGACGAGCACGAGACCCGCGGCGTGCGCGCCTTCCTGAACTTCGGCCACACCATCGGCCACGGCATCGAGGCCAGCGTGCCCTACGGCGAGCTGCTGCACGGCGAGGCCGTGGCGCTGGGCATGCGCGCCGCGCTGCACCTTTCGCGCAAGTTCGCCGGGCTGTCCGCATCGGACGAGAAGCTGGTGCTGGAGACCATGCGCACCATCGGGCTGCCGCTCACCCTGCCGGAGCACGTGGACGCGGAAACCGTGATGGAGCGCGTGGCGGCGGACAAGAAGTTCCGCGGCGGCACGCCACACCTGGTGCTGCTGGAAGCCATCGGCAAGCCCGTGGTGAGCGATGCCGTGACGGAGGCCGACATGCGCGAGGCGCTGGAGCTGCTGCAATCCCCCGCGTGAAGAATAACCTTTCACCCCAAAATCAAGACCATGACTGATCCCAGAACAACCATCCTGGCCCGCAACCTCATCAACCACTCCTGCGCCCTGCAACCCGGGGAGCACGTGCTGTTCGAGGTCATCGACGCGCCGGACGAAATCGCCATCGAGCTCATCCGCGCCGCCCGCGCCGCGGGAGCCTGCCCGCACATCAACCTGCGCCACACCGCTGTCACCCGCGAGATGTTCGCCGGCGCCACCGACGAGCAGTACGACGCCATCGCAGCCGTCGAGCTGGCGGAAATGCAAAAGATGGACGCCTACATCGCCATCCGCGGCGCCGCCAACAGCTTCGAGAACTCCAGCGTCCCCGCAGACCGCATGAAGCTCGCGCAGAAGTACCTGCGCCCCGTCCACAACGAGCGCGTGAACAACACCCGCTGGTGCGTGCTGCGCTGGCCCAACCCCGCCATGGCGCAGGGTGCCGGCATGAGCACGGAGGCCTTCGAGGATTTTTATTTCCGCTGCTGCCTGGCGGACTACGACAAGCTGCGCGCCGCCATGGAGAAGCTGGCGGCCATGATGATGAAGACCGACCGCGTGCACATCGTGGGTCCCGGCACGGACCTCACGTTCTCTATCAAGGGCATTCCCGCCATCCTGTGCGACGGCAAGCTCAACATCCCGGACGGCGAGGTGTTCACCGCGCCCGTGCGCGACTCCATCAACGGCACCCTCGCCTACACCGCGCCCAGCGTGTTCCAGGGCATCCCGTTCGACGGCATCAAGTTCCGCTTCGAGAACGGCAAGATTGTGGAGGCCCACTGCAACGGCAACGACGACGCCCTCAACAAGATTCTGGACACCGATGATGGCGCCCGCTACATCGGCGAGTTCTCGTTCGGCGTGAACCCGTTCATCCTCCAGCCCATGCGGGATATCCTGTTCGACGAGAAGATCGCCGGCTCCTTCCACTTCACCCCCGGCCAGTGCTACGATGTGGCGCCCAACGGCAACAAATCGCAGATTCACTGGGACCTCGTCTGCATCCAGCGCAAGGACTACGGCGGCGGGGAAATATACCTGGATGACAAGCTGGTGCGCAAGGACGGGATTTTCCTGGATCCGGCGCTGAGTGACCTTAACCCTGCAATGTAATTTAGGATTGA
>JAUNNT010000096.1 GCA_030531305.1 Akkermansia sp.
CTTGTCAATCGTAAATTGTCAATTGTAAATCCTTAGGCTTGCGGTTGGAGCTTGGCGAGGATGTTCTCGACCTCTGCGACGTTGCGGAGGTGGAGGAAGCCCTGCTCGTGCTGGCGGGAGAAGTCACTCATGTCCTTGACATCGTAGGCGAGGACGAGCTTGCCGCCGCCGTTGGCGTTGGTCTCGTGGTCCTGCATCATGTTGACGTGCAGGGGGTACTCCTCAATGACGGAGCCCTGCTGGTTGAAGACGAGGGCGCGCTTGTTGGTGAGGGCGTAGAAGGTGATCTTGCCCTTGCCGCGGGCGGCCTTCACGGAGCCGGCGGGGGTGCATGCCCACACGGGGGACTCGCCCTCTTGCATGGCCTTGGTGAGCCACTCGCGCTGGTTGTCGGAAAGCTTGTCCCAGGCGGGGGATTCCGGCACAGGGAGCGTGGCGGGAATCTCTTCCTCCTGCTTGCGCTTGAGCACAATCTCACGGATTTCCTCCGGCTTGTCCATGCTCAGGAAGCCCCAGCCGCGGTGGCCGGTGCGGCCGTCGATGTAGTAGTAGATGACGTCCGCGGTGCCGTCGGGCTTGCGGTTGGTGATCTTGACATCCGTGATGCCCTTGTAGCCGGTGCCGTGGATGCGGTAGCTGTGGACCTTGCGGTAGGCCTTGATGGCGCGGTAGTTGGTGAGCACCACCGCCGTCTGCGAGAAGTTGCGGTACACCAGGATGATGTCCAGGATGGCCACCAGCATGGCGATAATGAGGAAAATCATGATTGCCATCACCGGGCCGTTTTCCGTGACGACGGCCACGTACAGGCAGAGAAGCAGCACAATCGCCAGGGCAACCACGGAGAAGATGGCCAGCGTGCGGTTGCGGCTGGGCGCGGCGCCCTGCTTGCCTTTCCAGATGATTTCCTCACCCGGCATCAAGTTCGCGTCCACCATCTGGCGGATTTCCAAAGCAAGAGAATTGTAATCTGTGCTCATGCGGCGCACTCTAACACATCCCGCGCGTCTTGTAAAGGCCAAAGTTTTGCGAGCGTGCGCAGCCTGCACGCGAAAAAATGGCTGATTTTTTGGATTGGTGCTTGACATGCGTGGAAAATAGGCTAACATTTGTGCCCCGAGCTCCCGATGGGAGAATCGGAAAAACCACTTCACAAGAAAGAATACAACCATGAGCAAGAGAACATACCAGCCTTCCAAGCGCTGCCGCAAGCAGCAGTTCGGTTTCCGCGCCCGCATGGCTTCCAAGAACGGCCGCGCCATCCTGGCCCGCCGCCGCGCCAAGGGCCGCAAGCGCCTCCTTCCCAAGGGCGCCGAGATCCACTTCAAGCGCCACATCATCCAGCACGGCTAAAGCCGCGCCGGCAGCGGGTTCCCGCCGTACAGGCGGGATTCCCCCGCGACAGGAAACAACGCCCTGTTCCACGATGCAGCTCACGCGGCGCCAAACCATGAAGCGAGCCTCCGAGTTCGCCTTGGTGCGGGCGGCGGGGTCATCCCGAGCAGGGCGTTTCCTTATTCTCAACACAGCTCCCCTTCCCGCCGAACAGGCGGATGCCGCGCATGACGCCGGCTCCCGCTTCGGCATCATCACCACCCGGCGCACGGGGCACGCGTACGAGCGCGTGCGTGCACGGAGGCGCGTGCGGGAGCTGCTGCGGAAACACGGGGAACCGCTGGCCAACGGCCGCTATGTGGTGGTGGTGGTGCGCGCGAGCGCAACCAAGGCCACATTCGCGGAGATGGAACAGGATTTCCTGAGGCTGCTGAAGCGAACCCTCAACAGGCAGGCCGCATGCTGAAAGCCCTACTCATCCTCCCCGTGCGCTTCTACAAGCGCTACCTGAGCCGTCCGCTGCACGTGCTCAGCGGGCCGAACAGCGGCTGCCGTTTCGAGCCGTCCTGCTCCACCTACTTCATCCAAGCCGTGGAAGAGCACGGCGCCTTCAAGGGCTCTGCGCTGGGCATCTGGCGCATCCTGCGCTGCAACCCCTGGGGCGGTTGCGGCTACGATCCCGTCCCGCCCCGCAAGCATCACTGATTTTCCTCTACACCCCTTTCCCCCTCACTCACCATGGATAGAACAGCCTGGATTGTTGTCACCATCTGCGTGGTCCTGCTCGGTTTGCAGTGGACCATGAACGAACCGCAGGAAACTCCCGCCGATCCGCCGGCCGCCACGGCCCCGGCAGATCCCGCAGCCGCCGCGGCGCAGCCCGCCGCCCCCGCGGAACCCGCCGCACAGCCCGCCGCGCCTGCTACGCCCGCCGACGGCTCGGCTTCCGCTGCCCAGCCCGCGGCACCCGCCGCCAGCACTCCCGCCGCCGCCAAGCCCGCGCAGGAGATAGCCGTCATCGATTCCAAGGACGCCAACGGCAACGTGGTGGCCAAGTACCACTTCCAGGATGTGGGCGGCAGCATCTCCGGCGTGGAGATGGTCGGCAAGGCCATCAACAGCATCAAGCCCGAGCTCCAGCAGAACGTGCGCATCAACTCCGACACCGACCACGGTATCGGCACGCTCATGTTCGGCCTCTCCGCTGACCGCCCCGCCACGTTTGACACCGCCGTGTACCAGGTGGTGGCGCAGGACGAGCGCAGCATCACCCTCGCCGCCCGCGTGGGAGAGCTGGTCGTCCGCAAGATCTACACCCTCAAGCCCCTGCAGCAGGGCGAGCAGACCATCGACGGCAACGCCTATGCGTTCGACCTCAAGATCGACGTGCAGAACACCTCCGCCCAGGCCATGGAGGCCAAGGGCTGGGGCTTGTACGCGGGCGGCGCATGCCAGCTTTCCGACGACGAGTTCACGCGCTACACCTACTACGTGACGCAGGACAACGGCGAGTTCAACAAGGAGAGCGCCGGCTCGTTCAGCGGCATGTTCTCCGGCACCAAGGCGCGCATCTGCACCAACGACTTCAAGTCCCTGGAATGGGCGGGCGTGATGAACCAGTACTACGCCTCCGTCATCCAGCCCGCCAAGGATTCCGGCAACGGCGGCATCTACGCCGCCCCTGCCAACTTCAAGCTGCCCGTCACCGGCGCCATGTCGGAGGACGGCGTGCAGCTCGCCGTCGGCCTGCCTGACTTCACGCTCAGCCCCAAGAGCGCGGAGATGCAGGGAGGCCAGAAGAACCTTTCCTTCCAGGTGTTCACCGGGCCCAAGCTCAATCTGATGCTCAGCGACATGAACGGCGAGTTCCGCAAGCTGGACCGCCTCATGGACTACGGCATCCTCACGTTCCTGAGCTACCCCATGAACTGGCTCATCAACCTCTTCTACGGCTGGTTCGGCAACTGGGGATGGGCCATCGTCGCCATGACCTTCGTGGTCCGCGGCATCATCTGGCCCCTCTACCGCAAGAGCTACATGAGCATGAAGCGCATGAGCCTCCTCCAGCCCAAGATGAAGGAGCTCAAGGAGCAGTACCCCAACGACCAGCAGAAGGTCCAGATGGAGATGATGAAGCTCTACCAGGAGTACGGCATCTCCCCCATGGGCGGCTGCCTGCCCATGATGCTGCAAATCCCCATCTTCTTCGCCTTCTTCTACGTGCTGCAGACCGCCGCCGAATTCCGCGGCGCGGAGTGGATCGGCTGGGTGACCGACCTCTCGCAGATGGACACCGTGTGCTGGCTGCCCATCGGCAGCTACAACCTGCCCATCAACGTGCTGCCCATCCTCATGGCCGTGTCCATGATTGTGCAGATGCACATGACGCCCGCCACGGGCGATGCCACGCAGGTGAAGATCATGCGCTGGATGCCGGCGGTGTTCTTCCTATTCTGCTACACGTACGCCAGCGCCCTGGCCCTCTACTGGACCACCACCAACATCATCTCCATCATCCAGACCCTCCTCATCCGCCGCCTTCCCCAGCCAGAGCTCACCAAGGTCAAGCGCAAGGGCGGCGGCAAGAAGGGCTTCATGCAGCGCATGATGGACGCCCAGCAGCAGGCCCTGCAGGAACAGCAGCGCCAGGCGCGGAAGTAAAGCGCGCCTTTACCAGGCGAGTTCCTTGATGGTATCCAGCAGCCCGGCTGTGATGCGGGCCATGTTCGCGTAGTCGAGGCTGTCCGGGGTGTCGGTGGCCTCGTGGTAGCTCCCGTTGCGGAGCATGGCGGTATCGGTCACCATGATGCACGGGATGCCGCGTGCGGCGTAGTTGCGGTGGTCGCTGAAGTACAGCACGCTGTCCTGCGCGAAGGGGATGTTGGCGCGCAGCGTGCGGATGCGCTTGGAAAGCCTGCCCGCCGCGCGGCGGGCAAGGCCGAGTGAATCCATGTCTCCCACCACGGCGATGAAATCTCCCTTGCCCGGTACCAGCAGCCGCTGACCCGGAAAATGGCTCGGCTGGGAATCCTCGTCGTTGCTGAAGCAGCCCAGCATCTCCAGGCAAACCATGCCCAGCACGCCCTGTGCATCGCACGCCTGCGCGTGGTGGTGGCTGCCCATGCCATCGGTGTCGAACCAGGGCGGCTCCTCGCAGGCGTAGAACACCATCTCCACCGTGTGCCTGGGGTTTTGCGGCATGCGTTTGGCGAGCGCCAGTAGCGCGGCCACCGCGCTTGCGTTGTCATCCGCGCCGGGGTTGGAATCCCCATCGCCGTCGGGCTCGCAGGCATCGTAGTGCGCGCCGATGATGTATTTGCCGGGTTCGGTACCCCTGCGTTCCACGATGATGTTGCGGAAGGCGGTGCCGCCGTTTTGGAATTCCTGGAACCGCACCTCGTACCCGGCCTCCTCCAGCGTGCGGGTGATGTAGTCCTCCGCCAGCTGCAGGGTTTCTCCGTACCGCGGCGCGGAGCACAGCGTCTCCACGGATTGCCGCAGTTCCTGCACCAGCGCGGCGTTCACCGCCGCCGGGCGTTCCGGCGTCTCGCAGGTGACGAACACCGTGCCGACAACGCACCAGAGCACGGCTATCAGCGCCAGCGCGGCGCACAGGATGATGGCGGCGGCCTTTTTCATTCTCCCGCGAATATACCCGCTGCCCGCCCGGTGTGTCAACGGAAAACGCTCACCCGCCGAGGGCGCGTTCATTGCAAAATTAAATGCGACAGGCAAGGGGGCACATAAAAAGGGTGCAT
>JAUNNT010000043.1:0-3377 GCA_030531305.1 Akkermansia sp.
CGACGATGCCGATGCAGAAGGCGGCGCGGCACTGGGTCTGTTGCTGAGCACCACGTCCATCTCGCGGAGCATCCTGGAGGCGGAGATGACGTGGCCCTGCACGCCCTCCAGGCGGAGCATGTTCTCAAAGTAGGTTTCCACGCGGGTGAGGGAGTGGGCGCCCTCCAGGTTGCGGACGCGTGCGATGAGGCGCTGCATGGTGCTGCCGCGGTTGGGGGCGAGGCTCTCCGCCATCTCCGGGGGGATGAGGATGCAGCCGTCCGGCATGAGGCGCATGAGCATGTGGTTCGGCGGCAGGTGGCGCACCAGCAGGGTGCGGGTGGTGGAATCCCCCGCCAGGCGCACATCCCTGGGGCCGGGGAGGAATACGGGCCTGTCCATGGGGCAGAGCAGGCTGGGGCCGGCGCTGGGGGAGAGCAGCGGCACAAACTGGGATGAGCGCTGGAAATCGTAGGTGAAGACGGAGACGCTGCGCTGTTCCACCGTGGCGGAACCCACGGCGCGCACGGCCAGGGAATCCACATCCAGCAGGTCGCTCAGCTCCTGCTCGGTAGGCAGGGCGGTCACGGTTCCGCCGGGGGCGCTGAACATCATCATCTGCACCAGGTCGCCGCCCTGCATGCGGATTTTGTCGCGCAGGGCCTTGGCGGTGATGACGTAGCTGCCCAGGAAGCACAGCGCGCACAGGGAAAGGAAGTACACCACCAGCACCCGCGCCAGCGGGCTGGAGATGCGCGATACCCACCGGTTCAGGGTGTCCTTAGCCAGGTACAGAGCTGTCAAAATCAATGATTTCATCGGCCAGGTCGAGCAGGCGGGAATCGTGGGTGCTGATGATGCAGATGCGGTCCGCCGCATCCTTGAGCACGAGTTTCTTGATGATGTCGGTGTTGGTGTCGTCCAGCCCGGAGGTGGGCTCGTCCAGCAGGACGGTCGGTGCCCCTTTCATGAGGGTTCTGGCGAGTGCGGCGCGCTGGGCCTGGCCGCCGGAGAGCTTGTCGGCGCGGCGCTTGCGCAGCTCGGTGAGTCCCAGGTCGCGCAGGAGCTGCTCGCAGCGGGGCTTCCACTCGCGGTTGGGGAGCACGGCCATTTCCGCGGCCAGGCGCAGGTTGCGCTCCACGCTCATGAGGGGCAGCAGGTTGATGCCCTGGAACATGTAGGCCACGTCGCGCCGGCGGTAGCGGCGGCTGGTGACCTTCTCACCCGTGGGCGTGGTGATGCTGCCGGAGTCGGCGTCCAGGTAGCCGGCCAGGAGCTTGAGGAGGGTGGTTTTGCCGGAGCCGGAGTACCCCTTGAGCACGGTGATGCCTGTGTGGAATTCATGCGAGAAGTCGCGGAAGACGGGAGCGTCGCTCGTGTAGGCGAAGGCCAGGTGCTCGCAAATCAGCTTCATGTCTCTCCCGCGGCAGGGGTGGTCACTTGGTGTCCTTGGGGCGCAGCACAATGTTGCGCTCGGCAATGAGCACAATGTTGCAATCCGGGAACAGGCGCTCCACCAGCTGCTCCCAGTTCTCGCAGTCGGAGGCCTCCGGGCGGTTGAGCATCTGGGCCTTGCCCTCCACGCGCAGCTCCTCCCCGCACTCGAACACCAGCACGGCCTTGGCGTTGCTGCCCAGCATGGAGTAGGCGGTGTCGGAATCCTCCTGCGGCAGGCGGAAGAAGTACACCAGCATGTCCGTGCTGCCGTTGTGTTCCACGCGGTGGTGGTCGTACTTGCCGCAGAGCTTCTTGCCGTCCGGCAGGGACACCTCCGCGGTGAACTGCTGAGGCGGCAGCTGGGTGAGCTCGCTCTGGCTGAGATTGATGGTGATGTAGAAGGCGGAGTCGTCGCACACGGTGGCGAAGGTCTGCGCGCTCACGGCGGCGTGCTCGAAGGGCTTGGTGCGGTCCTCCGGCAGGGTGATGTTGTACTGCAGGCGGCCGGTGTAGGGCATCTTGAGCGTGTTGGCCAGGTGGGCGCGCTCAAACTCCTCGCGCTTGCGCTCCGGCATGCGCTTGAGCTCCTTCTGCAGGAGCCCGATGCGCTCCTCGATGTCCTCGAGGGCCTCCTGGCTGGGTTGCACGCCGTCGGTCACCATGTCCTTGGCGTACTTGCGCTCGTCCTCGGTGAGGGATTGGAGGTAGAAGCGCACCTTCTCGCGCTGGGCCTCCAGCTTGCGGATTTCATCGCGCTTGGCGAGCTTGTCCTTGGTGATTTGCAGCTCCATCTCCTCGCGCTCCTGCTCCTCCTTCTCCTTGTTGACGCGGGCAATGACGGTGCCGCGCTCCAGGCGCCCGGAGGGGTCCGCCAGGTCGGTGACCATGCCGCGCTCCAGGGAAAGCGTGGTGGCCTGCTCCGGCACAATCTTGGCGGGATAGGAGGCCACGGTGACGGGCTGGGCGCATGCGGCGCCGCTCAACACGAGCGCGGCGATGGAGGCAAGGCTGGCGCGGATGGGAGACATGGCGTGTTACATGGGGAATCCCATTCCGCCGGTGACCTTGCGCATCTCCTTTTCGGCGAGCTCCTTGGCGCCGTTGAGCGCGCCCTGCACGGCCTTGAGCACCAGGGACTGCAGGAACTCCGCGTCGTCGGGGTCCACCACGGAGGGGTCGATGGAGATGTCGGTGATCATGCCGTCGCCGGTGGCGGTGGCCTTGACCTTGCCGCCGGCTTCCTCGGCGGTGAATTTCATTTCGGAAAGGCGGGCCTGTGCGTTGGCCATGTTGGCCTGCATGGCCTGGGCCTGCTTCATGAGTTTCTGGAGGTTCATACGGTGGGGTTCTGTTTGATGAGGGTTGCGTGGAAGGTGTCCAGCGCCTGCTGGATGAGGGGGTCCTGGTAGAATTCGTCGTCGCTGGGGCGCAGGCTGGGCGTGGGCTCAGGAGCGGGGGCGGGGGCGGGCGCTTTCTTGGGCGCTTCCACCACCGGGGCCGCGGGCGGCGGCGCATCCGGCGGCAGCGGCGCGGGCATGCTGTCGTCCGACACCACGTTCACCTTCACCTCATGCCCGCAGAGCGCGGGGCTGAGTTGGCGGATGAGCGCGGAGATGTCCTCGCTGAAGAGCGCGTCGCGGGTGTCGATGTCCTGCGGGTGGATGGCGATGCTCACGCGGCCGTCGTCGCTGATGAACATGGTGTTGCCGATGAGGGCGCCTTGGATGGGGGCTTGCTCGCGCACCTGCTCCAGCAGCTGTTCCCAGAGTTCCGGGGTGAGCGGGCGGTCCTCCACCGGCGCGGATTCCTCCACCTCCGCGGGGGCGGAGGTGCCGAACATGGGCGGTGCGTCGTCGATGGGCTCCAGCGTGCGCGCCGGGGCTGCTTCAACGGGTGCAGGTTCGGGAGCAGGCTCGGGCGCGGGCTGCGGTTCCGGCTGCGGCGCGGGAGCAGGCGCAGGC
>JAUNNT010000043.1:3387-22654 GCA_030531305.1 Akkermansia sp.
GCCGCTTGCGGAGCCGGTGCGGATGCCGCGGTGCCGGGCATGGGCACGTCCGGCAGGGTGGTGGTGGCAATGGGCCTCTCCGGCAGGGGTGCGCCGTTGAGCGCGCGGATGATGTCGCTGATGTTGGCCTCCGCCAGCGAATGCACAGCCTGGATGAGGCCCATCTCCAAATGCAGGCGCTTGTTGGTGCTCCAGCGCATGTGCTCCTCCGCGGTGGAAAGCACTTCCATGAGCCGCACAATCTTGTCGGACTGCGTCTGCGCCAGCAGCTTGGTGAGCGTGTCGCGCCACTGTTCCGGCACGGCCAGGTTGGCCTCCTCCGGCGCCACTTTCAGGATGAGCAGCTCGCGCACCGCGCCCATGATTTCGGAGAGCAGCTGCCCCATGTCGCGCCCGGCCTCGGAGAGCTCGTGCACCAGGTGCAGCAGGCTCGGCAGCTGGCGGTCCAGAATGTACGCCAGCGCGCGCGCCACCGTCTCGCGGCTCGTCACGCCGAAGATGTCGTTCACGTTCTGCTCGTCGATGCTGTTGCCGCAGAACGACACCAGCTGGTCCAGCATGGACTGGGCGTCGCGCATGCCGCCGTCCGCCACGCGGGCGATGGCGTAGGAGGCGGGCTCCGTGAGCTTCACGCCCTCGTTGGCGGCGATGTTCACCAGGTGCTTCGCGATGATGTCCGTGGGGATGGGGCGCAAGTCGAAACGCTGGCAGCGGGAAAGGATGGTGGGCAGGATCTTGTGCGGCTCCGTGGTGGCGAAGATGAACATCACGTGCGCAGGCGGCTCCTCCAGCGTCTTCAGCAGCGCGTTGAAGGACTCCTTCGTCAGCATGTGCACCTCGTCAATGTAGATGATGCGGTACTGCCCGCGGGTGGGGGCGAAGCGCACGTTGTCGCGCAGGTCGCGGATGTTGTCGATGCCGCGGTTGGAGGCGCCGTCGATTTCCAGCACGTCCAGGCTGCGGCCCTCGGCAATTTCCAGGCACACGTCCTCGTTGGGGTCGAAATCCACCTTGGGTCCGCCCGTGCAGTTGAGAGCCTTGGCGAAGATGCGGGCCGTGGAGGTCTTGCCCGTGCCGCGCGGCCCCACGAAGAGGTACGCGTGCGCCAGCCGCTTCTGCTCAATCGCATTGCACAGCGTGCGCACCACATGGTCCTGCCCCAGCACGTCCTTGAACGTTTGGGGGCGGTATTTCCTGGCAAAGACCTGATAGCTCACCCGCCCATTCTACCCCATTCCACCCGCCACCGCAAGAATGAATTTCGTCCCGCAAACGCGTTGGAAAGGATTCTTGGGGACGCATGCCTTTTTGCATTTTTTTCAAAAAAATTGTGCATTGGGCGGATTTCGTGCTTATATGGGTATGGAGTACCGCATACCCTCAACCCATACCATCGTGAAAACCAAGGCTGCAAAACCCCGCTGTACACTCTGCCTCCCTGTGGCGGCGGTGGCGGCGGCGGCGCTGCTGTCCTCCTGCGTGGCCACGCACAGGCAGGTGTTCGACTATGGCCGTGAGGGCGGGGGCGTTCTGTTGAAGGGCAACACGCAGGATGTGAAATACGCCGGAACGAAGATTGAGACGGTGCCGGCAACCGTGTACCGCGTGGGCGGCAGGCAGTATGTGGCGGCCCATCCCACCCGTTATGTGCGCCGCGGCAGATCCTGCCTCTTGTCTCCCCTCGATGATTATCTTGCTTACGACCCCACCCGCTACGAGGCCAGGCCGGATGAGACCCGCACGCTTTACGGCGAGGTGGTGACGGATCACCGCACGGGCTGCCTGATGCGCACACAGGCCCCCTGGCAGGAGAGTCTGCCGCCCGGTGCCGTGCAACAGCGGCCCGGCAAGCTGCGTATTCCCGATGAGGATAGGCACAACTGCGCCGAGGGCGTGATCTTGGTGACGTCACCCCTGCACGCCACTTCGAATGCCCTATGGGCCTACCCCTTGGGCTCCGCCGCGGCTGTGGCGGATGTGCCTCTCACTGCCGTCGCCATCGGCGCTGCCATCATTTCCGGTGGTGCCTATGCAGTCTATGATTGCTTCCAGGGCCACTCCTCCCCGCCAGCCAGAAACAGCCCGAGAACAAGCAGGAAACGGGAGAAGCGCCGTAGGCTGGCCACGCGAGGGACGGAGCCGCCGCCCAGCTTGCAAGTTGACGCCCTCCTCCAGAATCCTGACGCCCACCACCGGCAGATGACACGCCGGGAGGCACAATGGGAAGCTCCCTGCACATGATCCCATTTTGCTTTTTTCTTGGATGTTCAGGCATTGCATGATAGAATGGGAGTATCCCGCGGAGCGCGGGGATGGCATGGCAAAACGCAAACAGAACGAGCTTGTTCCCAGCTCAACCGCCGAGTATTTGACCTACGTTGCCTCCGTGGGCGGCAGCAGGGAAAGTATGGAGGTGCGGTACGAGGATGAAAACATCTGGCTTACCCAGAAGATGATGGCCGCGCTCTATGGCGTAGATGTCCGCACCATTAACTACCACATTCTGAAAATCTTCAAGGACTCTGAACTGGAGCGGGGACCAGTTATCCGAAAATTTCGGATAACTGCCGCGGATGGGAAACAGTATCTCGCCCAGCACTACGCCCTTCAAATGGCCATAGCCGTGGGATTCAAGGTGAATTCCGAAAGCGCGGTACAGTTCCGGAAATGGGTAAACGGCATTGCCCACACCTACACCATCAAGGGCTGGGTGATGGATGACGAGCGCCTGAAAAACGGCACCCTGCTCTCTGACCGCTATTTCGAGGAGCAACTGGCGAGAATCCGCGAAATACGCGCCAGCGAGCGCCGCTTTTACCAGAAAATCACAGATATCTATGCCACGGCAATCGACTATGACAGCACTGCCGAGGCTACCAAGCGTTTCTATGCCACCGTGCAAAACAAGATGCACTACGCAGTGCATGGACACACCGCGGCAGAGCTCATCGTATGCCGAGCCGATGCCACCAAGGAACACATGGGGTTGACCACCTGGCGTGATGCGCCGGACGGTAAAATCATCAAAACGGATGTAACCGTGGCGAAAAATTACCTAACGGAAGATGAATTGGGGCAATTGAATCGCATGGTCACCTCCTATCTGGATTATGCGGAAACCATGGCCATGCGCCACATTCCGCTCACCATGCATGATTGGGAAACCCGCTTGACCGCGTTCATCAACATGTTCGAGTATGGCGAATTGAAAGACGCCGGCAAGGTTAGCGCAGAAATCGCACGGCTGCACGCTGAGAGCGAATTTGAGAAATTCCGCGTTATCCAAGACCAACAGTTCCTGTCTGATTTCGACAAATTCCTTTTGGAATTGGAACTCTCGTCCAAAAACGGGAAGGAAGGCGATTGACACCCGCGCTCGTATTGGGCTGCGGACCACCTCGCGTGTTTCTCATAGAATACGCATTCTCCGTATGTTTTCCACCAGGCAGCTGTATGTCTGGTTGTCCTCGCCGTGGGTGAGGCAAAGATAGTTCTTTCGGAGAGAGAGCACCACGCGCTCGTTCTGGTTGACATGGCGGTAAACCTTGATTGTGGCGCGCTTCCCTCCCCTCTTGACCACGCTTCGCACGCTGCTGAGCTTATAGATTTTCATGGCGGTAGTGTAATGAACCCGCAAGGCTGGGGCTGATGCCCTGTTTCATCATGTTGCACTTGACAACCTCAAGCACGATATCCATCACCTGCTCTTCCGGCACGCCTTTCACCGTGCAGTTTTCCGGGAAAATCCCCCATTGGTCCTCCACCCATAGATAATACTTTTTCCTGTGCTTCCGCCTGCCGCACAAGGACGATTGCGTCAGACGAAAGCCGTCCCGCACATAAATGGTGGGCAGATATTCATCCCCGGTTTGCCACAGCACTATCTTCAGCCAATAATCCGGCTGAGACTCGGGAAACGGAAGGACCAGATACTCTGTAACGTATTTCATCGTTCTCTATACCCATATAAGCACGAGATTGCCCCAATGCACGACTATTTTTGAAAAAATGCGAAAAACCACAAACCAAGGTGACGTTTTTTTGGCTTTTCCGCGTGGGGTGGCGGGGCTAGAATGGCGGGTATGAAGCGCAAGGGGGACAGGGCCATCCATATTCGCGGGGCGCGTGAGCACAACCTGCAGGGGGTGGATGTGGATATACCGCTGGGAGGCATCACGGTGGTGACCGGGCCGAGCGGCAGCGGCAAAACTTCGCTGGCCATGGGCACGCTGTACGCGGAGGGCCAGAGGCGCTATGTGGAAACGTTTTCGCCGTACGTGCGGCAGTTCATGGACCGCATGGACCGCCCGCTGGTGGACGCCGTGGAGAACGTGCCGCCCGCCATCGCGCTGGGCCAGCGCAACTCCGTCAAAAACTCCCGCTCCACGGTGGGCACCATGACCGGGATGAACGAGTACCTGAAGCTCATCTTCTCCCGCATCGCCGTGGGGCGCGACGCCGAGGGCCGCGTGGTGAAACCCGCCACCCCGCAGGGTGTGGCGGACGAATTGCTGTCCGGGCATGCGGGCGAGGACGCTGTGGTGGCGTTCGCGGTGCAGCCGGTGGGCACGCATGCGGAGATGTGCCGCGCGCTGGAGGCGCAGGGCTACCTGCGCGCGCTCTGCGGCGGCGAGGTGGTGCGCCTTTCGGAGTCGGATGAAACCGCGCTCGGCAGGGAGAGCTGGCTGGTGGTGCAGGACCGCATCCGCCTGGTGGCGGAATCTCGCGTGCGCCTGATGGAGGCGCTGGAAACGGCCATGCACCTGGGCCAGGATGCGGCGTTCGTATCCCTGCGCGGCAAGGACGGCGCGTGGCAGGAACCGCGCGAGTACCGGTGCGACTGGTTCCCGCTGCCGGAGCCGCGGCCCGGCCTGTTCAGCGGCAATTCCCCGCTGGGCGCGTGTCCCGCGTGCAAGGGCTACGGCCGCGCCATCGCGTACGACTACGACAAGGGCATCGTCCCGGAACTGAGCATCAAGGACGGAGCGCTGAAGATGATATCGTCCGCCACGCTCTCCGCCTGCTACCGCGATTTCGTGCGCGTCAACAAGAAGGAGAAGGCCGTGCGCATGGACGTGCCGTGGAACAAGCTCACCCAGCGGGAGCGGGATTTCGTGCTGTACGGCAACTGCGGGGACCTGGACCCGTGGGAGGCTTACGATGCCGGGCGGTGGTACGGCTACAAGGGGATATTCGACGACATGGAGAAGCACGCGCACAAGATGACCGTGCGCATCTTCCTGGCGTACTACCGCGTGTACCGCGTGTGCCCGGAATGCCACGGCGGGCGCTTGCGCCCGGAGGCCCTGGCCTTCACCATCGGCGGGCTGAGCGTGCCGCAGGTGCAGGCGCTTCCCATGGAGGAGATGCTGCCCTGGCTGGACGAGCATGTGCTGCCCGCCGCGGAGCACGACCGCTCGCTCTCTCAGGCCGTGCGCGAGCTGCGCAGCCGCGTGGCGTACCTTTGCGACGTCGGTCTGGGCTACATCGCGTCCAACCGCCTGACGCGGTCGCTGAGCGGCGGCGAAATCGAGCGCGTGAGCCTCACCGCGTGCCTGGGCGCCGCGCTCACCGAAACGCTTTTCGTGCTGGACGAGCCGACCGTGGGCCTGCACCTGCGCGACACCGCGCGGCTCATCGCCGCCATGCGCCGGCTCGCGCGCCGCGGCAACACGCTCGTGGTGGTGGAGCACGAGGAGGCCGTGATGCGCGCGGCGGACCACCTGGTGGACATGGGGCCCTCCAGCGGCAGCGGCGGCGGCAGGTTGATGTACTCCGGCAATCCGCAGGGCATCCTGAAGCATGACGAATCGCTCACCGGGCTGTACCTGAGCGGCAAGCGGGAGGTGCCCATCTCCGCGCGCCGCCGCAAGGGCAAGGGCCGCATCCGCATCACCGGCGCCAACTGCCACAACCTGAAAAACTTTTCCGTGGACATCCCGCTGGGCGTGTACAACTGCCTCACCGGCGTGTCCGGCAGCGGCAAGAGCTCCCTCGCATGCCAGGTGCTGTACGGCTCCGTGCATCCCGAATCCCTCGACGACGAGGAGGAGGTGAAGGTGAAATCCATCAGCGGGCTGGACAAGGTGCGCGAGGTGGTGCTGGTGGACCAGAGCCCCATCATGCGCACGCCGCGCTCCACGCCCGCCGTGTACATCGGCATCTTCAACGACATGCGCACCCTGCTCTGCGACGAGCCCGCCGCCAAGGCGCGCGGCTTGAAGCCCGGCTACTTCTCGTTCAACTGCGAGGGCGGGCGCTGCCCGCGCTGCTCCGGCCTGGGCGTGGAGAAGGTGGAGATGCAGTTCCTGTCCGACATCTTCGTGCCCTGCGCGCTCTGCCACGGCACGCGCTACACCCCGGAGGCCCTCTCCATCACCCACCACGGCCTCAGCATTGCAGACATGCTGGCCATGGACGTGCACAGCGCGCTGCAGTTCTTCACGGAGCACGACAGCGCGCGTGCCCGCCGCATCGCACAGCGCCTCCGGCTGCTGGAGGACGTGGGGCTGGGGCACCTCACGCTCGGCCAGCCGCTCAACACGCTTTCCGGCGGCGAGAACCAGCGCCTCAAGCTCGCGCAGATTCTCACGGAGACCGAAAGCGCATCCGCCGAGGCGCGCGGCGGGCGCCTGCTCATCCTGGACGAACCCGGCACGGGGCTGCACTTCCGCGACATCGAGGTGCTGCTGCGCGTGTTCAAGGACCTGGTGGACCAGGGCAACACCCTGCTCGTCATCGAGCACAACATGGAGCTCATCAAGTGCGCCGACCACGTCATCGACCTCGGCCCGGAGGGCGGCACGGGCGGCGGCAACATCGTGGCCCAGGGCACGCCGGAGGAAGTGGCCGCCTGCCCGCACGGGTACACCGCACGCTACCTCGCCGCCGCCCTGCACCATGATGTGGACGAGCTGCCCAGCGCCGCCGCGGAGGATTTCGACCCCGGCGTGCCGGAGGGCGTCATCGCCCTGCGCGGCGCGCGCCACCACCAGCTCAAGAACATTGATGTGGACATCCCGCGCGACGAGATGACCGTGGTGACCGGGCTCTCCGGCAGCGGCAAGAGCACCCTCGCGTTCGATATCGTCTTCGCGGAGGGACAGAAGCGCTTCATGGACGTGATGAGCCCGTACGCGCGCCAGTTCACCGAGCAGATGGAGGTGCCGGACATCGACCGCATCACGGGCATCCCGCCCACCGTCGCCATCGAGCAGAACAGGTCGCGCGGCGGCTGCAAGTCCACCGTGGGCACGGTGACGGAAATCTGGCAGCACCTGCGCCTGCTGTACGCCAAGCTGGGCCAGGCGCACTGCCCCAAATGCGGCGTGCCGGTGGGGCGGCGCTCCGCCGCGGAAATCGAGTACCTGGTGGAGCAGGAGATAGCGGCGCGCCCCGCCAGCCTGATGATTGCCGCGCCCGTGGTGCGCAACCGCAAGGGCCACTACGCGGACCTGGCGCGCTGGGCCGCCAAGAAGAAATACCCCTACCTGCGGGCGGACGGACGCCTGGTGGCTCCGGATGCGTTCACGCCGCTGGACCGATACTCCAACCACGATGTGGATATCGTGCTCGGCGAAATACGCGTGAAGGGCAGCCGCATCACCATGAACGGCGATGCGTGCGACCACGCCGCGCTCATGGACACCGTGAACCGCGCGCTGGAGCTGGGCGACGGCTTCATCCGCCTCATCAAGGGCAAGAAGGACCAGCTCATCGGCACGCGCCTCACCTGTCCGCAATGCGGCGAAAGCTACGCCGACCCCGAGCCGTCCACGTTCTCGTTCAACTCGCCGCGCGGGTGGTGCCCGCACTGCATGGGCCACGGCCGCGTGGGCGCCGCACGCTTCAAGGACAAGGAGGACGACCGCCAGAGCATGCTGGAGGCCGAGCTGAACTACGACCGCGACGTGGAGCGCGCCGCCGCCAAGAGCGAGGAAGGCGACACCTGCCCCGTCTGCCGCGGCATGCGCCTCAACCCCTTCGCGCTCGGCGTCACGCTCTCCGGATTCAACATCGCGCAAATCGGCGACATGTCGGCGGAGCGGGCGCTGCGCCACATCGGCGAGTGGAAGTTCAAGGGGCGCGATGCGGAGATCGCGCGCAACGTGGTGGCGGAGATTGTGCCGCGCCTGAAATTCCTGCAGCGCGTGGGATTGGGCTACTTGTCGCTCATGCGGCCGGCCACCACGCTGAGCGGCGGCGAGACCCAGCGCATCCGCCTCGCCGCGCAGCTCGGCTCGGAGCTTCGCGGCGTGCTCTACGTGCTGGACGAGCCGACCATCGGCCTCCACCCGCAAGACAACTCGCGCCTGCTGGAAACGCTTGCCGACCTGAAGCGCCGCGGCAACACCCTGCTGGTGGTGGAGCACGACGAGGACACCATGCGCGCCGCCGACCACCTGATCGACCTGGGCCCCGGCGCGGGCATCCACGGCGGTGAGGTGGTGGCGCAGGGCACCTTCGCCCAGGTGGCCCGCAACAGGAAATCCGTGACGGGGCAGGCCCTGCACGACCACCAGCCGCACCCGTTCTGCGGCAAGTGGCTGCCCGTGAAGGACGCGGAGTGGCTGGAGGTGGACAACTGCACGCTGCACAACCTGCGCGGCGTGAACCTGCGCATCCCCCGCGCGCGTCTCACCGTGGTCACCGGACCCAGCGGTGCCGGCAAGACCTCGCTCATATCGGAAACGCTGGCGCCCGCCGTGCGCGTGGCTCTCGGCGAGAAGATACCGCGCGCCGACCGCGCCTGGGGCGACACCCGCGGGCTCAAGTCCGTGCGCGCCATCTACGGCGTGGACCAGTCGCCCATCGGCAAGACCCCGCGCTCCACGCCCGCCACCTACATCGGCATCTTCAACGAAATCCGCACCCTCTTCGCACAGAGCGCGGACGCCCGCCGCATGGGATTCGACGCGGGGCGCTTCTCGTTCAACACGTCCGCGGGGCATTGCCCGGATTGCAAGGGCATGGGCTACATCCGCCAGGAGATGGACTTCCTGCCGCCGTGCATCGTGCCGTGCGAGACCTGCCGCGGCAGCCGCTACAACTCCCGCACGCTCCAGGTGCGCTACAAGGGCAAGACCATTGCCGAGGTGCTGGACATGAACATGGAGGAGGCCGCGGAGTTCTTCGAGGGCCAGCCGCGCCTGGCGGACCCGCTCAAACTGCTGTGCGAGACCAGGCTGGGCTACCTCACGCTCGGCCAGGCCAGCAACACGCTCTCCGGCGGCGAGGCCCAGCGCATCAAGCTGGTGGCGGAGCTCATCAAGGGTCGCCGCGCCGTCATTTCCGCCATCCGCAGGGGCAAGTCCCTCCCGCAGGACCTCTATGTGATCGAGGAACCCACCATCGGCCTCCACCCGCACGATGTACGCCGACTCGTCCAGGTCCTCCGCAAGCTCGTGGAGATGGGCAACACCGTGGTAGTGATAGAGCACAACCTGGAGCTCATTTGCGAGGCCGACTACGTCATCGACCTCGGCCCCGGCGCCGGCGAGAACGGCGGCACCATCATGGCACAGGGAACCGTCAAGCAGCTCGCCAAATCCAAGTCCGCCCCCACCGCCCCCTTCATCCAGCAGGAGCTTGCCCGCGGGAAGCAGGACAACGCGTGACGCGCCCAAGGGGACGGGGTGGCGTATGACACCCGCGGAACACGCGCTCAAAAAAATTTTGAACACATTTGCAGCGCGCGGTGTCTACCCTTCATCGGTTCTTCCGGTTGCGAATGAAGGAGAGAGCATTCGCGGCCCGCTAGACAAGGAGGGACTGAGTTTCATAGGTAGTAAGTTGGGTCGCACCCCGCACGCGTTTGGCATGCGGGGTGCGGCTTTTTTAGGGATGGCGGCGCTAAACGGAG
This sequence comes from Akkermansia sp., assembly GCA_030531305.1. GTDB lineage: Bacteria > Verrucomicrobiota > Verrucomicrobiia > Verrucomicrobiales > Akkermansiaceae > Akkermansia. The sequence continues at coordinate 13,250 of JAUNNT010000043.1, forward strand.
AACCCGTTGCGGAAGGGGTCGTCGGGCTCGCGGAAGAATTCGCTGCGGCCGGTGAGGAAGGCCTGACCTGTGATGCGGGGGATGACGGCATTGTAGGGGCCGACGGTGCCGCCGTCGTGCAGCTCGCCGTGGAAGACGGAGCCGATGTAGGATTCCGAAACCATCTGTTGGTTGAGCTCCAGCTCGCCGAGGTGGTGCAGGAGTGTCATAAGGGCGGAGGTGCCGGAGCCGCAGGGGCTGCGGTCCATCTGGCCCTCGCCGAAGACGACGGCGTTGCGCATGTGCTTGGGGTCGGCACCCTTGCGTTCGTAGAGGACGGTGAGGGTGATTTCGTTGGTGGAGGGGTTGGTGGGGTGGGCCACCTTAACGGCGGCGTTGGCGGCATCTCGGATGGCGATGCCCAGATCCTGCAGGTCGCGCGCGGGGTGGTCCTCCAGCAGCGCGGGTTCCTGCCCCAGCGCGGCGTAGTCCACCAGCACAAAGAAGTTGCCCGCGAACACCACGTGCGCCGGAACCGGGCGCGCCAGCCCCGCCACCTCCAGCATCACCGGCTCCGGCGTGTACACGAAGGACGGCACGTTCTGGATGGTGACCGTTTTGGCCCTGCCCTGCGCATCCCGCTGCAGCTCGCCGATGATGCGGCCGCACACGGCGTCGATGACCACGCGGCCGGGGTCGTGCAGCGGCAGCCCGAGCTCCGCGGCGGCGCGGCAGGTGCAGATGGTTCCGTGCACGCACATGTCCAGGTAGCCGCCGGGGCAGATGTAGAGCACGCCCACGTCTGCATCCGGCGTGGCGGGGGGCATGATGATGGAGCCGAACATGGCCTCGTGGCCTCGCGGCTCGCGCATGACGGCGCTGCGCAGCTCGTCGAGGTTCGCCTTCACGTAATCCAGCCGCTCGCGCATGGTGGCGCCGGGCACGGCGGTGAGGCGGGCGTCGCGCAGCACGCGGCAGGGCTCGCCCGCGGCATGGAGGTCCAGGCAGTGCAGAGAGGGTTCGCTTTCAGGGATGTCAGTCATGTTGTGGGGAGGAAGGAGTTTTCTGCCCGTTTTGCGGCAGGAGGGATTGCGCGGCGGAGGCGGCCAGCACCAGCACCACGCCGAGCCATTGCAGCGGGCTCATGGTGTCCTGATAGACCAGCCAGCCGAGGGCCACGGCGAGCACGGGTTCCACGTAGGCGATGGTGCCGTAGCGGATGGCGGAAAGGTGTTTCACGGCGTAGGCCACCAGCAGCAGCACCAGGAAGCCCTGCAGCACGCCGATGCACAGCAGGTGGGGCCAGCCCGTGTCCACGTGCTCCAGCGGGTTCTCCTGCATGAGGAACGGCCCGGCCAGCACGGCCACGCCCGCCAAGAACTGCCAGAACGTGCGCTGCAGCATGGTCACGTTGCCGGGTATCAGGCGGTTGAAGAGGATGTACGCCGCGTAGCACACGCCGGAGAGGATGCCATACACCACGTCGAGAGCCTGTCCGCCCGCGCCCACGCTCGGCCCGCACACCAGGGCGATGCCCACCAGAGAGGCCAGCATCAGCAGGAAATCGCGCGCGCTCGGCATGCGCCGCCGAATCACCGCCTCGCCCGCCGCCGCAAACACGGGGCCCGTGTAGAGCAGCAGCGCCGCCACACCCACGGAAAGCCCGCAGATGGCGTAGAAGTAGAACAGGATGCACAGGCTGATGCCGATGCCCGACACCACCGACTGCCAGGAAAACGCCTTGCTGCCCGGCCGCAGCAGGAACAGCGGCAGCACCAGCAGCAGGCCGATGGCGAAGCGCATGAAGGAACAGGTTTGCGCCGCGCATTGCGACTCCTTCACAAACACGCCCAGCGTGCCCATCAGCACGCTCGCCACCACGGCACACACCAGCGCTTTCACCTGAGAGTTCACCTTGTTGTATCCTCCCGCCCATTCTAGCACAACCGCGCTAGGATGCAACACTTGGTTCACGCCCAACCTGCGCCCGCGCGCGTTTCCTGCTTGCGTTGCGGCGTGGATGCGGTATGATATGCGGGAGCGCACGAATGAGCACGCGATTCACCGCACTGGCCACCATCGTCTGCAGCCTGGCACTGGCTGCGGCGCAGCCGCTTGCCGCCCAGTCGCTCCGCGGCGGGCAGTCCGCCTCCATGGGCAACGCGCGCCGCGGCGTGGCCGACCCCGGGGAGTACTACCTCGGCGCGTACCAACTCATTCAGGAGGCGGAGAAGCTGGCGGAGAAGAAAGACTACCGCGGGGCGCTGCGCAAGGGGCGCGACGCAGAGCGCCTGCTGGCCGCCATCGTTCGCGACTTCCCGAACTGGAAGCCCAACCTGGTGCAGTACCGCCGCACCACGCTGGCCCGCAACCTGGCCACCTACCAGGAGAAGGCCAAGAGCCAGCCCGCGCAGCCGCGCCGCGAGCCCGGCAGCATCGCCACCCGCGAGCGCACGTCCACCTCCCCCACCTACATCCCGCCCGAGACACGTCCCAGCGGCGGCACGGACGACGAAGCCGACCTCACGCGCCAGCTGCGCACGGAGCTGGCACGCTCCCAAGAGGAGGTGCGCCGCCTCACGGATGCCTACAAGGAGCTCAACGACAAGGCGGCCGCCCTGCAGCAGCGCGTGGTGGGAGCCGAGCTGGAGAGCAAGCAGTACAAGCAGCGCTACGCCGAGCTCCAGCAGCAGATCGAGACCGAGCGCGCCGCCGGAAACCAGGTGGTGGACTCCCTCAACCGCCAGCTCGCCGAGATGTCCGCCAAGTACCACGCAGCGGATGATGCGCGCCGCCAGGCGGAATACCGCGTCGCGGAGCTCACCTCCACGCTGGACCAGACCCGCCTGGAGCTGGAGAGGGTCACCCTGGAGCGCGACACCCTCAAGCAGGAGAACGAGCAGCTCCACGCCATCGTGGACCTCAACAGCCCGGAGAAGACCAAGGCCCTGCTGGACCAGAACCTCACGCTGGACCAGAAGCTCAAGGAGGCCCTCAACCGCGTGCAGGAGCTGGAAAGCCGCATGGAGGCGGAGGGCGACGAGCGCTCCGTGCTCGCCCAGCAGCTGGAGGCCGCCCGCAAGGAGGCCGACCGCCTGCGCGAGGACATGACCGGGCTCTACGATGAGAACATGGCCTACCGCAACCGCGTGTCAACCCTCACCGAACGCCTCAACAACCTGGAGGCCGAGCTGGAGGCACAGGCCGCCAAGCCCACCGTGGATCCCGCCCTGGCCGAGGAAAACCAGGTGCTGCGCGAGGTTATCGCCAAGCAGAAGCGCACCCTCAACATCCAGGCGGAGGGCCGCAAGCTGCTCATCGAAACCTACAAGCAGATGAAGAACGCGGACGCGGAAACCGTCAACGCTCTCCAGCGCCTGGAGGACGAGAGCAACCCCGACCTCACCGATGCCGAGCGCCGCGTGGTGGACACCATCAAAGGCGCGGAGGACGGGCAGAAACCCAGCGTCAACATCGACGAACAGGCAGCCCAGGCCGCCCGCGCCGTACGCGCCGGGCTGGAGACGGAAGCCCTCGCCACCCTCGCGCAAAAGGCCTTCTCCAAGAAACGCTACACCGCCGCGGAGCAGCTGTACCGCACGCTCGTGGACGCGGAGCCGGACAACGTGCCGGGCCTGGTGAACCTGGGCACCATCCTGCTGTACCGCAACCGCTGCGAGGAATCCGTGGAGTACCTGGAGCGCGCGCGGCGGCTCTCCCCCAACCTGGCCGTGCCGTACTACCTGGCGGCCCTCAGCTACTACCGCCTGGACCGCATGGACGAGGCGCGCCGCCTCTTCGCGCGCACCATCGAGCTGGACCCCGCCAACGCCGAATCCTTCTTCTACCTCGCCAACATCGAGGGCCTGCGCGAAGAGCATGACCGCGCCCTCAAGCACTACGCCGCCGCCATCAAGCTCAAGCCCGCCATCGCGGATGCCCACTACAACATGGCCCGCATCTTCGCGGAGGCCAAGAAGATACCCGACGCCGCACGCGCCTACGACCGCGCCATCCACTACGGCGCCGAGCCCGACCCCGAATTCGAGGACTACCTCCGCAACCACCCCGACAACACCGCCAAGCCCGGCGCCGACCTGGTGGAGAGCGTGACCCCGGAGGACGAGGCCGCCAAGCTGCGCGAGGAGGACACCGAGATGCAGCAGATATTGGAGGAGCACCGGCAGGCGGAGGAGGCCAAGGCCGCCAGCGCCGCAGCCGCCGCCAACGATGCCGCCTTCGAGGACCGCCTCCAGCGCGTCGCGCGCCCCGTGGACGCCGCTCCCACCGCTTCCCCCGCCGGGGCCGGCCATGAGGTGAGCGCCGACCGTTTCTCCACCAAGACCATCAAGAAGCGCGGCCGCAAAATCCAGCTCCGCCTCAAGAAGCCCCAGCCTGAACGCATCCGCAAGCGCGGCGGCGATATCCAGGACCGCAAGGCCAAGTGACGCCCCCCGTTTTCGCCAAGTTCCTGTCGAAAACGTACAAAAACCACCCAAAGTTCCTGTCGAAAACGTACAAAATCGAGCCAAAGTTCCTGTCGAAAACGTACAAAAACGCAAATTTGTCTTGAAATATCAATGTTTTTATGACAAATTGGAGTCAGCAGGGAGAAAAGGGATGAAACGACACGCGTTCGAGCAGCTGGATGCCTGGAAAAAATCGCCCCATCGGCGGCCGTTGGTGCTGATGGGGGCGCGCCAGGTCGGCAAGACCTGGCTCATGCAGGAATTCGGCCGCACGGCGTACCGCCGCGTGGCCTACATCTCCTTTGACACGAACGAGGACATGCGCCGCCGCTTTGAGCGCGATTTGGACGTGCAGCGCCTGCTGACGGCCATCCAGCTGGAGGCGGGTTTCCCGCTGGATGCGGAGGACACACTCATCATCTTCGACGAGGTGCAGGAATGCCCGCGCGCGCTCACTTCCCTGAAATATTTTTGCGAATTCGCACCGCAGTACCACATCATGGCGGCGGGTTCCCTGCTGGGCGTGTCGGCGCACGAAGGCACCGGCTGGCCTGTGGGCAAGATTGACACCCTGCCCGTCTACCCCATGAGCTTCACGGAATTCCTGGATGCCACCGGCAACGGGCAGCTCCACGAGGCCATCGCCCGCCGCGACTGGCCGCTGCTGACGGATTTCGCATCCCGTGCGGAGGATTTGCTGCGCCACTACTACTATGTGGGAGGCATGCCGGCCGTGGTGGCGCGTTTTGCAGAGAACAACGATTTCACCGAGGTGCGCGGGGCGCAGCTCGGGCTGCTGGACGACTATCGGCGCGATTTCACCAAACACGCGCCCGCGGTGGAAACGCCGCGCCTGTCCCTGGTGTGGAATTCCATTCCCGTGCAACTGGCGCGGGAGAACAAGCGGTTCTCCGGGAATGCCGTGCAGCAGGGCATGCGCGTGGCTCGCCTGGAGGTGGCGCTGCAATGGCTGGCGGACAGCGGGTTGGTGTACCGCGTGCCTCGCGTGTCCAAGCCTGCGCTGCCGCTGGCCGGGTACCAGGAAACGGCGTTCAAGGCGTACGTGCTGGATGTGGGGTTGCTTTCCGCGCAGTGCGGGCTCGCGCCCAAAACCCTGCTGGAGAAGAACCGCGTGTTCACGGAATTCAAGGGGGCGCTCACGGAACAATATGTGCAGCAGCAGTTGCGCGCGGAGTTCGGCACCGCCCCCTACTACTGGTCCGCCGGAGCCAACCGCGCCGAGGTGGATTTCCTGTTTGAACAGGACGGCGCCACCGTTCCGCTGGAGGTGAAGGCGGAAACGAACCTGCGCTCCAAGAGCCTGCTGTCGTATGTGCAGCGCTTCTCCCCGCCCGTTTCCGTGCGCTGCTCCATGGCGCCGTACAGCCGCCAGCCGTTGCAGGACGGCAGCACCCTGTTGAACATCCCGCTCTTCGGCGTGAGCGCCCTGCGTGCGGAATGCGCGGATGCCCTGCGCTGAAAAAGACCCTTGGCGTGTATCCACCCCGCACGGAGGCGGGGTTCCGTGGTGGGATATATCGGGCGTGGTTACCCCCCAGGCTTACGCCTGGGGCTGGAAAAAGTGAACGCCACCAAGGTGGCTCAAAGTAAGCGCGCCATTCGGCGCGATGCGTATCTCCCTGCACGCGAAGCGTGCCAAATTTTGAGCCGCCTAGTCGGCGACAACCTTTTCCAGCCCCGGTCGTAAGACCGGGGGGTGTCCCCCTCCGCACTTACAACTAACGCAAAGCGCCCGACGGCCTCCGAAGGGGCGCGCCGCAAGCGGCGCGGTAAGGGCGATTGGCCAGCCACGGATGTGGCTGCCCGCAGGGCGAACCGCCGTGGGGCGGCGGTGAGGCAACCCCGCCCCCGCGCGGGGTGGATACACGCCAACGCATGCCTACCAACCACACCTTTTCGCGCCAATCAAAACACCCGGAGGGCGCGGTGCGCCCGTAGGCCTCGGCGTCCTGTCTCGGCGTAGCTTTAGCGAAGACGGAAGCCTTGGCGAAGACGGGCAATCATTGCATACCCAAAGGCTGCGCTGAAAAAAACCGCACCGCGGGGTGGCGCGGTGCGGTTGAAAGGATGGTGCTTGTGTAGGGCTTATGCGCCGAGCTGGAAGCGCTGGAAGGCGACCACGGTGATGGTGTCGCCGAGCTTCTTGCCGGTTTCGGCCACGAGCTTCTCCACGGAGATGGAGGGGTCCTTCACGAACTCCTGGCTCAGCAGGCAGCTCTGCTTGTAGAGGGCCTTGAGCTTGCCGGGAAGGATCTTCTCCAGCAGGGCCTCGGGCTTGCCCTCGGCCAGCAGCTGGGCCTTGGCAATCTCCTGCTCCTCCGCCACGAACGCCGGATCCAGCGAGCTGGAGTCCACGCTCTTGGGAGCGCAGGCGGCGATGTGCAGCGTGAGGTCCTTGCACATGGTGAGGAACTCCTCGTTGGAGGCGGTGGCGGCGCTGCCGCAGGAGACCTGCAGGAGCACGCCCACCTTGCCGCCCATGTGGATGTAGGAGGCCAGGGTGCCCTCGCCGCCCATGGTGTAGCGGGCGAACTTGCGGAACTTCATGTTCTCACCGATGGCGGCGCACTGCTCGGCCAGGTACTTCTCCACCGTGGTGCCGTTGATGGCCACCTGCTGGGCGGCCTCCACCGTCGTCACGTCGGACGCCTTGAGGGCGGCGCCGATTTCCGCGACGAGGTTCTTGAACTTGTCGCCCTTGGCGCAGAAGTCGGTCTCGCAGTTGATTTCGTAGATGATGCCGTCCTTGCCCTCCACGATGGTGGCGACGATGCCTTCCTTGGCCTCGCGGTCAGCCTTCTTGGCGGCCTTGGCAATGCCCTTCTCGCGGAGGTACTTGACGGCTTCGTCCATGTTGCCGTCGCACTCCACGAGGGCGTTCTTGCAGTCCATCATGCCGGCGTCGGTCATGACGCGCAGCTCCTTGACCATTGCGGGTGTAATGTCAGCCATGGTTCGTATATCAGGTTAGGCTTTGACTTCGGCAGGCTTGGCCTTGTTGATGGCCTCCACCAGCACGGAGAGGATGAGGCGCACGGAGCGCACGGCGTCGTCGTTGCCGGGAATCGGGTAGTCCACGGAATCCGGGTCGGCGTTCGTGTCGGTCAGCACAATCACGGGGATGTCCAGCTTGTGGGCCTCGCGGATGGCGATGTCCTCATGGTCGGCGCCGATGGCGACCACCACGTCGGGCGCGCCGCCCATGTTGCGGATGCCCTGGAGGTTGCGCAGCAGCTTCTCACGCTCGCGGGAGAGGGCGGCCAGCTCCTTCTTGGACATGGACTTGTACTCGGGCTGCTTGTCGAGGTTCTCGAGGTAGTCGAGACGAGCGATGCTCTTCTTGATGGTGGCCATGTTGGTGAGCATGCCGCCCAGCCAACGGAAGTTGACGTAGTACTGGCCGGTGGCCTCGGCGGCGTCCTTGACGGCCTCCTGGGCCTGACGCTTGCAGCCGACGAAGAGGATCTTCTTGTTCTTTGCGGCCAAATCGGAGAGGAAGGCGCATGCCTTGTCGAGGCACTTTTCGGTTTCCTCCAGATTCACGATGTGAATGCCATTCTTCTGGGTGAGAATGTACTTCTTCATGTTGGGGTGCCACTTGCGGGTCTGGTGCCCGAAGTGCACGCCGGCTTCCACCATCTTGGTGATGAGTTCGTCGATCATTGTATTTTCTTTGTTGTGCGCCCCTTGTATCAGGTGGCGCGGGTTTGTGGAAGGTGCTGCGCTTTGGCCCCCAGCCTTCCGTTGTTGGTATGGCAGCATCAGCGGGGACGCGCAGGATACACCCGCGCGGAGCCGTTGTCAACCTTTTTCACAGGAAATTTCCGCTCTTTTTTTGCCATTTCCCTTGCGGAGGAGAGGCGCGGTAGGGTATACTGGCCTTATGTTCAAGCGATTTTTGACATTGGCGTGCGCGGTGGCGGTGATGGCGGCCCCGGCGTTCGGCGTGGAGTGGATGACTGATTTTGCGGCGGCGAAGGCGAAGGCCAAGGCGGAGCACAAGCTCATCCTGCTGGAGTTCACGGGGTCGGACTGGTGCGGGCACTGCATCGCCATGAAGAAGGACATCTTCGACAAGCCGGAGTTCGATGCGTACGCCAAGGACAAGTTCGTGTGCCTGGAGGTGGACATGCCGCACAAGCCCAAATTCAGCGAGGAGCAGTTCAAGCACAACGCCGCCATCTGCGAGGAGTACGGCGTGCGCATCTACCCCACCATCCTGGTGGCCGACCCCACCGGCGAGCTGGTGGGCGGGTTCTTCGGCGGCCGCAACTCCTTTGAACAGGTCACCAAGCCGCTGGACGAGGCCGTGAAGGCCGGAAAGAAGCTGCGCCAGGCCGCCAAGCTCACCGGGCAGGAGCGCGCCAAGGCCCTCTTCGACGTCTGGGTGAACGTGCCCCAGCAGTACCGCGCCCACTCCAAGGCCATGCGCGAGGAAATCATCAAGCTGGACACCGCCCACGAGACCGGGATGAAGGACGAGCTCAAGGCGGAGGAGCAGATGCGCCAGTTCTACGCGGAATGCAAGGTTTCCCAGGGCGCGGACGGCCTGTACGGCGTCACCAAGAAGTTCGCGCCCGTCGCCATGCCCCAGAACCGCCTGGACATCTGGGGGCTGCACGCGCAGATGCTCATTGTGAACGCCACCACCGTGGAGGAGGTGCTGGAGCTCAAGAAGTACATGCTCGGCCTGGCGGAGCTGGAACCCACCTGCACCCCCAAGGACGTGGAGGACGTGAAGAAAGAGTTTGCCGACCCCGAAGCCAAGCTCAAGGAGCTGCTCAAGGACAGGGACTGATTTTCACGTTGGTGCCAATCCACCCCGCCGTGGGATTTACAATTGACAATTTACGATTTACAATTTGGAGAGTTAGGCGCGGCGGAGCCGCGGGGGGGGGGTTTTGGTGGTACAAGGGGGGGTTGTTGGGCGGCCGTG
>JAUNNT010000044.1 GCA_030531305.1 Akkermansia sp.
GGTGCTGACGATGGTGGGCGTGGTGCTGGTGGCCGGCCTGCTGGGCGGCGGCGTTGAGGTCGCCGAGCAGCTTCTCCAGCTCCGCGGTGAGGGACTTGCACTTCTCCACGTCCTTGGCCTCGGCAGCGGCCTTGAGGGCCTTCACCTTGTCCTCGATGGGCTGCTTGACCTGCGCGGGAGCCTTGTCGCCGAGCTCGTTGAGCTGGCGCTCGACGTTGTGGGCGAGGGAGTCGGCCTTGTTGACGGCCTCGATGTCCTCGGCCTTCTTGCGGTCCTCCTCGGCGTGAGCCTCGGCGTCCTTCTTGGCGCGCTCGATTTCCTCCTTGGAGAGGCCGGAGGAGCCCTGGATGGAGATGTTCTGCTCCTTGCCGGTGTTCTTGTCGCGTGCGGTGACCTTGAGGATGCCGTTGGCGTCGATGTCGAACGTCACCTCAATCTGGGGCACGCCGCGCGGTGCGGGCTGGATGCCATCCAGCTTGAAGTTGCCGAGCAGCTTGTTGTCGTTGAACATCTTTCGCTCGCCCTGGCAGATGCGGATGTCCACGGCAGGCTGGTTGTCGGAGGCGGTGGAGAACACCTGGCTCTTCTTGACCGGGATGGTGGTGTTGCGGTCGATCATGGGGGTGGCGATGCTGCCCATGGTCTCGATGGAGAGCGTGAGCGGGGTCACGTCCAGCAGGAGCACATCGTTCACATCACCCATGAGCACGCCGCCCTGGATGGCGGCGCCCACGGCCACCACCTCGTCGGGGTTCACGCCCTTGTGGGGTTCCTTGCCGGCCAGGCGCTTGGCCATTTCCTGCACGGCGGGCATGCGGGTCATGCCGCCCACGAGCACGAGCTCGTTGATGTCGGCGGTGTTGAGCCCGGCGGCTGAGATGCAGTTGCGGACGGGGCCTGCGGTGCGCTCCAGCAGGGCTTCCGTGAGCTGCTCCAGCTTGCTGCGGGTCATGGTCATCTGGATGTGCTTGGGCCCGGTGGCGTCCATGGTGATGAACGGCAGGGAGATATCGTAGCTCTGGGTGGAGGAGAGGGCGATCTTGGCTTTCTCCGCCTCCTCCTTGATACGCTGCAGGGCATCGGTCTGCTTGGAGATGTCCATGCCCTCCTTGGCCTTGAACTCATCGAGGATCCAGTTGATGATGGCGTTGTCCCAGTCGTCGCCGCCCAGGTGGGTGTCGCCGTCGGAGGCCTTCACCTCGAACACGCCGTCGCCGATTTCCAGCACGGAGATATCGAAAGTGCCGCCGCCGAGGTCGTACACGGCGATCTGCTCGTTGCTCTTCTTGTCCAGGCCGTAGGCGAGAGCCGCGGCGGTGGGTTCGTTGATGATGCGGCGCACCTTGAGCCCGGCGATTTCACCGGCGGCCTTGGTGGCGTTGCGCTGGGCGTCGTTGAAGTAGGCGGGCACGGTGATGACGGCCTCCGTGATGGTCTCGCCGAGCTTGGCCTCGGCATCGGCCTTCAGCTTGGAGAGCACCATGGCGCTGATCTCCTGCGGGGAGTACACCTTGGTCTCGCCGCCCACCTCCACCTGGATGTGGGCGTCGCCGTTGGCGGCCTCCACGATGGTGTAGGGAAGCTTCTTATCGTCCTCCGTGAGCTCCGCGTACTTGCGGCCGATGAGGCGCTTGGCGGAGAACACGGTGTTGCGCGGGTTGGTGACGGCCTGGCGCTTGGCGGCCTGGCCCACGATGCGCTCGCCGGTCTTGGTGAATGCCACGATGGACGGAGTGGTACGCGCGCCTTCGCTGTTTTCAAGAACAGTCGCCTGCCCGCCTTCCATCACGGCCATGCAGGAGTTCGTGGTACCGAGGTCGATTCCGAGTATCTTGCTCATTTTCTTTTTTTCTATTGGGTTAGATTTTTTCTTTCTGCCGCCGTTCGCGGCAGCCTTTCACCTTCCCCTGTTGCAAATATCGTGCCAATTTTGAAACATTGATTTTTCAATGATTTTATCCGCGCCGCCACCCCGCCTGCGGCATTTTGCCGCGGCAATTTGCCGCACATACGGCAATTTGCCGCGGCGGGGGCGTGCGCAATCAAACGCCATCACACGACCATGGAACACACCCGACCCCGCCGCAGCCTACCACCCCTGCACTCAAACAAATCCCAAATCTTACATCCGAAATCCTCAATCCCAAATTCCCCCCCCCCTGATTGCCGGTTGCACGATTCCAAAACGATGGTAGAATAGGCGCGCGACCATGGAAGCGAGCGCGAAGACAGGCATCCGCAAGGTGATGGTGATGATACTGCTGGGGATATTCCTGGCGGAGTTCGGCAACGGCGTGTGGGATTTGCTGTTCAGCAACTACATGAGCGACGTGCACGGGATGGACGCGGGGCAGCGCGGAATGATGGAGCTGCCGCGCGAGCTGCCGGGCGTGCTGAGCTTCGTGGTCATCAGCGCGCTGTTCTTCCTGAACGAGGTGAAGCTCTCCGCGCTGGCGTGCATGCTGACGGCGGCGGGCGCGGTGGGCATCCTGACGCTGCCGGCGGACTGCGGCATCGTGACGCTGAGCCTGTGGGTGGTGACGGCGAGCCTGGGGCAGCACATCCTGATGGGCACCATCGATTCCATCGTGATGCACACGGCGCGGCCGGAGAACCGCAGCCTGCGGCTGGGGCAGATGCGCGCGCTGTGCACGGCGGCAGCGCTTGCGGGCGCGCTGTACGTTTGGGCCAAGTGGAAGTTCAACGCGGACTACGGGGTGGACTACGCGGTGATGGCGTGCGCGCTGATAGCGGGCGCCAGCCTGTTCCACTATACGCGCAACGACGCCACCTTCCCGCCGCGGCGCTCCATGCGGGAGAACTTCATCCTGCGCCGCGAGTACGCCGTGTACTACGGGCTGGAAACCCTGCACGGCATCCGCAAGCAGCTCTTCCTCACCTTCGGGTACTGGCTCATGGTCAGCACGCTCGGGCAGAGTCCCGGCCGCATCGGCATGATCATGCTCATTGCCGGCGTCATCGGGCTTTTCACGCAGCCGTTCATCGGGTGGAGCATCAAACGCTTCGGGGAGAGGAACGTGACCATCTTCGACAGCGTGATGCTGGCGTGCCTGTGCCTGGCGTACGCGTTTGCGCCGAACGTGCTGCCGCTGGAATGGGCCGTGGGCGTGGTGGGCTGCTGCTTTGTGCTGGACAAGGTGCTCTTTGCCATGGGCATGGCGCGCACCACGTACATCACCCGCATCTGCGGCGACCGCAGGCATGAAATCACCCCCTGCATCTACACCGGAATCGCCATCAACCACGTGGCCTCCATCACCTACGGCATCGTCGGCGGCATCATCTGGCAGGCCACCGGCGGCCCCCAGGCCGTCTTCCTCGTCGGCGGCCTCGCCGTCGTCGGCGCCGGCCTCCTCGCCCGCAAGATGAAGTGAGCGCGGATTACGGCTTGGCGGCGTTCATCACCTCTTCCAAACGCTCCCGCTCGTAGTCTCGCAGCAGGGAAGGCTTGGCCCCGGCCTTCAGGAGGATTTTGGCGCAGCCTATGGAGGGCTCGGTCGAGCAGACTGCGTTGTAGAGCGGGCGCTCGCACATCCTGCCGTTGGGATTGGCACCGCGGCGCAGCAGGAGCCTGAGCACCTTCTCATTCCCGTAGAGGGCTGCATTGGAAAGGGCGTCGCGCGGCTTCACGCCGGCATCCAGCAGGAGGTTGATGATGTTGTAGAAGCCGTGGCGCGCGGCGTACTCCACCAGCGACGGCGACAGACGCTTCCGCTCACCTTTGCCGAGCAGAGAAAACAGATAGCGGAAGAGCTTGAGCGGTTCCCGCCACCCGCAGATGCATTCGCCTACTCCCTTGACAATATGGCAGTGTTTCAGGCCGTGCTCCACCATGAGCTTGCACATGGCAAAATTCTGGTGGACGGCAGCCTGTACCATCGCGCTGGTACCCTGCCCGTCCAGCGCGTTCACGTCCGCGCCTTTTGCGAGCGCGCGGCGCACACCGCGGAGATTGTTGCGCCGCACGGCATCCAGGTACTCGTACTCCAGCGGCGCAATGCCCCAGTTGTCGATGTCCAGCTCCAGGTCCTCCAACGCGCCGTATTGCTTCAAGAGCTCCGCGCATTCGAGGAGACTTTCGTCAGGAATCACCCAGGCATCCAGGCGCACCCATTCAAGGGGTGTCATGCCCATGTCGGATTCCACCACATTCGGATTGGCTCCCGATTCAAGCATGAGCTGGAGATGCTCCTTTCCCCCCAGAAAGGCACGGCTCACCGGGTAGGAGATTTCGCCTTCCTCGTTGCACCGCGCGTTCACATCCGCCCCGGCTGCTATCAACGTGCGCAGGACGGTGATGGATGAACCCGCCATGATGTAGGAGAGGATATCCTCTCCGTATTTGTCGCGAGCATGCACATCCGCCCCGGATTTCAGCAGGAGCTTGAGCATGCGCATGTACTCCCATGACGCGGCGTGGAAGAGCGCGGGCTTGCCGTCATTCGGCAAATTGACATCCGCCCCGGCGGCTATCATCTTGCGTGCGGCAACCACATCGTTCTCCTCGACCGCGCGGAAAAAGCTTTGCTGAATTTGCCTCTTGTTCATGGGTATGGGTGGTAGTTGGCTTGGTTATACCGCGAACGGCGGCGGTTGGCAACAACAAATTCGCGTCGGCATCAGCGAAACGGCGTGCGGTGCACTTTGCGTTTGCGTTGGGCTGTGGCATGGTGTATGGTGGCGGGTATGGAATTCCAAGGCAAGGTGGCGGTGGTGACAGGCGGCGCGCACGGTATCGGGCTGGAGACCGCGCGGCGTTTCCGCGAGGAGGGCGCGCATGTTTGCGTGATCGACTCGGCGGAGGGCCCACACTTTGTGGGCGATGTGGCGGACAAGGACACCCTGGAGCGTTTTGCGCGCGAGGTGGTGCAGCGGCACGGCCGCGTGGATTGCATCGTCAACAATGCGCCGCCACCCATGGCGGGGCTGGATTCCTGCAGCTATGAGGAATTCGCCCGCGCGCTGGCGGTGGGCGTGACCGCTCCGTTCTACCTGTGCAAGCTGCTGGCCCCGCATCTGGCACCCGGCGCCTCCGTGGTCAACATCTCATCCTCGCGCGACCGCATGAGCCAGGCCCAGACCGAGAGCTACACGGCCGCCAAGGGAGGCATTGCCGCACTCACCCACGCGCTGGCCGCCAGCCTGGCGGGGCACGCCCGCGTGAACTCCATCTCCCCCGGTTGGATTGAGACCAACGGTCGCGCGTATTCCGGCGCGGATGCCGCCCAGCAGCCCGCAGGCCGCGTGGGCACCCCCGCCGATATCGCGGAGATGGTGCTTTTCCTCTGCTCCTCCAAGGCCGGGTTCATCACCGGGGAAAACATCTGCATAGACGGCGGCATGACCCGCCGCATGATCTACCACGGCGACGAGGGCTGGACTCTGAACACACCCGCGGAATAACCACGCACGCGATGTCAGCGGCGGTGCCGTGATTCTCCGAGTTCGAGTCTCATCAGGTACGTAAAAAGGGAGAAACCCTGCGGGCCTCTCCCTTTTTACGTAAGCGGATGATGGGACTCGAACCCACGACATCAACCTTGGCAAGGTTGCGCTCTACCACTGAGCTACATCCGCGCGATGCGGTAATCTGTGAGGGACAAGCGGATGATGGGACTCGAACCCACGACATCAACCTTGGCAAGGTTGCGCTCTACCACTGAGCTACATCCGCGATGCTGTCCTGCCCCCCCCTGACGGGGAAAGCGGGGTTATTATATCCGCTTTCAACCATATGGCAAGACTTTTTTGCAAAAAAAGAACGTGAAATGCCAAAGGCTGGGCGAACGGGGGTAATCCACGAAGCGACACTTTTCAGAATAAGGCGTCACGTCTAGGCATAACAAAAGCACCCCTCCGACGGCGGGGTGCATGGGGTTGCAAGATTTGCCGGGCGGATTATTCCGCAGCCGGGGGTTCCTCTGCGGTTGCGGGAGTTTCCTCGACAGGCGCAGGGGTTTCCTCGGCCGGAGCCTGAGGTTCCTCTGCGGGAGCGGGGGTGTCCTCTTCTGGTGCAGGAGTTTCCTCGACAGGTGCGGGATCTTCCTCAGGCTCTGGTTTCTTGGCCTTTGGCTTGCGCTTGGCCTTGGCGGTTTTTTCCGCGGCTTCCGTTTTTTCGGATTCGGCTGGAGCCTTGGGCTTGGCAGATTTCTTGGGATGGGGCTTGCGCTGGCCAACCTTGGTGGGCTTGGGGACGGCATCGCCCTTGGGGTACCAGACGGCGTTGTCGCTGGTGACCACGATATAGCCCTGCTCCAGCAGCCAGATCATGTCGGACACATAGGGGGCGTAGGCATCGTGCGCGGCCTGGCGCGACTCGTCGTCCGTTCCGGCGGGCACGCCGGAAAGCTCGGCGAACATGACATCCGCCTTCTTGCCGGAGTTGACCTTGCTCCATTCGATGATGGCGGTCATGCGGTCGGCGAGGACGGTGCCCTCGGGGATGACCTTGATTCGGCTGGGGCCGGTGAAATGGTTGTCGTGCCACTTGAAGATGGGCATGTGGAAGCGTGCCAGGCCGTGGCAGAGGTTCGGGATAACCAGTTGCGGGCTCTGATAGTGCTTGGACGACAGGATGGACAGGTGCGCGGCCAGCCCGGGGGAAAGCCTGCGGCGGTCCGTGGCGCCGTTGACGAACACCTTGTCCACCACCTCGTACACTTCGGCGTAGTGGTGCTCGCGGAAGTCGGCCTCCACGGCCTGGGTGTCGGCCAGCTCCAGCTCCTGCGCGCCCTCGCGGGCGGGCACCCACACATCCTTGTGAGAGGCTCCCTCCAGCCAGGCGGCCACGGCCTCCTCCGATTTGTCGAGCGTAATCTTGTTGCGGAAGACATCCAGGGGCATGTTGCTGAAGCGAGTGCGGTAGATGTGCATCATGGCGGCCTGGTAGCCGTGCCAGTTGACGGGGCCGATAACCTCGCCGTTGATGCTGGCGATGGCAGTGAAGGTACCCTTGGGGGCTTCCGTCTCCACCGGCTTCACAGAGTAGAGCTCGGCGAACCACGGGGCCTTCCACAGGTAGGACACGGCTTCCGGCTCGGTGAGCCAGCATGCGCCGTCACCCTTGGTGGAGTGGATCATCTGCGGCCCGTTCTCCAGCTTCATGAACACCAGGTCGTAGCGCTCGCGGTTGGCCATCACAATGCGCGCCAGGTCCATCAGCGGCAGCGTGCGCTTCTGCTTCTGGATTTCAGATGAAAAAATTTCCAGGATGTTGTTGGCGGGGCGAAGCTCCACGCGCAGGCCCTCCGCGGGCTGCGGCAGCTCACGCGGCTCGCGCGGTGCGCGCGGCCCGCGGTGCTCGCGGTCGTCGCGCCCATCCCTGCGCGGTGCACGCCCTTCCCTGTCGCGCGGCGGGCGCGGCCCGCGCCGCTCCCCGACAGGTGTGAACGGCCTGCGCTCCCCGTCGCCACCGTGCCGCGGCGGACGCCCGCCGCGCTCCCGCGGTTCGCGGAATGCGGTGTAGTCGGGTTTCTTGGACCCAGCGTCATGCACCCACGAGGGGCCGAACTGGAAGTCCGCCAAATCCGAGAGGTTGAGAGGGCTGGCAGCGCCATCCTTTTTTTCGTTTTTAGCCATGGTTGTGTTGGTGTCAGCCGCCAAGGTATCACAGTTGCAAAGTGTTTGCAACCATTTTTTCCACGCGCCACGCGGAAAAAACGCGCGGTTGACATTTGCGCCGCGTGCGTGTACCATGCCTGCGTGAGGGAATTTCCGCAGAAAGGCAGGGAAAAGCGCACGCACGGCGGCGGGCGCGCACCACTCGCGCCGCGGGCGGCAAAGACCGCCAAGCCCGCAGCCGCGCCGGAGGGAAGCGAGCATTGGCTGCGCCCCTGGGTGCAATTGAAATACTTCACCTACAACCCCGCCGTCTTCCCGCGCATGCTCGGCGCCGTCAGCCCGGATGCCGTCTCCGGCGGCCTCATCAACGTGTACGACAAGAACGGCGAGCTCTTCGGCGGCGGGTTCTGGAACGCGCGCAGCCGCACCCCGCTGCGCATGCTGCGCCACAGCGACACCCCGCTCACCGAGGACGACCTGCTCCATGCGCTGCACCGTGCGGTGGAGTGGCGCCGCAACGATTGCAACCTGGATGCCACCACGGACGCCTACCGCGTGGTGCACGGAGATTCCGACGGGCTGGGCGGCCTGATAGTGGACCGCTACGCAGATGTGCTGAGCCTGGAGGTGAGCACACTTGGCGTGTGGCTTCGCCTGCCGGAGTGGCTGCCGCTGCTGCATGAGCTGTGCGGCACCACGCGCCATGTCATCACCGTGGATGAGAAGGTGGCGCGCATGGAGGGAATCGACCCCGCGACCGCACCCAAGAGCGAGCCCGTGAAAAAGGTGCGCATCCGCGAGAACGGCGTGCAGTTCGAGGTGGATTTCGAGCAGGGCCACAAGACCGGGTTCTTCTGCGACCAGCGCGACAACCGCCTGCGGCTCTCCAAGCTGGTGCAGGGGCGCAGCCTGCTGGACCTGTGCTGCTATTCCGGCGGCTTCTCCATCTACGCCAAACTATTCGGCGGGGCGGCGGACGTGACCGCGGTGGACCTGGATGAAAAGGCCATCGCCATGGCCAAGCGCAACGCCAACATCAACGCCTCGCACGGCCCGCTCCACATCGATTTCGTGCATGCCGACGCCTTTGTGTACGCCCGCCAGATGGTGCGCAACGGCAAGACCTTCGACGTGGTGCTGCTGGACCCGCCCAAGTTCGTGCTGGGGCGCGACGAGGAGAAGGAGGAGGGCCTGAAGAAGTACAACGACCTCAACATGCTCGGGCTGCAGTGCGTGCGGCCGGGCGGGTTGTTCGTCACGTGCTCCTGCTCTGGATTGGTGACGCCGCCGGAGTTCGAGAAAGTGGTCATCAAGGCCGCGCAGCGCCTGGGCCGCCGCCTGCAAATACTCGACATGTCCGGTCCCGGCTGGGACCACCCGTTCCTTTCAACCTATCCTGAGGGCCGCTACCTGAAAGTCCTCTGGGCCCGCGTGATATCATGATTACCATTGCACTAGGCTTGTCGCTCGCCCTGCTGCTGGGCCTGCTGGCGCAGCGCTTCAACCTCTCCCCGCTCGTGGGCTACATCTTCGCCGGCATCCTGGCCGCGCAAGACTGGTGGGGCGTGCCCGTCAGCCGCGAGATGATGGAGAACTGCTCGGACTTTGCGGTGATCCTGCTGCTGTTCGGCGTGGGCCTGCAGTTCCACTTCAAGGATTTGGTTGCGGTGCAGAAGGTGGCGGTGCCGGGCGCGCTGTTCTGCATCGCGCTCATGGTGGGCATGGGCGCGCTCGCGTTCTACTTCCTGGGCATGGGGGATGGCGGCATCTCCTGCGTGATGTACGGCCTGTGCATCTGCGTGTCCAGTACCGTGGTGCTCACCCGCGTGCTGGGTGACAACCACATGCTCTCGTCTGCCACGGGGCACACGGCGCTGGGCTGGCTGGTGGTGGAGGACATCTTCACCATCCTGCTGCTGGTGCTGCTGCCGGCGGTGTTCGGCGGTGGCAGCCTGCTCTCCGCGTTCCTGTGGATGGTGGTGAAGCTGGCCGTGCTCATCCTGGTGGTGAAGTACGCGGGCAAGTTCTTCATCTCCAAGGTGCTCTCCCGCATCTCGCGCAGCAACTCCAACGAGCTCTTCACCCTCGCCGTCCTCGTGGCCGCGCTCGGCATCGCCGTGCTCTCCGACCGCACGTTCAACGCCTCCACGGAGTTCGGTGCGTTCCTTTCCGGCATGGTGCTCGGGCAAAGCAAGTTCGCGGCTCGCGCCGCGGGCGACGCCCTGCCGATGCGCGACGCCTTTGCGGTGCTGTTCTTCGTGTCCATCGGCATGGGGTTCGAGTTCAGCGGGCTGATGGAGCATTGGCCGCTCGCACTCGCCACGCTCGGTGCCTGCATGCTGGTGAAACCGCTCGGCGCGTTCTTCGTCATCCGCTTCATGGGCAAGTCCCGCCGCATGGCCATCAAGGTGGCCGCCGCGCTCTCCCAAATCGGTGAATTCTCGTTCATCCTGGCCGCGCTCATGGTGGAGCGCTACAACGTGCTGCCGCACGGCGCCGTGAACGTCATCACCGGTGTCGCCATCGTCTCCATCTTCCTCAACGCCTCCTGCTACCGCTTCATCCCCGCGCTCATCGACACCCTGGAGCGCCGCGGCGTGAACCTCATGCCGGAGCCGGACACCTCCGGCATCCCGGAGCCGTCGGAAGAGAAGGAGCGCATCATCGTGGTGGGCTACGGCCCCTGCGGCGAGCTGGTGTGCGACATCCTGAAGCGCAACGAATTTGAAATCGTGGTGCTGGAGATGAACATCGACACCGTGACGGACCTGCTCAAGCGCGGCGTGCACGCCATGTACGGGGATGCGCGCCTGCGCTCCATCCTCACCATGGCAGGCGCGGAACGCGCCTCCGCCATCATCGTCACCGCCCCCGCCGCGCCCGCCGCGGAGATTGCCGCCGCCGCACGCAGCGTCAACCCCGATATCCGCGTGCTCGCCCACACCGCCTACATCCGCAACGCGCGCGACCTCATCTCCAGCGGCGCGGAAGCCGCCTTCGCAGGCGAGGCGTCCGCCGCGGTGGACATGGCGGCGCACCTGCTGAGCCGCGAAGGCATGACGCCGGAGGACGCGCACCGCGAGGGCGAGGCCGCCCTGCGCCACCTCTTCGGCGAAACCACCGCCGACGGTGCAGAGGAGGAAACAGCCTGACACATTTCACCGCCATGGAAACATACGACGAGCGCATGCAGGAGCTGCTGGACGACCTCTCCGTCTTCGACAACTGGACGGAGAAGTACGAGTACATCATCGACCTGGGCCGCGGGCTGCCGCCCATGCCGGAGCAGTACCGCAAGGACGAAAACCTCATCAAGGGCTGCCAGAGCCGCGTGTGGGTGGGCACCGAGCTGGCCGACGGCAAGCTGCAGGTGCATGCCGACAGCGACTCGCTCATCACCAAGGGCCTTATCGCCATCTTCATCCGCCTGCTCTCGGGCCTCACCCCGCGGCAGGTGATGGATGCAGACCTCACTCCCCTCCATGAGAGCGGCCTGCGCGAGCACCTGGCCTCCACCCGCGCCAACGCCCTCAACACCATGGAAGCCACCATCCGCGACGCTGCCGCGCGTTCCTAATCTTAATCCTAATCCTAATTGCCGCTGTGCGGCTTCCCCTGCTGATGGACACATTGCAAGAAATCCTTGCCGCGCGCCGCGCGGAGATACCCGCGCACACGGACGCCTTCCGCGTGGTGGACGGCACGGTATGGCCGGGCGTGTTCATCGATGCCCTGGCGGACCGCCTGCTGGTGTCGCTGCGCGACACCGCGCTGCCGCGCGGGCTGCGGGACCTGCTGGAGCAGACCGGGCGCGCCGTGTTCGTGAAGCGTCTGGACAAGGACGTGAAGGAGCCGCCGCACCAGGTGTGCGGGCCGCAGCTGCCGCTGCGCTTTCACATCCAAGAGAACGGGGTGCGCTACATCATGGACATGGCGGCGGGGTACTCGCAGGGCTTGTTCCTGGACCAGCGGCTCAACCGCGCGGAGGTGCGCCGCCGCTGCCGCGCGGGCATGACCCTGCTCAACACCTTCGCCTACACGGGCGGCTTCTCCGTGTGCGCCGCCCTGGCCGGCGCCACCGCCACCACGCTGGACCTCGCCCAGCCCTGCCTCTCCTGGTGCCGCGAGAACATGCAGGCCAACGGGGTGGATGATTCCAAGCATTTCTTCTGCAAGGGGGACACCCTCCATTGGCTCGACCGCTTCGCGCGCCAGGGCCGCACGTTCGATGCCATCGTGGTGGACCCGCCCACATTCTCGCGCGACGAGAAGGGGCGCGTGTGGCGTGTGGAGCGCGACTACGGCATGCTGGTGGAAAAGGCCGCCGCCTGCCTGGCCTACAAGGGCTGGATGCTCTGCACCACCAACTGCCGCAAGCTGTCCCACGCCGCCTTCCGCGCCATGGTGCAGGCTGCCGCTCCCGGTGCCGTTCTCACACCCGCACCCATGCCTCCGGATTTCGACGGCGAGGACTACCTCAAGTGCGCGTGGCTGCAATTCTGAGTCGGCGCGCTTAGCATCGCTTGCGGCGTCTCGCTGCGAGCGCGGCGAGAGCCAGCAGGCCCAGCGTACCCGTGGCGGGTTCCGGCACGCGGGTGATGGTGCCGCTGCCGCGCAGGGTCAGGTTGTAGGTGCCGCCCTCGTCCTGGTTGACGTAGTAGTGGTAGTCGCCCTCTTTAAAGTTGACGTACATGTTGTCCGCAACGCCCTGCCCCGCCGCCGCATCCGTGGTGACGCGGAAGACGGTGTCGATGAGTCCGGTGACATCCAGGCCGTACTCGGTCATCTGTTCCACGTATTCCTGCGGCAGGGTGACGGAGCCTTCCGCCAGCAGCAGGTTGAGCGTGACGGGCGTGTCCTGCCCGCCGGGCAGGCAGCTTCCCAAGAGGTCTTCCCCGCCGAACTCGATGGTGAACTGCACGCCGGACTGCAACACCAGGGCCGCGCCGTCCTGCAGGGAGATGCGGGAGTAGGTGCCGCTGTCCCAGCCGCTCCGCTCCTCCGTGGCGGGGAACTCCAGCCCGGCCACGCTGAAGGTGGTGTTGGAGACGATGTCGGGGGTGGCGACGAGCGTGAGGTCGCCCGTGGCTTTCAGCAGGCCGGGCGAGTTGCCGACGATGAGGTTGCCCTGCACGGTGGTGGCGGCGATGGTTCCGGCGCCCTTGAGGGTGCCGCCATCCTCCACCACGGTTTTGAAGCAGAGGACGCCCTTGTTGCTAAGCACGGCGCCGTCCTGCACGGTGATGAGGGCCTGGATTTCGGACTCGTTGTCCAGCTCGCTGTCGGTCACCACGGTGAGCATGCCCTTGCCATCTTCTCCTTCGATGTCCAGGTTAAAATCCTTGTTGAAGAAGGTGGTCTCATCCTTCATGGTCCGCAACCCGGTGCCGAGCCACCAGATTTTGCTGCCGCCATCCGTTTCGGAAACGGCCAGGCTGGCCTGGGTTTCGGAGGCCACGGCGCGGTAGGAGCCGATGGTACCCACCTTGGTTTCGCGGTCCTCCTGCACGCCGCTCTCCACCACCACGCCGCCGCCGGCCACGGACAGGCGTTCCGTGCCGTTCACATGGTTCAGCTCGTCCGTGGTGTACTCCACGGTCAGGTTCCCGCCGATTTCATGCAGGAACTTGAGCTCGAAGCCATCTGTGGTTTCCAGGGCCAGCCCCTGCTGCACGGCGGCGTTCACGGCGGCCATGTCGGCACGCTTCAGGTACTGCATTTCATCCTTGCCCTCCAGCAGGGCACCGATGGTGACGGCCTTGTCGGGGCTGCCGAAATTGTAGTAGTACACGTCCACGCCCTCCAATCCGTTGGCGTACGCGATACCCAGCTCACCGGGAACGTTGGGATCCTCCCTGCCGCTGATTTGGGCGGTGCCGGTCTGGAAACGGCTGCCGCGCCCCAGATACACGCCGTCCGGCGCTGCCGCCGGATTTAACGCAATGGTGCCGTGGTTGATGAAGGTGCCGCCATCCAGCAGGGCTGTGCTGTTGCCGAAAACGGTGCCGCCTGCATCCACCGACACCTCGCCATGCGCGTCGACCCAAAGGGTGCCGCCGTATGTGAGGCTGCCGCCGCCCTGCACCGACACGGAGCCGCGCGTGTCATCGCCCCTCATTCCGTAGAATCCCAGACAGACATCCGCCGCGCCAAGGTCCGCGGAGCCGCCGGCGAGCACCTCCAGGCTGCCCCGGCCGCCTTCGTAGCCGATGCAGGTATCATCGTTGCCGGTGACATGGAAGCTGCCGGCCACGGAAAGCGTGCCGCTGGGAACCGCCTCGGCGCCCTTGCCGTATCCCAAGCAGAGATAGGTGGTGTCGAACGTGCCGCCCTGCGCCACCTCCACCACACCCGTTCCGGCGGTGGTGTTGGGAGAATCGTAGCCGATGTACGCGCCGCGGGCGTCCAGCTTGCTGCCGTTGTAGATGGAAATCCTGCCGATGGCACCGGTCTCTGCGGGACCGTTGACGCCCACCAGCATGTAGTTGCTCAGGTTGATGGCGCCGGTGCTGTCCTGCGAGCCCACGTTCACATAAGCCACGCCGCCGCCGGAGGAAACGTTGAGGATGCCCGTGTTCAGCGAGCTGCCGTCCTGCACGTTGAGGTGGGAAACGGCACCCGCGCTGTTGCCCATGCTCACGTGGTGGCTGCTACCCGTGCCCACGGTGAGCGCGGCCGCGCCGACCAGCGTGAGCGAGCCTTCCGCAGACGGGTAGCCCTCCGAGACCTTGTGGGGCCAGCCAGGCCCGCCGATGAACAGGGAGTTCGGCGTGGAGTACTTCACCGTGCCGCCCTGCCCGGCCAGCGTGAAATCGGCGTTGTGGATGGTGCCGTCGCTCTCGCTGTAGCCTATGTTCGCCGTGCTGGAGGAAGCCGTGGTGATGCCGGAGCCGAACCCTGCGGCATCCGTGATCACCACCGTGCCGTGATAGTACTGGTGGCTGTTCACGACCACGTACTCAGGATAGGCATACGCGGCGGGAATGGCCGCAAGCAGGGCGGCCAAAAGCATTTTTGGCAATTTCGCTTTCATGGTTGTTCTCTGTTGGGGAAATCTGTTACCGGTTGCACCTGCGGCGGGCCGCCAGCGCGCAGAGCGCCAGCAGGCCCAGCGTGCCCGTGGCCGGTTCCGGCACGCGGGTGATGGTGCCGCTGCCGCGCAGGGTCAGGTTGTAGGTGCCGCCCTCGTCCTGGTTGACGTAGTAGTGGTAGTCGCCCTCTTTAAAGTTGACGTACATGTTGTCCGCAACGCCCTGCCCCGCCGCCGCATCCGTGGTGACGCGGAAGACGGTGTCGATGAGTCCGGTGACATCCAGGCCGTACTCGGTCATCTGTTCCACGTATTCCTGCGGCAGGGTGACGGAGCCTTCCGCCAGCAGCAGGTTGAGCGTGACGGGCGTGTCCTGCCCGCCGGGCAGGCAGCTCCCCAAGAGGTCTTCCCCGCCGAACTCGATGGTGAATTTCGCTCCGGCTTGCAGCACCAGGGACGCGCCGTCCTGCAGGGAGATGCGGGAGTAGGTGCCGCTGTCCCAGCCCTCCAGGTCCTCCGTGGCGGGGAACTCCAGCCCGGCCACGCTGAAGGTGGTGTTGGAGATGATGGGGGGGATGGAGTCGAAGTCGGCGACGAGCGTGATGTCGCCCGTGGCTTTCAACAGGCCGGGCGAGTTGCCCACGACGAGGTTGCCTTCCACAGTGGTGGTGGCGATGGTTCCGGCACCCTTGAGCGTGCCGCCATCCTTCACCACGGTGTCGAAGCAGAGCACGCCCTTGTTGCTGAGCACGGCGCCGTTCTGCACGGTGATGCGGGCCTTGATTTCATCGGACTCGTTGACCAGCTCGCTGTCGGTCACCACGGTGAGCATGCCCTGGCCCTCTCCGTCCTTGATATCCAGGTTGAAATCCTTGTTGAAGAAGGCGGTCTCACCGGCCACGGTCTCAATGCCGGAGCCGTGCCAGTAGACCACGCTGTCGGCCTGCGTCTCGGAAACGGCCAGGTGGGCCTCGGTCTCAGCGGCCTGGTCGCGGTAGGAGCCGATGGTGCCCACCTTGGTGTCCAGGTCCTGCTTTTCGCCATTGGAAACGAGCACGGTGCCGCCCGCAACCACCAGGCGTTCCTCTCCGTCCTTCTTGTTGAGCTCGTCCGTGGTGTACTCCAGGGTCACCAGCTTGCCGACCTCGTGCAGGAACTTCAGCTCGAAGCCCGCCTCGTCCCCCAGCGCCAGCCCGGCCTTCACCGCGGCGTTGATGGTCTCGATATCCGCCTTCTTGATGTACTGCATCACGGTGTCGCCCTCCAGCAGGGCTCCGATGGTGACAGCCTTGTCGGCGCTGCCGTTGTCCCAGTAGGCCACTTTCACGCCATCCAGGCCGGTGGCGTAGCGGACATCCACGGGGTCGGTGTCCTCGCGATTGGGATCCTCCCTGCCGCTGAGGGTGGCGGTACCGGTCTGGAACCTGCTGCCGCGGCTCAGGGCCACGTAGAAACTCTCCGGGAGCTCCGCCACGCTGTTGTTTTGCGCAATGGTGCCGCGGTTGAAGAAGACGGCGCCTTCCAGCAGGTAGGTCTGGTTGGCGTGCACGGTGGAGGCGGCGTCCACATCCACCCAGCCGTTGGCGCCGATTTTGAACTGGGCGTCCGCAACGACATCACCGCCGTTGGTGACCTGCAGGGAGGACTGCTGCCCCTGATAGCTCATCAAGAGGTTCTGGGCGGCGTGGAGGGTGCCGTGGTCGTCCACGCGGATGGAGGTGCGGCAGTTGGCAGCCGTGCCGCAGGCGATGTAGGCAACGCCGCTGGTGTTGAAGGCGGAGCCTTGGCCGGAGATGTTGATTTCCGCGGTGGAGTCGGAGTAGTAGGTGGTGTAGAGCGTCTGCGCCGCCTGCACGCCCACGTTGAACACGCCGCCGTTGGTGATGTTGACCACGGTCTTGGCCAAGGGGGACTGCACCCAGCCCAGCCAGGTGAAGTCGTCCGAGGCGGCGCGCACGCCGGAATTGATGACGGAGCCCACGCCGTCAACGTTGATGGTGCCGTTGCCGGCGTAGAATCCGATACCGCTGTTGTACTTGGAGCCGGAGAGCACATTGACCGTTCCTGTGCTCGGGCGGGTGCCGGTGGAACCCACGAACGGGTTGGAGAAACCGCCCTCGGCGCCCGCCTTGTCGCGGAAGAGGGCATCCCCCTCCGTGGAGAGGTAGGAGCCGCAGATGTGCGCGTGGACATCGTTCTCATCCAGCGGGGCCACACGGGAAACGCCGCCCACGAACATGGTCTGGGTGTGGGTGAACTCCGCGCCGTTCTGCAGGGTGAACGTGCCGTCGCCGTCACGCCCGCCCACGCACACCGCCGCCACATAGCCGCGGTTGTACTTGAGTGACTGGGTGAAGGTGGCGTTGTCCAGCACCACCTGCGCGTTGATGCCGCCCACCGTCAGCACGGGGCTCTCCACGTACGGGTGGTCCGTCACGGCCGTGTCCTTGATGAGCAGCGTGCCCTCGCGCACCACCAGGGAGCAGAACATGTCCACCTCTTCGTCGAGCAGCAGCGTGCCCTGGCCGTCCTTGGCAATGGCGGTGCGGTTGTTGGTTTTCTTGCCGATCTGCTCCTGGGAAAGGTCCACGGTGAAGGAGGGATCGGAGTTGCTGATGGTCTGGCCCTCTGCCACGGTGATGATTTCCTGCGGCCGCAGGGCATCATACTTCACATCCGCAAAGGCCGGGGTGAGAGACACCAGAGCCAGTGCCAGCACAAGGGTACGCGTTTTTTTCATAAGCGGAAATATTTCATTTTATTATAGGAGACATGCCCTGAACGTCAAGGAAATAATAGGGGTCACGCAAGCAAAAGGGCCATCCGGCAACATGCTGGATGACCCTTGGTTACAACGTAAATTGTAAATTAGAAGTTGAATCGGTAACCCACGGTTCCGTTGATCTCGGTGTACTTGGAGCGGAAGTCGCCCGTGACATCGAGGAAGAGGGCGCCTGCGTTCTCAGCCATCGGGATGGTGATGCCCGCCCCCACTTCCACGCCGAAGACGCCGACCTCCGCGCTCTTGACCGAGCGGACACCGGGCACGCCCACAAGCGAGTTGCGGGCCTCCACGGCGCGGTCGCCGGAGTCGAACTTGAAGAGCACGCGGCCCTCAAAGAGGCTGGCGCGGTTGTAGATGTTGGTGCCGATGACGCTCTGCAGGCGCGCGCCCACGGCGGCGGTGAAGAGCTTGGCCTCGGCATCGCCGAACTCCAGGGCGGCATCGCTGACACCGGTTTCCTTGGCGCCGTTGAGCGTGCTCTGGCGGTAGCTGACGTTCACGATGGGCTGCAGGCAGGTGGAGGCGTCCTCGTTGAGGGCGGCCACGTAGCCGAGCTCATACATGAGGCCCCAGGCGCTGCCGTCGGACTCCGTGGTGCCGCTGTAGCAGCCCGCCGCGAAATCCACCGTGCGGTCGATCTTGGTGTCGGCGGAGCCGTAGGTGAACAGCAGCGTGTGGGTCCAGGCGCGGTAGGTGTAGCGGCCGAAGACGGAGAGGTACATGCGGTCCAGGTCACCCTTGGCCATATCCTCGGAGTAGGCGGTGAAGTCGCCGCTCAAGGCGCTGAACGCGGCGCCGAAAGTGAAGCGCGGCGTGCAGTCCACGTCGAACCCGAGGGTGGCGCCCCAGCTGCTCATCTTGTAGCCGGGCATCAGGCCGTCCGCATTGAGCTTGTGGTAGTCGCCCTCCGCGTTGATCCAGGCGTTGAAGTACGGCAGGCCCTGGTTGGCGGCGTCGCCGGAGAGGCCCATCTGCGCGGTGCGGTTGCGGATGGCGCGCAGCTGGCGATCCACGTCATGGCTCCAGGCGGCGCCCAGGGCGGCGTGGGATGCGCCGCTCACGGCGGCCATCACGTTCTCCACCTGGCGCTGAGGCACATAGCCGAGCTCCAGGGCGGTCATCAGGTTGGAGAGGTCGCCCTCCGGGTTGGTGACCTGCGGGTTGCTGTGCAGCAGGGCGTCGTCCAGCAAGCCGGCACCGGCCTGCGCATTGGGGGCGTGAACCTCGGCCTGCGTCAGGTCGGAGTAGAAGTCCGTGCGGCGGTCCACCAGCACGTTGCCGCCCTCCAGACGGGCGTTCTCGTAGTACTTCTCCAGCAGGTAGCCGTCCAGCTGCACATCCGCGGTGGAGTCGTCCGCGCCCAGGTGGGCGAGGTAGGTGCCCGTCTTATGCGCGCCCTCCGTGGTGGCCATTGCCAGCGCGGTGCCGTCGGAGGCGGCCTGGTGCAGGACGACGGTCGTGCCGTCCAGGTCCAGGCTGTCCGCTTCAAGCAGGTCGGGAGCTTCGTCCGTGTCCAGCGTGAGCGCGCTGTTGATGGCGGAGATACCCGCGTGGATGCTGCCGAAGAGAAGGCCGGAGGCATTATCCAGCACGAGCGTGGAGGCGCTATTGTCCTCGTTCGGGTCGTTGAGCAGGACCGTCAGGCCGATGCCCGCGATGCCGTCCATGTGCGTCACGCCCTCTGCGTAGGTGAGCAGCGCCATGCCGTCGCCCTCCACGGTCAGGCCCTCGCCGGCGGCGAGCGTCTGCACCGCGTCCTCATGCAGCACAACCTCCGCACCGGCGTACCCGCCGGAGTAGGAACCGCCCTGCCCTTCCACAACCACCTTGCCCGCCAGCAGCGAGTCGTCGTCGCCATAGAGGGTGTCCACGGTGAACGAGGCGTCCCCGTTCACGATGAGCGCGGCGTCCTCCAGGTCGAGGACACCCACCTTCAGGTCCGCGTAGTCGGTGTTGTCGAGCTCGTCATACTCGTCCAACCCCACGTGGAGGGAGATGCCATGCGCCTGCACGCCCACGGCGCTTTCCGTGGCCTCGGTGGTGACGAGCGTCACCGCGTCGCTGCGGTCGCCGATGAGGATGAGGGTCTCATCCTCCACGCCGGAGAGGTTGCGCATGCGCAGGCCGGGGGCCGCGCCCACGCCCGTGACATCCAGGACGAGGGACTGGTCCACCACCACGTGCTGCACGCCGTTGAGCGTGTTCGCGCCGTGTGCGATGTTGCCTCCGGTCACCACATTGTAGCCCCACTCCGTGGAGTTCTTGCTGGTGTACCAGGTGAGGTCCTGCCCGCCCACGGTGAGCTTGACGTCGTTATCGGTCTTCACCAGGCCCGCGCCCTCGTGGATGAGGCCGTTCTGCACCAGCAGGCCGAGCGTCTCGCCCAGCGTGAAGTTCACGCCCTCCAGCCCGCCGTTGGCATGGACGAGCGTGTAGGTCGTCGCCCACTCCAGGCGCTGCAGGGGCGACAGGGAGCCGCCGTCCGCCAGGGCCTCCGTCAGGTCGAGCGTGACCACCGGGAATGGGCCGTTGGCGGCGATGGTGTCCACGGTCACGTTCGGGTCGGCCACATCCAGCGTGCCGTAGGCGAAGTGGATGGAGTTGGCGGTGACGTTGCCGAAGGCGCTGCCGCTTTCCTCAAGGGAGAGGGTGCCCGCGACCACGTTGCCGCCCTGTGCGACGGCCTGCTTGAGCGTGAGCTCGTTGGTGCCGACGTTGAGCGTGCCTTGGTTCACCAGGCCGTAGAGCGAGGTGTCCGTGGCAATGGCGAGCGTGCCGGCGTCGATGGCGCCCACGGTGCCGATGACCAGGGTGCTGCCCTCATGGGCGGTGATGCCGTTGATGGAGCCCTGCGCCACGCGCAGCGTTCCGTCGAGGGTGATGGTGGAGTCGGCATCCGCGTTGATGGTGGCAACGGCGAGGCCGCCCTGCTGCACCGCCAGCGAGCCGTTCTCCAGGTCCAGCGCGCCGGAGAGCTCCAGCGTGAGGTTGCCCGCGCCCGTCTTGGCGAGCGAGGCGCCATCGGAAACCTTCATCAGGTTGCTGGCGGCGAGCGTGCTGTCACCGGACACCGCGAAGGCGTACTGCGCATCCGCGCCGCTGATGGTGATGTCGCGCGCCTCCGTGCGTCCGTCGGCGATGGTCACCTGCTTCTTGGCAGCGTCCCCGGTGAACCTGGCGTTGTCACCCGTATCGAAGCAGGTGTCCTGCTGCGCGGCGTCCAGCCAGTTCTCCGCGGTGCCGTCGCCAACCTCCCAGGCGGAGTTGCCCTCCGTGCCGTTCCACGTGAGCGTGCGCGCCTCCGAGAGGTTGAAGCGGATGGAGACGGTGTCCGTGCTGTCGTTGTACAGCAGCGTGAAGTCGCCGAGGTCGCTCAGGCCCGTCAGGTTCGTGAAGTACTGCATGGCGTTCACCTCGCCCGTGTACGCGGAGCCGCCCAGCGTGAGCGCGCCCACGCCCTGGAACAGGTCCACCACCGTGTTGTCGTCCGCATCCGTGAACGCGGCCATCTGGCTGTACACGTTGCCGGAGAGCGTCAGGCCGTTGGCCAGCGACAGGGAGCCATTGTTGAGCGTCGTTGCAACCGGCGTGCCCGCCGTGTTGTAGTTCAGCGTCAGGGTCGCGCCGCTGCCGATGGCAACGTTCGCGTCAAGCGTGATGCCGTCGGCCAGCGTCAGCGTGGTGCCTCCGCCTATGACCAGCTCCTGCTTGGCACCGCCGTTGGCCACCTTGAGCGAGCCGGTGGCACCGATGGCCAGGTCGTCCACAACCTCCAGGGAGTCCTGCACGTTGTTCAGGACCACGGCTTTCGTCAGGGTCTCCGCGACCAAGAGCTTGGCATCCGCCAGCTTGTTGTCCACGGTGAAGCCCGTGCCGCCGCCCGTGCACAGCGTGGCGCCCGTTACGGTGATGTCGGCGTTGTTGATGGTCACGTCCTGGTCGCTACCGGTCTCGTTGGCAATGGTGCCGTCCATGTAGCCGTATTCGGTACCGCCCATGAAGGCGGCGGCGATGGAGGCTCCGGCACCCAGCTTGATGTTGTCCGGAAGGATGGTGTCGGTCACGGTCAGCGTCTTGCCGGCGTCCACCTTGAGGGAGCCGGCGGTGGCGTTCACCCATGCCACGGTGCTGTCGGACTTCAGGGTGGCGTCTGTCTTCAGCTTCAACGTGAGGTTGGAGCCGCTCACGGAGCCGTTGATGGTCTTGGCGTCGCCGCCGAGGCTCAGCGTCACGTCGGCGGCGGTGGCCACGATGAAGTTGCCGGTCCAGGCGGCGGTGTTGCCGTTCAGCTCGAAGATGCTGGTGGCGGTGCCGCTCTTCACGCCCAGGTTGCCGTCACCGGTGATGGTGCCGTTCAGCGTGGCGGAGTACATGCCGTCCCCGGTCTGGCCGAAGCCCCAGTCGCTCTCGCCCTTGTTCAGGACGATGGTGGCCTCATTGTCGGCGGCGCCCAGGATGCCCGTGGCTCCGGTGAGGCTCACGGTGGAGCCGGACTTCCAGGAGCCGTCAAGCGTGTTCAGCTGGGCCGCGGTGAAGGAGACCGTGCCGGACCACGAGTCGTCCAGCACCAGGCCGAGCCCGCTCACGCCGCTGGCGAGGGCGTAC
>JAUNNT010000045.1 GCA_030531305.1 Akkermansia sp.
GAGACAGGCCGCCGAGACAGGCCAGGCGCGTCCACGCGCGGCGGCCACGCCGCCGCATAACGAGCGCGAAGCGCGATGTTATCCGCGCAGCGCGCTAATGACACCGCACAACAATATGACCCACAAATATAAATTTCCCCCCTCTCTCTTACATTGCGCTCCTTTATCGAGCAAAAAGCCCAAATTTTCCCAAATTTTGCGGGTTATGGGTGTAATTTACATGCATAGCGGTTTCAAAATCCGCTATACGTATATGCGGGGATAGGGGAATATGCGCGGAAGTGGCCCTGTCGTCGCTCGGAAATAATGCATGACATGCGCCGTGTTACCCGTCATGACACCCCGGTTCCCGACGGGGGCGTCTTTTGGGGGGCTTTTGGAGTTGACTTGGCGGTGAGGAGGTGGTAGGTTGTTCATGCAACAGGCCACCTAAAGCCGGGCGCCCCGCATAAAAATAAGTCGAGGTCTGGAGGGTGGCCACTTTTTTACCCTGGTTTCTTGCAGCGCTGGTAATGGACGATGGGTCCATGCCTTTTTCGCTTTTGGTGTTGACTTGGCGGTGTGGTGTGGTAGATTGAGGTTCCAGTCGTGCAACATACTAGTGCCTGTCAGGTACCAACAGTGGGGGCTAGTGTGTAGATAGAGGGAAGGCCGCCCCCGTATCGCCTGACTGTAGGCTCCGGGTCATGTCCGGAGCTTTTCTTATTTCTCAGAGTCTTCCGGCTGGTCTTTGTCATAACTTGTAATTCAGCGGTTGAATTTCCCTTTGTCTGCTTGCACGCTTATTGTGTCTTTGTGCCGCGTGGTGAATTTCTGTTCCATTTTCTGTCTTGGCGTGGTATACTCGCGCTTGTCGGCGTTCTGGCGATTCGTTCGCCTTTCCCGCAAGGGAAGTTTAACCCGATAGGCGCTTCTACGGAGGCGCCTTTTTTATTCCAACCCCCTTTTGCCCGGGTTGAGGGTGTGGCGGGGGCTAGGCCGACGGCTCTGGATGCTCTGGAGGTGCTTCGCGGCGGCTCTGACTATTTTGATTTTGGAGTTGACTTGGCTTTCTCGTGTGGTAGATTGAAGTTCCTGACGGCACCTTGCGTTGGCGGAACCGAAAAGCCATAGCGAGTAAATTGGGCACGAACGCCGTGTTACCCGTCATGACACCCCCGTTCCCGACGGGGGCTTCTTTTTTTGGGGCTTTTGGAGTTGACTTGGTGGTGGGGAGGTGGTAGGGTTGGCGACGTTGAGGCATCGATAAGCTCGCGCGGCGGCACTTAGGTGACCGCTTCCCCGTCATGGGGCATTACGTGAGAAATCGGTGCCTCTTTCTTTCATGAGAACGGCGTGGCGGGATTGCCCGTCTTAGCCGAGACCTGCGTGAGCAACGCACCCTCCGGGTGTTTTGATTGGCACCAACGCCTATTTTATTCCAACCCCATTTTGCCGGGGTTGAGGGTGTGGTTGGGGTCCAGGGCGTCTTTGAGGGTTCGGTGGAGGTCCATGGCAATGGGGCCGACGGCCTGCGGGAACCACTTGGCTTTGGCGAGACCGATGCCGTGCTCGCCGGTGATGCTGCCGCCGTGTGCGACCACCCATTGGAAGAGGCGGTCCACCAGGGCGTCGGCGGGCTCGCGGATGTCGCGTCCCTGAGCATCCTTGAGCACCATGATGTTGGTGTGGATGTTGCCGTCGCCGGAGTGACCGAAGCAAGTCACGGGGATTCCGGTCTCCCGCTGCATGGATTCGCAGAATTCCACCAGCTCCACCAGGCGGGAGCGGGGGATGACGATGTCCTCGTTGAGCTTGGTGAGCCCGGTGGCTTTGAGGCTGTAGGAGAATTCGCGGCGCAGCTGCCAGATGGCCTCCACGTCCTCCGCGGTGGAGGCGGTGATGATTTCTCTAGCGCCCGTGGCGCGCAGGATGTCCGCGATGGCGCGCTGCTCCGCCGCCACGGCGTCTTTCTGCCCGTCAATCTCGATGATGATGTGCCCCTTGGCATCGGCGGGCAGGGCGGTGGGGCCCAGATATTCGCGAGCGGCGGCGAGGGTGAAGGCATCGGTTATTTCCAGCGCGCAGGGCAGGTGGCCGCCCTGCAGCACGTCCTGCACCGCCTTGGCGCAGAGGGCGAACTGCGGGAAGCTGGCGCGCAGCGCGGCGCGCGCGGGCGGCGCGGGAATGATGCGCAGCACGGCCTCCGTCACCACGCCCAGCATGCCCTCGCTGCCCACGAAAAGCCCCACCAAATCGAAGCCCTGCTTGTTCTTGTGGGTGCGGCCTCCGCAGCGCAGGATGCGCCCGTCCGCCAGCACCACGGTGAGCCCCAGCACATAGGGGCGGGTGACGCCGTACTTCAGGCAGCGCGGGCCGCCCGCGTTGGTGGCGATGTTGCCGCCGATGCTGGATTCCTTGCGGGATGCGGGGTCCGGCGGGTAGAACCAGCCCTGCGCCTCGCAGGCATCCTGCAAATCCGCTGTGAGCACGCCGGCCTGGGCCACGGCCACGCCGTCCGCAGGGTTGATTTCCAAAATCCTGTTCATGCGCTCCAGGGAGAGGACGATGCCGCCGCGCACGGGCACGCAGCCGCCCACATAGCCCACGCCCGCGCCGCGCGGGGTCACGGGAATGCCGCATGCATCCGCGAACTTCAAAACCTCGGCCACCTCCTCCGTGGAGCGCGGGAGGGCCACGGCTTCCGGCAGCGCGCTCGCGTGCCACTTGTCGTGCGCGTACTCCGCCAGCGTTCCGGCATCCGTGGCAATCACGTCGCCGAGCGTGCGCTTCAGCTCCAGAATGGCGTCACCGTGCGGCATGGCTTCTAGTCCTTTCCTGTACCCCAGCGGCGGTGCAGCCAGCGCTCCGCCGGGGAGAACAAAATCTTGTCCGCCAGCAGGCCGATGGCGATGATGATGAACATGATGCCGATGACCTGGTACATGCGCTGCAGCTCGCGGCCGTAGTGCAGGTACTGGCCGATGCCGAAGCCCGACACCACCGACACGTAGATTTCCGCGGCCATGAGCGAGCGCCACGCGAAGGCCCAGCCCTGCTTCATGCCGCTGACCACGAAGGGCGCGGAGGCGGGCAGCGTGACATGCACCAGCGTGTACAGCTTGCCCGCGCCCATGGTGCGGGCGGCGCGCGCGTAGATGGGCGGCACGTTCTTCATGCCGTTCTCCGTGGAAAGCAGCACGCTCCACAGCGTGCCCATGATCACCACGAACAGCAGCGCCGCCTCCGTCTGCCCGAACCAGATGCACGCCAGCGGCACCCAGCACACGCTCGGCAGCGCCTGCAGGCCCAGCGCCAGCATCCCCAGCGTGTCGTTCACGCATTGGAAGCGCGCCGCCAGCATGCCCAGCGGCACGCCCAGCACCAGGCCGATGGCATACCCGATGAGCAAACGGCGCAGCGTGACCACCATGGCCAGCGGAATCTTGCCGTTGGCCATGTTGTCCCACAAGTAGGCGCCCACCGTGCTGGGCGGCGGCAGCACGAACGGCGACCACAGGCTCTCCTCCAGCCCGATGCACGCCAGATCGCCCGTGAGCCCCGCCCATACCAGGATGAGCAGGATGAAGAACAGCAGGATGATGATGCAGCGTTTCATGGCGGGTGGCTCCTATCAGTCGGTTTCCTCTGCGGCGTACCCCTTGAGCGCGGAGGTGATTTCGCGCGAGAGGTCCGCGAGGTCGTGGTTGTTGATGTTGCGCGGGCGCGGCAGGTCCACGGCGAACTCCTCGCGCACGCGCCCGGGGTGCGGCGAGAAGAGGATGACGCGGGTGCCCAGGCACACGGCCTCGCGCACGTTGTGGGTGACGAAGATGATGGTCTTGCGGCGCTTCTGCCAAATCTCCTGGATATCGCCGTAGAGCTGCTCGCGGGTCATGGCGTCCAGCGCAGAGAACGGCTCGTCCATCAGCAGGATTTTCGGGTTGGGCGCGAGGGAGCGCGCAAGCGCCACGCGCTGCCGCATGCCGCCGGAAAGCTCATGGATGTTGGCGTGGGCGAAGTTGTCCATCTTCACCAGGTAGAGGTAGTACTTGGCCACCTCCAGGCGTTCCTTGTCGTTCAGGTTGGGCTTCTGCTTCAGCCCGAACATCACGTTGCCGATGACATCCAGCCACGGGAAGAGCGCGTGTTCCTGGAACATCATCATGCGGTCGCGCCCGGGGCCGGCAATCGGCGCGCCGTCGATGAGCGCGGCTCCCTTGTCCGGCTCCTCCAGCCCCGCGATGATGTTCAACAGGGTGGACTTGCCGCAGCCGCTCGGGCCCACGAAGCACACGAACTCGCCCTCGTTGATGTCCAGCGACACATCCTCCAGCGCGGCGACGGTGCCGCCCTGGGCGTTGTCGAAATACTTGCTGACGTGCTCCACGCTGAGCTTGGCGGTGGGGTACGCATGGATTTCCTGGTTGATGTTCTCCTGTCTCATGGGCGGTTGTCCTCTTTTTCCTCCTGCGGTTGGTAGATGATACCCTGGATGTCCGGCACGCGGTCCAGCAGGTCGCACGCCTGCGCGTCCTGCACAAACTGGCGCAGCCCCGGCAGGTCGATGTCGTCCGTGAGCTTCAGCCGCGCCCAGGCGGACGCCACCAGCTGCGGCTCCATCGGTGCCTGTGTGAGCTCGGTGAGCTCCTCCACCACGCGCCGCTGCGCCTCCTGCGGGTGCTCCTGTATCCATTGTGTGAGCTCGCGCTGCGCCTGGATGATGGCGGCGGCCTCCCGCGGGTGCGCCTTCAGCCAGCCCGTGCGCGCCGCCAGCACCGTGGTCACCACATCCGGCTCCTGCACCATCAGCGCGGCGCCCGCATCACGCTCCAGGCGGGACACCCACGGCTCCACGGTCCAGCAGGCGTCGATGTCGCCCTGCTTCATGAGCTGCAGCTGCATGGCGTTGGGGGTGGGGGAAACGCGGCAGTCGCCCGCGCCCTCCAGCGTGGTCTTGAGACCGTTCTTGGCGAGCCAGGCGCGGCAGGAGACGTCCTGCGTGTTGCCGAGCTGCGGGGTGGCGATATTGCGCCCCTTGAAATCCGCGGGCTGGGAGATGCCCTTGCCGGGTGCCACCAGCAGGGCGGAGCCGCCGTTCACCGCGCCGCAGAGCAGCCGCAGCGCGCGCCCGTTGGAAACCGCGTAGGCGTTGATGGCGGGGCTGGGACCCACGTAGGTCAAATCCGCGGTCTTGCCGAACAGGGCCTCCATGGCCGTCGGCCCCGCGTTGTACGTGTACCACTCGAAACTGTACCCCGGCAGGTAGCGCTCGAACCATCCCTCCCCGTGGCGGCTCATGTTCCGCGCCACCAGCGCCTGAACATGCGTCACGTTCGGGAAACAGCCCATCCGCACCACCTTGCTCTCCGTGTCCTCGCGGCTGCACGACACCCCCAGCAGCGCCACCGCCGCCAATATCATCACCAGGGCTGTCCTTTTCCATCTCACGGGAAGCCCAGCATACCAGCACCCGCGCCAAAAATCAAGTTGCTATCGCTTCATGACACCGGTTGCTCCGCAAACACCGCGCACCATGCGTTTTTCCTTGCATGGCGGCGGGGGTTGGGGTAGAGTGTGAACAACGCGCATGCATTATCTACCGAACATCCTGACTCTCTCCCGCATTGCCCTGGTGGTGGTGTTCACCGTTGCGCTGGCGCTGGACGGCACGCCGTCCGAGCTGTGCAACGAGGTGAGCGGCGGGTGGTTCAGCCCGCTGGGGGCGGGGGCGTGCGTGGCGCTCTGGGCGTTCGTGGTGGGCGCCGTCACGGATTTCTTCGACGGCCACCTGGCGCGCAAATGGGGCGTGGTGACGGATTTCGGCAAGCTCATCGACCCGCTGGCAGACAAAATCCTGGTGGGCGCGGCGTTCGTGTATCTCAGCTCGGTGGGGGTGTGTCCGTTCTGGATCACCATCCTCATCATCTTCCGCGAGTTCCTGGTGACGGGGCTTCGCCAGCTGGCGGCGGCGCGCGGCCACATCATGGCGGCGGACTGGTGCGGCAAGTGGAAAACCGGATTCCAGCTGGCGTACTGCATCGCCTGCATGGTGCACCTGTCCTACGGCGGCAACCTGCCGGAGCCGCTCTGCAGCATGAGCATCGGCCCGGGCGGCGAGTGGACCCGCGGCATCTTCCTGGCCGGGGCCGTGCTGCTCACCCTCTGGAGCGGCGTCAACTACTGCATCCAGGCCCGGAAATTCCTTTGACCCGCCCCTCTTAATCCTCATCCCCTTGCAACGCGGCGAAGACGGGTCCGAACGTTTTTTTGACCACCCATAAAATCAGGCGCAGCACGGGAATTTTCAAGCCCGCCCGGCAGAACGCCGTGCGGGCTTGAATCTTAATCTTAATCCTAATCCTAATTGCCGCGCAGCGGCATCACCTCACACTTCCTCGTCGGGAGCTTCCTCTTCCTCCTCTTCCGCGTCCTTGAACTGCTCCTCCAGGAAGTCGAGCATGTAGGGGGCGGTGAGCAGCTCGCTGGTGACGGCGGGCTCGCGGTCCGGGATGTAGAGCACGTTCACGGGCACGGAGCTGCGGTTCAGCTTGCGCATCGCGTCGTCGATATCCGCGTTCGGCTTGGTCTTGTCCGCGCGCATCAGCACCACCTCGTGGTCGGCAAAGGCCTTGTACACCTCGTCGGTGTAGGCCAGCTTCTTGTTGGACTGGCAGGTGGCGCACCACTTGGCGGTGAAGTCCACGTAGACGGGGCGGCCCTCGTCCAGGGCGTCCTGCATGGCGGAGGGGGACCACTCCTTCCACTCATGGGCGCTGAAGACGGGTATGGAAATCCAGACGCCGCAGGCCAGCAGGGCCAGGGCGATGATGCCTCCGGAGATGCGGGAAACCTTGCTGCGGAACATGGGGCACCAGCGGCCGTACACCCAGAAGGCGCAGGCAATGAGCACCAGGCCGATGAGCACCCAGGTGGTGTTCTCAGACTTGGGCCAGAATACAAGGTATACGTCCACGAACCAGGCGGCGGCGCCGAACAGCAGGAAGGAGAGCCCCTGCTTCAGGGATTCCATCCACGGGCCGGGCTTGGGCAGCATGCGCACCAGGGAGGGGAAGCAGCCCAGCACGATGTACGGGAACGCCAGGCCCAGCGCCATGAAGGTGAGCGCCACCACCATCCACACCGCCGGCATGGACATGGCCGCCGGCAGGGACGTGCCCAGGAAGGGCGCGCTGCACGGCGTGGCCACCACGGTCACGAACAGGCCCTGGAAGAACGAGCCGGTGAGGCCGCCCTTGCTCTGCAGCTTCTGGCCGGCGCCGGTGGCGCCCACGCCAATCTCGAACAGGCCGAACATGCTCAGGCCCAGGATGAGCAGCAGCAGCAGAATGACGTACACAATCCACGGGTTCTGCATCCACTCCGCCCAGGAGCGGGAGGTGGAACCGCCATCATACCACAGTGTGCTCAGCCACTGCGTCCACGGCTGGTCCGCCAGCGTGGACAGGTTGGAGACGATGGCGATGAGTACCGAGATAATCCAGAAGGAAACGAGAATGCCCAGCACGAAGGCCAGCGAGTGCATGATGACCTTGCGGCGCTCGCCGCCGCCCAGCTCCACGAAGCTCATCACCTTCAGGCCGATGACCGGGAACACGCAGGGCATCAGGTTCAGGATGAGGCCGCCCAGGAACAGGGAGAGCAGCACCCCGCCCAGCCCTGCCGGGATGTTCTCAAAGGGGGATTTCGGTGCGGGCGCGGCAAACTCGCCCTTGATGGTGTAGAGCTTGCCGTCCGCCACCAGCAGGCCGCCCAGCGCCTTCAGGGGCTTGCCCACCTGCGCCTCGTCCTTCACGGAGTACATGGGGTCGGTGTTGTCGTTGCGCTTCAGGGAAAGCGTGCCGTTCTCGAACTTCTGCTCCGCGGTGGGGGAGATGCAGTTGTCGTCAGAGAAGAAGTACACGTTCTTGGCGGCGGCCAGGGCGGGCATGGAGATGGTGACGGTATCGGCCTCCTGGGACAGCGTGTATTCCAGCGGGGATTCGCTGAGCGTCTCCACCTTCTGCTCCTGGTGCTGCCAGTCGGCGTTGGCCGCCGCGTCGCCCGCTTTCAGCTCAATGGTGGCGGTCTGCGTTTCGGGAGGGTTGCAGCCCTCGTCGGAGCACACCTGCGCGGTGCATCTGGCGGTGAAACTTGCTGTTTCCGGGGCGTTGGCCTGCGGGGTAACCTGCCACACAACCGTGGGGGTTTGGTAGGTGTACGCCACGCCGATGACGCCCTTGTGCAGCTCCGGCGCGGAGAAGAACGGGCCCTTCACCTCAAAGCCCTCCGGGGCCTTCAGCTCGGCGGTCATGGGGTCGCCCACGGTGCCGGGGTTGCGGAAGTAGCCGTGCCAGGGTTGCTTGATATCGGCATCAAGCGCAATGTAGAAGGGCTCCCCGGCCTTGTAGGAGGTCTGGCTGGCGCTGCCCTTGGCCGTGATGCAGGACGGCGCCGACATCTGGTCGAACGAGAACTGCGCCTGAGCCATCCCCACAAGTGTGAGGAAGGCCAACAAGAGGTAACGAAGCGTATACATGCCGCCATGTTACCATCCTGCCCCCGCGCGCGCAAGCGCAATGTACGCATGAAAGGGCCCCGCATGGCGTGGTGCCATGCGGGGCGTCTCGTTACCGTGCGCAAAGCGCGCCAATATTCACAAATTGTAAATCGTCAATTGTAAATTGTAAATCCTTGTGGGCTTCAGCCCACAAGGCTGTGTCCCGTCATCTCCGCGGGCTGGGCCACGCCCAGCAGGTGGAGCAGGGTGGGCGAGATGTCCGCCAGGATGCCGTCCGTCACCTTCACGCTGTCCTGGTCAGGGCCGCAGTAGATGAGGTCCACCAGGTTGGTGGTGTGGGCGGTGTTGGGGGAGCCGTCCGGGTTGATCATGTTCTCGCAGTTGCCGTGGTCGGCGCAGATGAGGCAGCAGCCGCCCAGCTCGCGGATCTTGGTCACGCACTTCTCCAGGGCCTTGTCCACCGCGGCGCAGGCGGCAATGCCGGCCTCCAGGTACCCGGTGTGGCCCACCATGTCCGGGTTGGCGAAGTTCATGATGGCCACGTCGTACTTGTCGATGGCCTCCACGAACTTGTCGGCCACCTCGGCCACGCTCATCTGGGGCTTCAGGTCGTAGGTAGCCACCTCGCGGGGGGAGGGAACGAGGATGCGGTCCTCGCCCTCGAACTGGTTCTCCACGCCGCCGTTGAAGAAGAAGGTGACGTGGGCGTACTTCTCGGTCTCGGCAATGCGGAGCTGCTTGAGGCCGGCGTTGGCCACGACCTCGCCGAAGATGTTGGCAAGCTTCTCCTGCTCAAAAACGATGGGGGAGGGGTAGCAAGCCTCGTACTCGGACATGGTGATGTAGTGCACCTTGGGCATGCACTCGCGGTCGAAACCGTCGAAATCCGGGTAGATGAGCGCGCGGGAGAACTCGCGGGCGCGGTCTGCGCGGAAGTTGAAGAAGTACACCACATCGTTGTCGCGCACGCGCTGCGTGTTGGCCTCCACAAACACGGCGGGCTTCATGAACTCGTCCGTCACGTCCGCCTCGTAGCTCTTCCTGGCGTATTCCGCGGGCGTGCAGCTGCACACCTCGCCGCGGCCCAGAACAATGGCGTCCCAGCCCACCTTCACGCGGTCCCAGCGCTTGTCGCGGTCCATGGCGTAGAAACGGCCCACCACGGTGGCAATCTTGGCGCCGTAGGGGGCCACGGCATCCTGCAGCTGCTGCAGGTAGCCCGCGCCGCTCTTGGGATCGGTGTCGCGGCCGTCCATGATGGCGTGGATGAAGATGTCCTTCACGCCGGCCTCCGCGGCAATCTTCACGATGCCGATGAGGTGGTCGATGTGGGAGTGCACGCCGCCGTCGGACACCAGGCCCATCAGGTGCAGGCGCGTGGCCTTGGCCTTGCCGAACGCCTCCGTGATCACGGGGTTCTTGGCCAGCGAGCCGTCCTGGATGGCGTTCGTGATGCGGCACAGGTCCTGGTACACCACGCGGCCGGCCCCCAGGTTCAGGTGGCCCACCTCGGAGTTGCCCATCTGGCCGTCCGGCAGGCCCACGTCCTGCCCGGAGGCGCCCAGCATCGCGTGCGGGCACGTGGCCAGCAGCTTGTCGGTAAAGGGAGTGTCGGCCAGCACCGTGGCGTCGCCGGTCTTGGCGGCCACCTCAGGCCCCTGGGGATTGCGTCCCCAGCCATCACGGATAATCAGTACAACAGGTTTGTTTGCCATGCGCGTCACCATACCACATCCCCACCCCTTTGTGAAGCGCAAAGAACAAATCATGCCAGGGTTTGGGGTTTCCTTTTCCCTCCCTGTTTTTCTATTCTCAATTGGCCGCCATGCGTCGCATTTGCGGAAAAATCTGAAAAAACTTTCCGTGACATCTTGCAAAAGTTAATCAAGTGTGCTATAGTTTAGCTAATCCACACGCGCCGTGCGCGCGTGGCGAATAATAGGAGAAACCGGCAATGCTCAATCCATCTCTCAATCCAGACCGCGCCACGTTGAACTTCCTTAATTCCTACACGGAGGAAGTGCGCGAAGAAGGTGAAAAGCTCCAGAAGGATGGAGCCGTAACCCAGATATTCGGCAACCACCTCTTTATCCAGGGGCGTGTTGAGACGAAGGTGGGTATCTTCACCACAAGCCTGCGCCTGCGCGGCAACAGGTGGTTCGGCAGCTGCCGCGCAGAGGACGAGCGCGTTGCCGGCGCCTGCCTCATCGCCACCATGGTGGAGCGCCTCTACCGCGGCGCCAACATGCCGGAAAGCCCCAACGAGCTCAACGAGGTTCCCCTCTCCGACGTGCTGGAGGAGAAGCTGGACCGCGATTTGGACGACAAGGAGGCGGATTTCGTCACCAAGCTGGAGAAGCGCTACCGCCGCTTCGCCATTGAGCAGGAAATCCACGACCACGACATCGTGCGCCTCAACCCGCGCTGGGAAATCACCAGCTACGAGCCTCTGGAGCTTTGGCCGGAGCCCCCGCACAACATCCTCGAATTCTGGAACTACATCGCCTATGCCTTCAACAAGAAGCGCATCGCCTACCCGGAATTCATGAATGCCGTCACCGACCTCGGCGCCGTCCAGAAGCGCATCAGCGCCTGGGAGCGCGAGAAGGAGGCCGGTGCCTGGTGCGACCGCATCCGCAGCGTCAACGAGCGCCCGCCCCAGCCCCCGCGCTACAGCCTCCACATGCGCCTCGTCTCCACCATCAACGAGGCCCACTTCGAGTACCGCTTCAAGGAGAAGGACGACTGGGTCTCCATCCGCGAGCATTCCCAGCTGGACTTCCTGGTCAGCGAGTTCCTGCACGGCGCGCTCATGTGCGATCCGCAGACGGACATCCTGCTCAACGTGCTGCGCGACTACGCGGAGCGCGAGGACGCGGTGGTGCTGGACCTGGACAAGGAGGAGGCGTGCCGCGTGATGAACCGCCTGTTCCACCAGGCCGCCCTCAAGGGCTACCTGGTGAACCTCGATGAATGCTACTTCAAGGTGGTGGGCGAGCCGCTCAAGTGGGTGTGCATAGACGACCCCATCATGCCGGACTGCTACGGCCTGCAGCTGATGACGGCCGCGAACATCCCGGTCACGCACTCCGTGCGCCAGCTGCCCGGCCAGGTGGAGCTGTACCAGTCCGATGAAACCGTCTTCCCCGGCCCGCCCCGCTGGCTGGAGAGCACCGAGGTGGAGCCCCGCTACTCCATCCCCAAGAGCGTCATCGACAGCATGGACGGCGTGGAGTTCCTCCGCAAGATCGGCGCCACCCTTCCGCCCAGCATGGAGGAGCGCGTGGTGGACATCGAGATGAAACCCACCTTCAAGATGCGCGTGGTCCGCGGCCTCACCAGCGCGGATACCGAGCACGTGCTGCTGGATGTGCTGGCGCAGGACGACCCCGGACGCCGCCACGAGCGCCTGGGCAAGGACGACTGGGAGCTCATCGAGCAGCAGCCCGTGAAGGACGGCACCCTCATCCGCTTCATCCGCGACTACCTGTACCCCATCCCGGAACTGCTGGACGAGATGAGCTTCACCTTCGACACCCAGACCGACTGCTTCAAGAGCCGCATCACCAAGCAGTTCCCGGAGAAGTTCGCCGAGTGGGCCAAGACCATCCCCGACACCATCAAGCAGGAGCTGGACGACAGCCTCAAATCCCTCCTCGCAGA
Source organism: Akkermansia sp. (assembly GCA_030531305.1). Lineage (GTDB taxonomy): Bacteria > Verrucomicrobiota > Verrucomicrobiia > Verrucomicrobiales > Akkermansiaceae > Akkermansia. The sequence continues at coordinate 12,164 of JAUNNT010000045.1, forward strand.
CCCCGTGGCCGCCGCCATCCGCTTCGAGGTCGTCAACCAGGAAATCGACTGGTTCGACCTCCGCGTGGTCATCGATGTGGAGGGCGTCACCCTCACCAAGGAGCAGATCCGCCAGCTCGTCTCCGCACGCGGCGGCTACGTGCGCATGGACGACGGCCGCTGGATGCGCCTGGAAATCAAGCTCGACGACGCGCAGCGCGATGCCGTCACCAAGCTCGGCCTGGATCCGTTCGACCTCTCCGGCGAGACGCACCGCATGCACGCGCTGCAGCTGGCAGACCCGCGCGCGGCGGAGGTGTTCGACCCCAAGGCTTGGCAGCGCATCAAAGACCGCACCTCGGAAATCAAGATCGACGTGAAGCCGCCCGTGCCGGATTCCCTCAACGCCACGCTGCGCCCCTACCAGGAGGAGGGCTTCCACTTCCTCGCCTACCTCGCCGTCAACGGCTTCGGCGGCATCCTGGCGGACGATATGGGCTTGGGCAAGACCATCCAGTCCATCACCTACGTCCTCTGGCTGCGCGAGGAATACGAGCGCAAGAACAAGAAGGGCAAGAAGAAGGTCGTCGTGCCCCCCGTGCTCATCGTCTGCCCCAAGTCCGTGTTGGACGTGTGGGCCGGCGAGACCGCCAAGTTCGCACCCGGCGTCCGCGTCCTCGTCATCCGAAACAAGGAGCAGGCCCGCATGGACGAGATTGTCGGCAGCTACGACATGGTGGTCATCAACTACGCCCAGCTCCGCGTCTGCGGCGAGCAGATCAACACCGTCAAGTGGCTCTCCGTCATCCTGGACGAGGGCCAGCAGATCAAGAACCCGGACTCCAAGGCCGCCAAGGCCGCGCGAGACATTTCCGCGTTCAACCGCCTGGTGCTCTCCGGCACGCCCATTGAGAACCGCCTGCTGGACATGTGGTCGCTCATGGCCTTCGCCATGCCCGGCGTGCTCGGCAGCCGCGCCTACTTCAAGAAGCGTTTCGACAAGCGCAAGGACTCCCAGAGCCAGAACCGCCTCGCCGCGCGCTTGAAGCCCTTCCTCCTGCGCCGCACCAAGCAGCAGGTCGCCAAGGACCTCCCGCCCCGAACGGAGGAGGAAATCTACGCCAAGATGGGCGGCATTCAGCGCCAGCTCTACAAGGCGGAGCTCCGCCGCATCCAGAAGGCCCTCCTCGGCGTGGATTCCGACGAATCCGTCAAGAAGAACTCCTTCGCCATCCTGCAGGGCCTCATGCGCCTGCGCCAGATCTGCTGCCACCCCGGTCTCGTGGACCAGCGATACGTCAAGGAGGAGAGCGCCAAGCTCAACGCCCTGTTCTACCTGTTGGACCAGCTGCGCGACGAAGGCCACAAGGTGCTCGTCTTCTCCCAGTTCGTCTCCATGCTGGAAATCATCAAGTCCCGCCTGGATGCGGAAAGCCGCCCGTACAACTACCTCACCGGGCAGACCAAGGACCGCAAGGCCGAAATCGAGAAGTTCCAGACCACCAAGGACCCCAGCGTCTTCCTGCTTTCCCTCAAGGCCGGCGGCGCTGGCTTGAACCTCACCTCCGCCTCCTACGTCGTCCTCTACGACCCCTGGTGGAACCCCGCCGTGGAAAACCAGGCCATCGACCGTACACACCGTATCGGCCAGAAGAACAAGGTCATCGCCTACCGCCTCCTCACCCGCGATTCCGTGGAGGAGAAGATCCGCGTCCTCCAGCACCAGAAGAACCAGCTCGTCACCAATGTCCTCGGCGACGAGGGCTTTGCCTCCAGCCTCGACCTCAACGACCTCCAGTTCATCCTCGCCCACGGCGGCGAGGAAGACGAGGACGAGGAGCTGCCCGATGCAGAGGAATAACGGGAAATTTACAATTGACGATTGACAATTTGAAAGTTAGGCGCGCTCCGCGCGCGGAAGTTTCACGGCCCGCCCGGCATATCGCCGGGCGGGCGTTTTTTCCACATGAGTCCCAATGAAATTTGGAGAAGGCGTTCCTCCTGCGCCCTGCGGGTTTCCGTTTTCGCTGAAGCTACGCCGAGATAAAACGGCGTGACAAGTATTGGTATCAACGAGCGCGGTTGGTATGCGCGCGTTGGCCCTCTCCTATAGGATGCTTGGCTACCCATTCGGTATGGGTAGTCAAGCAGTTTTTTCAAAAATCTTCAATGGCGCGGCGGTAAGCCGCATAAGGCTAACGCATGTGGGCAGCCAAGGCGTGATAGGGCTGTTCGGGGCGTAGTGTAGCACGCGATAACATTTGAAGCCACGCCGTTTGGCGGGTGTCTCATACCCATACCGAAGGAGTACACTTTTTCAGCTGGCATGAGGGAGATACGGCTACCCTGCATGCAGTTCAGGATAACCACTCAGTCTCATGCCTCAATCTTCTACTCAGACCATGGCATCCGGAAATGGCAAAATTCTTCATTTGGCAGGAATCAGGGGATTCGCCATCATCTTGGTCCTTTTATTCCATTTGAACCCTGCAGTGGCACCCCAGGGGTATTATGGCGTTGACATGTTTTTTGTCTTGTCGGGCTATTTTTTGATAGGCCGGCAACTTCAGGACGGATCAACTTTCTCTCTTTCCCAATTTGTTTCAAAGCGTTTTTGCCGCCTGGTCCCGCCTTTGATTGCGACAGTTCTCACCATCACCCTGCTGTGCACGCTTATTTTACCCGCCCAAGAGGCGTGTGCCGCAGCCATGACCGGCAGAAGTGCCCTCCTTTCCTGGTTGAATGTCTACCTGGCAGACGCCACTTCTTCATACTTTGCCGAAAACACACGCACCATGCCACTCATGCACCTATGGTACATGAGCGTGTTGCTGCAATGCTACGCCTTTTACGCTGTGCTGTTCTTCCTCTGGGAAAAGTTGAAATGCGGCAAGGGCGTGAAGATGGCTTGCCTTGGTGTTGTCGCCTTCCTATCCCTGTGCATTCAGTTCCGTTGGTGCGTAGCTGTTTTGGGAGGTGATTCATCATATGCCTCATCCACGTACTTCTGGTCATCCACCCGGCTGTACGAGTTTGCCCTGGGCGGTTTCGCCTACCTTGTGCCGGTTGGTGCAGCCAAGGGGAGATTTGCCCCATGGCTTGCATCCGTAGCCCTGTTGATTCTCACCGCGGCATGCTTTGTTCCCATCCCCGGTGGCGAACGGTGGACACCCGCGGCTGTGTTGCTAACTCTTTGTATCGTTGTGTGTGGAAAGAACGGATTCGCAGGAGGCGTCCTCGGTAACAAAATCGTGCTGTACATCGGTGCCATATCCTTTTCACTGTACCTGGTGCACTGGCCCGTTATCTGCTTTGCAGAGTACATGTTCAACACGACCGTTTCCGGTATGGATGTGTTGTATGTACTGATCCTTGTCTTCCTGCTCTCCTTGGGGTTGTATTACGCCGTGGAAAAGCGGCAATGGAGGGTGCCTGCAACCTTGGCAGCCTGGCTTGCGGTTGTGGCGTTTTGCTCGATTGTTCCCCGGTTCTACAAGGATTTGCAAAACCTCCACCCCCTCCCGAACCGGTCGGCTGAATCCCATGGGGGCACGAGTGTGTTGGCAGATGTCAACCAAGGGCTCTTGGGCGGCACGGAAACTTTTGAAGTCAACACATGGGGCAAGAAACGGACGTGCCAGCAGCCGATACTCATTCCATTGGGAAAAGTTGATGAGCAAGCCAGCTTCGTCTTGTTGGGAGACAGCCATGCGGCACGCTTTTCGGAGGGCTTCAGTTTTGTCGGGGAAAAGGAAGGCTGGAGTGGCGTCTATCTGAATTCGTATTTTCACCCTTTCTGGAATTCTGTTTATCGCTCATCAGCGGCGCCGAATCACAACTCAAGCGAGGCGAAGGCGCAAGCCTTCCTCCATTGGCTTGCAATCCACCCGGAAATCAAGGTGGTGTTCATTGCCCAATGGTGGCAGCGGCACATGGTGCGCCACGACCAATGGGACGGCAATGTTGTGGCAGAAGCAGATGCTCTGGATGCGCGTATCCAAGAAATGCGCGCCATGTGCCAAAAGATAAGGGCTGTTGGCAAGCAGCCTGTCATCATAGCCGACACCCCGACCATTCAATGCAAAAATCCGCAACGCGTGTACGAGCGTTTGCTGATGTACGGGGATTTCCTATGCAGAGGCAAACAGAACATGGAGGCAAGCTACGATTCGTTCATGCGCGAGACCGCCCAAGCCCAGGCTATGTTCAAGGCTTTGGAGGACGACGGAACCTGCGTTGTTCTCCATGTGGAAAACGGATTGTTCCATGATGGCATGTTTCGGGCGGTCACGAACGGGAAACTGCTCATGTCGGACGACAACCACTTGTCGCCCGAAGGAAGCGTGGAAGCCGTGGGGTCGGTTTCGGAAGAAATATCCCGCCTTCTCCACCAGAAAGAGTGAGCGGTCTATCGCCGCTCACCCCTGACCCTGCGCCGCACAAAATTCTTCCCCGCGCGCGTGATTTTTCACTCGCATTTCCAGCGCGGGGGGTGTATACTCCTGCCAGCGGGGAATTCTCCGGCGCGCATCCCGCGCGCAGGGGAAAACCTTTTCCAAACAAGCAATATACAAAACCATGCAGTATACAACTGAAGTTGACAACATGTGCTGCGTCAAGAAGGGCTGCAACCACGGCCCCGCACCCATCCCCCAGGAGGGTGCCTGGACGCAATCGACCAAGATCGAGGACATCTCCGGCCTGACTCACGGCGTGGGTTGGTGCGCTCCCCAGCAGGGCGCGTGCAAGCTCACCCTCAACGTCAAGAACGGCGTCATCCAGGAAGCCCTGGTGGAAACCATCGGCTGCTCCGGCATGACCCACTCCGCCGCCATGGCCTCTGAAATCCTGCCCGGCAAGACCGTGCTGGAAGCCCTGAACACCGACCTGGTGTGCGACGCCATCAACACCGCCATGCGCGAGCTGTTCCTGCAGATTGTTTACGGCCGCACGCAGAGCGCCTACTCCGAGGGCGGCCTGCCCATCGGCGCCGGCCTTGAGGACCTGGGCAAGGGCCTGCGCTCCCAGACCGGCACGCTCTACGGCACCCTCGCCAAGGGCCCGCGCTACCTGGAGCTCGCTGAGGGTTACATCACCAAGATCGCCTTGGACGAGAACGGCGAAATCATCGGCTACCAGTACGTCAAGATGGGACCCATGATGGAGGAAATCAAGAAGGGCACGGACGCCAACGAGGCCGTGAAGAAGTACACCGGCACCTACGGCCGTTTCGACGGCGCCGCCAAGTACATCGACCCCCGCCACGAGTAAAGAACCACCAACACAGAAAGGATACCATTATGCCTCTTTTTGAATCATACTCCCGCCGCATCGACCAGATCACTCCCGTCCTGGCCAAGTACGGCATCAGCTCCTGCGAGGAGGCCGAGAAGGTCTGCCTTGAGAAGGGCATCGACGTGCGCGCCATCGTGCGCGGCATCCAGAACATCGCCTTCGAGAACGCCGGCTGGGCCTACACCGTAGGCGCCGCCATCGCCATCAAGAAGGGCTGCACCAAGGCTGCCGACGCCGCCGAGGCTATCGGCGAGGGCCTGCAGAGCTTCTGCATCCCCGGCTCCGTGGCAGACGACCGTCAGGTGGGCCTGGGCCACGGCAACCTGGCCGCCATGCTCCTGCGCGAGGAGACCGAGTGCTTCTGCTTCCTGGCAGGCCACGAGTCCTTCGCCGCCGCCGAGGGCGCCATCGGCATCGCCCGCTCCGCCAACAAGGTGCGCCAGAAGCCCCTGCGCGTCATCCTCAACGGCCTTGGCAAGGACGCCGCCTACATCATCTCCCGCATCAACGGCTTCACCTACTGCCAGACCAAGTTCGACTACATGACCGGCAAGGTCGAGGTGGTGAAGAAGACCCCGTTCTCCGACGGCGAGCGTTCCAAGGTGAACTGCTACGGCGCGGACGACGTGCGCGAGGGCGTGGCCATCATGTGGCTGGAGGGCGTGGACGTTTCCATCACCGGCAACTCCACCAACCCCACCCGCTTCCAGCACCCCGTTGCAGGCACCTACAAGAAGGAATGCCAGCTCAAGGGTAAGAAGTACTTCTCCGTCGCCTCCGGCGGCGGCACCGGCCGTACCCTCCACCCGGACAACATGGCCGCCGGCCCCGCCTCCTACGGCTTCACCGACACCCTGGGCCGCATGCACAGCGACGCCCAGTTCGCCGGTTCCTCCTCCGTGCCCGCGCACGTGGAGATGATGGGCCTCATCGGCATGGGCAACAACCCCATGGTGGGTGCCACCGTTTCCGTGGCCGTTGCCGTGGAGGAAGCCATGAAGAAGTAACCTCCTTCTTCCATCCCATTCTCAGCCGCCCCCGCCACCACGGCGCCGGGCGGCTCTTTTGCGCATACCCCCCAAAAAAATCCCAAATCCTACATCCCAAATCCTCAATCCAAAATGACGTCATGTGTGTACACACATGGCGTGAACGGGAGTGGTTGGATACGCACGCCCACACCGGCCCACACCGCCATTCGGCGGCGTTGCCGTGGATGGTCGCGCACGCGGGGACATCTCCACGGTTTTCACCGTGGGCTCAACGCAAGGTAGCACCCCGCATGCGCGGGGTGCATGGGAAAGCAGACGGTGGTGACATCAGCGAACCGTGTGAGCTTGCACATCCCACCACACCCCAAACCAACGCACGATGTGCACCACGCCCACTGTCTTTCTCCGTGGGGGTGACCACGACCGCCGACTCACCACGGAACGCCGCCGAATGGCGGTGTGGATTCACGCCAACGCTTCGCCAAGGCTTACGGGTGTTGGGGATTCAGAGGCTTTCCCGCGGGTTTGGTGGCGGCATGCGGGTTGGAGATGCCGTAGGGGGAAATGATTCTGAAATCGAATCGGGGCGGCAGGGGCTCCGTTGTGGCGAACGACAACCCAAAGCTGATGCTCTCGCCCGGCTTGAGACTGTGTGTGCGACTGTACCAGTTGGACGTAACCACCGTGTGGAAGCCGTTTATCGCGGGGCTCGTGCTGAGTGTGTAGCCAATGGGATTGGTGTCAATGTCCAGCTCTTCGTCCACGGCGTAATTGGTCATGCTCACCGTCACGCTCAACACGTTTTCGTTGCCGTATTCATGCCATGTGTAGTCGTCGATCGAAAGCGGTGGGAGGAGATTTCCCATAATGGGGGATTCCCATTTGTACAAGGTTGTGGAGTCACCCCCAGTGGACAGCATTTCCACGCAGGCGGCGCTGCCTTCCTCCCTTGCAATATCGAGCGCGGTTCTCCCCTTGGCTGCTTCCTCGAAGCACCACTCGCCCCCGGTGACGGCGGAAACGTTGGCGCCGCGGCCTATCAGCAGCTGAACCATGTCCGCATCGTTCCAGAAGGCGGCGGTCATCAGCGGCGTTGATCCATCCAGGCGGACTCGGCCCTCGATATCCGCCCCGGCATCCAGCAGCAGCTCCACCATCTTGTATTCCTTCATGACCACTGCCAGCTGCAGCGGCGTGTATTGCGCCACCCCGCAAAAGGGAAACCCGGTACCGGGCCTCAGGACGGTATGCGAGGTCTGCACCCGCTTCTCCAGATCCGCGCCCAGCGCAATGCACTTTTTCACCCCCTCCACGTTGCCCTCGGTAATGGCTTCTTGCAGCGGCGTGTAGCTCATCATCCCGGTTTCGCGGCTCAGCTCCACCGCCAGGTTCACGTTGTCGGCGGTCACTTCATCCCAGTGGACTTCCATGTGCAAGCCGTGGTCCCAGTGCCAGTGGAAGGGGGCTACGTGGTGGAAGGTGGGGGAATCCCGGTGCGCGGGGGCAGGGGATGTTGGAAGGCACCACACCGCACCAGCGGCCAGCATGATAGCCGCCGCCGCTACGACCAGCGCTGTTTTGTGTCTCCTATGCATGGTGTAGAATCCTTTGTTTCTCTTTCTATACCCCTATTAAGCCACCCGAAGCCCAAATGCACAATCAAAAATGATTTTTTTTAAAAAAAGTGCCATGGGGCGGCGCATGGCTGGGTGGATTAGCGCCAACGCTCCGGGCTGGGAGCGCTGGAGCACTCGGAAGCCGGAGCCTTCACCAGCACGGCCACCGTCTCCACATCCGGCAGATTCATTAGCCCGCGTATGGGGCCGCCGTCCAGGGCGTAGGAGAGGGGATTTCGGAGTTCCTCGTCGGCTCTGTCGAGACCCTGTTGACCGTACTGCAGATACGTGACCCCGAGTGAGGGGCCGTCATCCTCGTAAACGATGCTGCCTCTGCCGTTCTTCCCGCGCTCAATGCTCACGTAGTCGTGCACGTCCCAGGATTTGACCTTGAAACGGAAAAGCCCCCTGGTGAGGACGATGCTGCGGCGGTTGGTCACGGCGTACACCTTCAGGAAGCGCTGGGCCAGCACGCGAACCATCTCCAAAAGGACGATACTGAAGCAAACGACCAGAATGAGCGGGTACGACCTGCCTAACCAGCCAACAGCCATGCCTGCCGCCAGCAGTACGGCAAGCCGGCGCAGGTCCGGTTTGGGGCGGCCGAGCCACAGCAGGCGCTCCCCGTCCCGCAGGGTTTTGTTGATGCGGCACCGCTCCGCGTCCGTTGCGCGGATACTTTCCCACAGGCTGGCTGAATCAGGGTGCATGGTTGTCAAATCACTTCCCGGTTGGCTAAATCTCATACCCCTATTAAGCCACCCCAAGCCCAAATGTACGACAAAAAATGCATTTTTTTCAAAAAAAGTGCCACGGGGGAGGGGGCATGGCTGGGTGGATTAGCGACAACGCTCCGGGCTGGGAGCGCTGGAGCACTCGGAAGCCGGAGCCTTCACCAGCGCGGCCACCGTCTCCACGTCGGGCAGGTCGAGCAGGCCTGCCGGATATGAGGAGCGGCGGGTATGCCGGTATTCGTATATGATACTGCCCGTGCCGTTCTTGCCGCGCGTGATTTCCTGGTAGTCTTGCGCATCCCAGGCATCGAGCATGTAGTGGAAAGGCCCGCGGATGAGGGCGATGGCACGGCGGTTGGTCACGGCGTACACATCGCAGCGGCCAGCCCACAGCCGAGGCAGCAGAGAGGCGATGGTGGTCAGCGGCAGCAGGGCAATCACAGTGAAAAGGAGCAGGCTGAACCAGGGGGGATCCTGCATGTTGACGTTGCTGAAGAACGGCCACAGCATGGCCAACCAGAAGTAGTAGAAGACTACGGCAAACGCCAGAGACCCCCATGTCGCCAGCTGCTTGCCGGTGCCGGGTTTGGGGCGGCCGAGCCACAGCAGACGCTCCCCGTCCCGCAAGGTTTCGTTGATGCGGTGGCGCTGCTCATCCGTGGCACGGATGCTTTCCCAAAGGCTGGCTGAATCAGGGCGCATGGTTGTCAAATCACTTCCCGGTTGTGTAAATCTCACACCCTATTAAGCCTCCCGAAACCCAAATGCACAACAAAAATGCATTTTTTTCAAAAAAAGTTGCCATGCGGCGGCGCATCGCAGGAAACAGGCGCCCTGCGCCCTGTCGGTGCGGGGACGTAGACACGGGGACGTAAATCGCGTTTAGCTCTTTGACAATTCCCGGTTTTTGTGATAATATGCCCACAACTCACTGATATTTTAGTGTTGTCCCCACGCGCGTGGGGATGGTCCGAAAGAGGAGACCGCCGCGACCAACGAGGAAACGTTGTCCCCACGCGCGTGGGGATGGTCCGCGCTACCAGGAGGGAACGAACCGCCAGGCGCCGTTGTCCCCACGCGCGTGGGGATGGTCCGGAGCGCGAGACGGAGAACGAGCGGCTGACGGCGTTGTCCCCACGCGCGTGGGGATGGTCCGACGGATACTGATCCCCGTCACCGTCTGCTTCCG
>JAUNNT010000046.1 GCA_030531305.1 Akkermansia sp.
ATTTAGGCATGTTTTGCATTTTTTCAGAAAAATGCAAAATGATTGTTGACTAATTGAGCCGAAGGCTCGCCCCTCACCCCACCAGCGGCACCATGCCGCCGCCGCGCCGCGCGTCACGGTACACGCGGCGCGTTCGTTTGTCCTCCCCGAAGAAGCGCAGCGCGGCATCACGGCTGATGCCCTGCAGGTTCACGTAGCGCGTGAGCAGCAGGCTCACGTCGCGGTGTCCCATGTACAGCTGCAGCGTGGGCAAATCCCGGTACGCCTTGGCGAAGTAGCTGGCGAAGGTGTGACGCAGCACATCCTGCTGCCATTCCGTGAACCCGGCATCCCTGCGCAGCTCCTTCCAACGGTTGATCCAGTTGGGCGGGCAGATGCGTTGCTCCGGCGCGCAGGGCCCCTGCTCTTCCAGGATGGCGCGCAGACTGGGACACAGCGGAATGCTGCGCCCGCCGCCCGTCTTGGAATGCCGCGGCGGCACCGTCAGCTCCGCGCTCTCGGTGTCGATGCACCCGTACGTGAGGCGCGTCACCTCCTGCGGGCGCACGCCTGTGTACAGCATGAGCGCCACCGCCGGGCGGCAGGCTCGGTGCCGCCTCTGCCGCGATGTTTGCAGCAGCCGCTCGATTTCATCCGGCCGCAGCGGCACGATGGTCTTTTCCCGTATGCGCGGCGCCACGGTGCCCTTCACCGGGTTCTCCTTGCACCAGCCGTGCCGGATTCCCGTCTGGAACAGCACGGACAGGCACGCGCGCGCCTTGCGCCGCCGCGTCTCGCTGGGGAATCCCGCCTCCAGGATTTCCGTGCAATGCTGCGTGCCGATGCGGTTCAGCGGCCTTTCGCGCAAGTCCTCCACGCTCTCCATCAAGCGGTGCATGCACTGCCGGAAATCCTGCACCGTGCGTGGGGACTGCCCCGCCTTGCCCTCCAGCGTCCGCTGCACCGCCTCCGCGAAGCTGACGCTTTTGTCGCTCTCACGGTACAGGCGGATGCCTTCCCGCAGGCATTTCCCCAATATCCGCAGGCGTTCCCCTGCCGGCGTGCCCCTGCAATCCAGCTCGTCCAACCCGTTCAGGATGAGCCGCGCCGCCTCGCTGGGCTTCACGCCGTGCTCTTCCAAGAGATAAATTGCTACATCTGTGTCTCGCAAGTCCATACGGTTTACAAAAGCGTAGTCAACCCCCATTTTGATTTTTTTTCATTTTTTGTCCTGAATCGGTCTCGACACCCCTTTTCCGACCTCCCCCGCATCCCTTGTAAAATCCGGCTTCCCTCGGAATTGAGATATACCGAAACGGTGCTGTAGGCGACCAGAAGCACCGAAACGGCACATTCCGATTCACAACACAACCCGGGCGCTGACGTGATATTTCCTGTCATTTGTTGAGTGCTTGTAATAAGCTACTTGTTAAGTATACAAAATAATACCGCTTTTGTAAAGCGGTATTATTCACGTGCAACGGAAATTTTTCCGGAGCACCCCCCGGGCGGGTCTGCAAAGGCCAAGCCCAACAGATAACCCAAAAATACATCGATATGAAATTACATCTGCCAGTCAGGCTGCGCGCCAGCCTCATCGCCGCCGTCATCGCCGTTGCATCCGGTATCTACAATGCCCATGCGAACGACATCACAGGTACGAACATACCGTTCTCCGAGGTGTACAACCACACCTCCGGGAACACGTACACAGCCACAAACGACATCACCTTCCAGGCCACCCAGCAAACGCAGGGCGTGTTCGCCAGCTTCATCAGCGGCGACACCACGCTGACCGCCGGGAACGCCGTGGTGTTCGCCAACCACTTTGGTGCCAACACCACCGACCTGGTACCCAGCCAGGAGAAGCAGTATGATGGCAAGCTGAATATCGTCACCGACAAAATCCAGGTGGCGTCCGGCGGCAACCAGGTCGTGCTCGAGGATGTGAAGGTGGGCAAGAAGACCGCCGCCACGGGCGAGGTGAACGTGGGCTCGCTGAGCGAGCTCGTGGTGCTCAACGGCGACATCTCCACGCTGAGCGACTCGGAAAAGAAGACCCTTCACGCGGAGGGGCTCGTCAACACGCCCACCTGCGAGCAGCGCTCCTCCACCCAGCAGACGGTGGTGATGGGCGCCCTGACGGGTTCCGGCAACTTCGCCGTGTATGGCGATGAGGACGACACCGATGCCGTGCGCGTGGCCAGCATCGGCACGTCCGGCACCACCTTCGGCAATGTTTCCGCCGCCAACGAATCTCTCAATATCACCGGCGCGGTGTACGCCAACACCCTGGTGGCCGTACGCAGCGATGTGAACGCCGGACAGGCCGTCACCCTCGTTGGCCTTGACCTGGATGCAGATTCCACGCTGACCTCCGTGGGCGACATCGATGCCGGCGACACGACGGGCCATGTGGCCGTGTACGGCGAGGTGGAATCCACCGGCGGCAACGTGCACCTCATCCACGGCAACAAGAGCGACAAGGACGGCCTGCACGAGGGCTCCTCCGTGAAGGCTGCAGAGAAGGCCACGATTGAGGACCTCAACGCGGTGTTGGCCGAGGTGGAGGGCACCCACGGCGTGGATATCCTGAACGGCTGCGTGGTGGAGGGCTCCACCGTCACCTCCGGCTCCGAGAGCGTTGACGCCGATATCATGGTGAGCAAGAGCACGCTCAAGGCCCATGAAGGCACCGACACCGTGCTCAACTCCACCCAGGACATCACCGTCACCACCGCCTCCAACGTCACCGGTACGGAAATGAACGCCGACCGCAACGTCATTGTCTCCGGCGGGGCTGATGTCAGCGGCAGTGACATCTCCGCGGTAAACGAGATTGTGGTGACCGGTACCGGCACCACGATGCACGGCGCGGTGGATCTGCATGATGCACTGACCGTGCGCGTGCAGGATGGCGCGAACTTCGCCATCGACGGCGGCTCCGTGGATGTGGACGTCCTGGCCATCGAATCCGCCAAGAACGACTTGGCCTCTGTCACTGATTCCGAAGTCGACCTCACCACCACCAAGATCGATGCCGGCGAGACGCTGGTTTACGATGGCTCCACCGGCGACATCGGCTACGTGGTGCAGAACGGTGAGGGAAGCGCTGTTCTCAAGGTCACGGGCGAGGCCGACCTGACGTCCGACGGCATCTCCTCCAATGACGCCCGCGACAGCTACTTCGGCAAGGTCCAGGTGGACGGTGCCGCGGAACTGGATGTCACCGGCAACGCCAAAATCTCAACCTATGTGGCGGCGGATGACGGTACCAAGGTGACCTTTGAGGAGACCGTCTCCATCAAGAACGCCCACATCAACGACTCCGGTGAGGAAACCATCGCCGAGAAGGATGCCCATATCGGCAACCTCAACCTGGCGGACGGCGGCGTCTTGACCATCGACAACACGGATGCCAAGAACCAGTCCTATATCGCCAACATCTCGTCCGCCGCCGACGGCACCATCAACGTGGTGAACGGCACGGTGGACACCCCGGTGCTCAACCATGAGGACCTGGTGCTCGGCCTGAACGGCGGCACGGTTGTCCTGAAGGGCGTCTCGGAAGCGATGGGCGCGGGCGTGCCCTCCGCCAGCCCCGTCAACCCCCACGTTTCCCTGGATTCCATCACGAATGCAGGCGTGGAGAGCCCCATCGGTAATTCCACCATCTGCACCAGCCTCCACAGGTACTACTACAACGGCGGCAGCGAGAACTCCGCAGACCTCTACACCTACTACTACGTGGCACGCGTGGACGGCAGGCTGAATTTCAATGGCAGGAGCGTTGAAGCCGGTGACCTCGTGAAGCTCACGGACGTGGTGGAAACCACCACGCTCCTTACGGGCGAAGTGGTGAACAGCGGTGTGGACCTGACCAGCGCCGCCACCCTCAGCGATCACGACGCCCTGATCCTGGACCGCCTCACCCAGCCCATGCTCGACGAGTACGGCGAGTTCATCCTCGGCACCCCGGAGACCCTGCTCACCGGCCAGGTGCGCAGCCTGGACTATACCGCCGTCTACTATGACGGCGTGGACGACTGGTACTCCCCGGAGACGGATGGCATCGCCTCCCTCACACTCCAGGGCGACTTCGGCTCCGACCAGACCACCATCAATGCCTACCGCGTGGTCGACTATAATGAGCACGATGAAGTCTGGGTGGTGGACACCAACTCCGGGTCCATCAATATTGGCGGCGACATCACCGGCAACGACAACAAACTGTATGCCGACGCCTACATTGAAACCGGCGTTGTCAGCGGCGATTGCAACATACTGGGCGTGCACAACCCCGACCGGGACCCCGCCCTGACCGTTTGCTACATTGAAGCCGCCGGCGTGACCGGGGATGGCAACAACCTGATTGCGGATGACTACGTCACCATCGGTTACATCGGCGAGGAAACCGACACCGCCTCCCTCAACACGGTTGATTCCAACACCGTTACCGTCACCGGCGACATCGTGGGCGACGAAAACGTGCTCACCGCCCATGACGGCAGCGTCACGGTCCGTGGAAACATCACCGGCGACGACAACGAACTCGGTGCCGAGACCTACGTCAAGACCGGCGACATCACCGGTGATGGAAACAAGCTGGATGCCGTAACCTACATTGAAACCGGCGTCATCACCGGCGATGGAAACGATCTGTCAGCCGAGGAGGACTACATCAACACCGGCGACATCATTGGCAACGGCAACGAACTGACGTCCCACGAGGAGGCCTACATCATCACCGGCAACATCACCGGCAACGAAAACCACCTGTATTCCGCCACCGACTCCGTTGAAACCGGCTTGATCAAGGGTGATGACAATTATGCGTATGCAGGCACCGGTATGCGTGTCTCTGCCATCGAGGGCGACCGCAACGAGCTGTACACCTATGAAGACGATCTCGTAGTTACGAACAGTGTGACGGGCGACACCAACTGGCTGCAGTCCGACCAGGCCGACATCGAGGTCGGCGGTGATGTGACGGGTGACGCTAACACACTCCTCTCCCTGGAGGGTGAGAGTGTCAATGTGACCGGCACCGTTGACGGCGAGGGCAACTATGTCTCCGCCCGCAGCGGCGATATCTCCCTGGGCGGCATCGCCGGCCAGAGCGCCGATGTCACCGCCTGGGAGACTGTCAACGTGGGCGATGTCACCGGCACCGACCATTACATCACCTCCTTCTCCGGCGACCGGAGCAAGGACGAGATCGCCATTGAAATCGGCAACTTCGCCGCACAGGGCACGAACGTTGAAATCCGCACCTACTCTGACCCGGACTATGGCAACGCCTCCGGCTTCGGCTCCATTTTGGTGCACACCATGAGTGCCGTGGACGAGTATGACGAAGATGCGTGGAACTACATCCACTCCCCCAGCAGCTACGTGGAAGTTGGCGCTCTCCAGGGGTCCAACGCCAATACGGAGATTGATGCAGCCACAGGTATCTACTTGGGATACCGGAGCGAAACCACCGACACGGCCTCCAACCTGGACCTATTTGCCAACTTCGTGATGGTGGGTTCGCAAGAGGGTCTCGTGCTCACGGATTCCGACATCCAGGCAGCGCAAACGATTCAAGGCACATCCCTGACGCTGGATGGCGATTCCACGGCTTCCACAGCAGGCGTGTATTTCGACAACCTCACGCTCGGCGGCAACGCCGTCGTGCGTGCGGCCCAAGTCCAGATTCAGGACAAGCTGACCATCGTTGGCAAGTATGCCAAGCTCGATGCGACCTCGGTGAGCGCCAAGAGCGTGCAGCTGAGCCAGGATGCCGACTTCTCCAGTGTGGCCCGCGTCAGCGACATGGAGGAGTTGACGTTGAGCGACCACACCTCCGTCGAGCTCACAAACCGTGACCACGTCGGCGACGTCGCCATCACCGTCGAGGAGGCCAGCGCCCTTACGCTGGGCAACGGTGCGGAAGTGAAGTCCGTTACAGTTGACGACACCTCTGCCCTGCAGATAGGTGATATCGACCGCATCGACTCGGTGAAGGTGGGAAGCCTGGCCTTGGCTGCCGGCTCCGACGTGACCCTCGACCTGGACCTCACCCGCAACACCATCGACGAGGTGGTTGCCGACGAGGCCGATTTGGGTGGCGTGACACTCAAGCTCAACGCTTGGGGTGACGAATCCAAGGTTGCGGACCAGACGCGCATCGACTTCATTGACGGTGCCGTGACCGCCGATGCCAACGACTACGTGGAGCACAGCCTGCGGACCCTCAACGCCTACGCCGACGGCAACAGCATTGTGCTGAGCAAGAACTTCCGCTCTGTGGAAGGCTTGACCCACAACCAGCGCAACGCCTCCGCCGCCCTGGCCGACCTGGAGGACCACATTGAGGTGCGCGGCGACATGGCTGATGTGATGGATGCCCTCCACCACACCCGCAGCGCCGAGGAAACCCGCGATGCCCTGGACAGCCTGGGCGGTGTCGGTCTCTCCGCCATTGCGAAGATGGCCACGGACGACGAGCATGACCACATCCAGGCAATGCGCGCCAACTACCAGGCCCTCGCAGCCGGTATCGACTACCGCTACGACGAGCAGGGCAACCGCATCGCCGGCCTGCAGTCCTCCGCCATTTCCGCGGCCGTGACCGGCGGCACCACCGACGTGAGCGGCTCCGACGGCTCGCCCAAGTACAGCCGCAACAGCATCGGCGCCCTTGTCTCCGGTGTCCATGCCTTCTCCCATGACTGGGTGGGCGGCATGAGCCTGGGTTACACCCGCTCCGATGGCGACTGCGGCACGGTGAGCATGAAGTCCGATGCCCTGTACCTGGACGCCGCCCTCATCCGCCGCACCAAGTGGACGACCCACACCGCCACCCTCGGCATGGCCCACTTCGACATCAACGAGGACCGTATGATCAATGTGGGACCGTACAGCTCCAGCGCGCACGGCGGCACCTCCGCCACGCTGGTGGAGCTTTCCTATGAGGCGGTGGTCACCATCGCCCGGAAGGATCGCCACGCCTTTGCGGGCGTGTTCCAGACGGACCTGGTGTTCGGGCAGTTCGACACCTTCACAGAGAGCGGCGCCGACACGGCGGGCATCCGTACGGCGTACGATGATGTTGCAAGCGTCAACTTCGGCATCGGCGGCCGCTACACCTACAGCTGGGGCAGCGAGACCAATCCCGGCTACTTCGACGTGGAAGCCCTGTTTGTGGCGGATGCGGGAGACCGCACAGCCGTGGTGAAGAACACGTTCCTCGCCGGTGGGCAGACGTTTGAGCAGCTCGGCCCGGATGCCGGTGCCTGCGGCCTGCGCCTCAATGCGGGCGTGCTCGTTCCCGCCGGCAAGCAGTGGGGTGTATTCGGCAACGTCACCTCCGAATTCCGCGCAGAGCAAAGCAGCGTCAGCGGCAGCGTGGGCGTGAAGTTCGCATTCTAACCCAAATCACGTCCGCCCGCCCCTGCCATGCGGGGACGGGCGGGCATATCACCCTTCATCGCGCAGGTATTAGCGTGTTGATGTATCGAAGGCCCGTCCCGGGCAACCGGGGCGGGTTCTTCGCGCATGGTCAACAGAATGCAATAAAACCGCTCAAGGGGTGGATGTGAAGCCGCCTTCCACAAACCTCTGCATGCGCTGCTGCATTTCCTTGCCATCCCGCAGCAGGTCATCATCATCCCAGGGGTCGGGTGACACTTCCACAGCTGGTTTTGTGGTAGGCGGCGCGGGTGCGGGCGGCGCGGGCGGCTGTGCCATCAGGCTGCGGGCCACCAGCGCGAAGGCGGCAAGGGCTATGGCGATGCATGTGGCCAGGGCAACGGTGCGGCGGCGTGATGAACGCGGCACTTCCCTGGCGGCGAGCGCGGACAGCCAGGATTCCGCGCTCTCGAAGCGCTCCTCCGGCAGCAGGGAGAGCGCGCGGTCGATGCTGCGCAGGAACGGCTCGGGAAACTCGCGGCGCAGGGGGGCGTTGTCCGCCAGCGGGCGCAGGTGATCGCTTTCCAGCCGTTGCAGGGCATCCTGCACGGGTTCGTGCAGCAGGACGCTGCGGAAGGATGCGGCCAGGGAGTACAAATCGGACCATGCGCCGGCGGTTCCCTGCATGTTCTGTTCCGGCGGGGAATAGGGCGGGGAGAAGACGGGGGCGTGCGGAGCGCCCGCCGGCACGGCGGCACCGAAATCCACCAGGCGCACGCAGCCCGCGGCATCCACTATCATGTGCCCGGGCTTGATATCGCGGTGCAGCACGCCCTCCCGGTGCAGGCTGCGCAGGATGCGCAGCACGCTCTCCAGCAGCAGCGGCAGCTGGCGCCGCCGCTCCGGGTTTTCCTCCAGCCATTGCGGCAGCGGTTCGCCTTCCGCGTAATCCGTGACCACGTAGGCGGTGCCGCCCGCCTCAAAGATTTCATGCACGGCGGGCACCTGCGCGTGGTGCAGGGCCGCCAGCACCTCCGCCTCGCGCCGGAAATCCGCCAGGGATGCCGCAAACGCACGCTCCATGCCCGGCAGGGGAACTATCTCCCCGCTTTCCGCATCGCGCTCGCAGATACCCTCCGGCGCGTGCTCCTTGATGCACACGCGCCGCCCCAGCTGCTTGTCGCGCGCCAGGTAGACGAATGCGAAGCCGCCGTGCCCCAAGGTGTCCAGCAGGGTGTAGATGCCGAAGTCTGTCCCGGCGGGCAGGGGGAGCATGGCGCGTCAGGATGGGTTTACTGTTTCTTGTTGTTGACCGGCAGCACAATCTTGCGGCTGCGCGCCACGGGCTTGCCGTGGGCGTTGCCGCGCGCGGCCAGCGACGTGATGCTCTCGTTGATGAGCTCCGCCACGCTCTTGCCGCCCTGCTGCGCGGCCTGCACCAGCTGGGCGTATGTTTCCGCAGCCATCTTGACCGACAGGGTGACATCCGGCGACACCTCCACCGCGCCGGGCGCCGCAATGGGATCCGCCGGCATCTGGTTGATGAGCTTCATGATGAGCTGCTGCTTGCGGGGCGGTATGGGTGCCTTCGCCATCCAGTTGCGCACCGTGTTTTCCGACACGCCGCATTGCTCCGCCAACCAATGGTAGTCGATGCCGTTCATTTTCAGCCACGCCTTGACCTGGGCCTTGAAGCGCGCTGTTTTGTCTATGTCTGCCATACTGATACCATACGCCCGTCCTGCTGCCGTGTCAATACCTCCTGGCCGCTTTTGCTGCGTCAAATATGGACGTCTTGCACAAAGCGGTATAAAATTAAAAATTAATGTTGACTTGCTATACTGTATCGGTATAATAATTGCATGTGGTGCGGGACATGCTCCTGCACCGATTCAAGGCTTGATGCCGCCGGGCGGCATGCTTCCGGTGCCGGCAATGTCTGCCCCGCCGCCCGGGAGCGCCCGGCGGCATCATTGGATTTACAATTTACAATTGACGATTGACAATTTGGCAATATAGCGCGCCCGGCGGCGCGTCACGCCGATTATTGTTCAATGGGGTCGTCCTCCAGGGCCTTTCGCATGGCCTGCATGGCGTAGCGGTAGCGTGAGGTGACGGTGGGCAGCTTGGTGGCGGTCATGTCCGCTATCTCCTGGAAGGTGTGCTCGCCCCAGATCTTGAGGACAATCACCTCCGCGTATTCCTTGGGCAGGCTCTTGAGCAGCTTCTCCACGCGCTTGCGCAGATACTCGTCGTCCGCGGCGCAATGCAGCCAGGGCTCGTCGGGCTCGCCCTCTTTCATACCCTCCTGCTCATGCTCGGCGTACTGCTTGCGGACCTCCTCGCGGCGGCCCTTGTCCATGGCCTGGTGGCGGATGGCGGTGTAGGTGTAGCTGAGCCACTGGGCGTTCCCGCCCTTGAAGTTCCCGGAGTCCACCGCGTGCACGAGCTGCACGAGCGCCTCCTGCATCACGTCCTCGGCATCCGCCTCGGAGCGGGTCTGCTGGCGGGCATACAGCAGCAGGCGCGGCCCGTATTCCTGGAGCCACGCCGCCCAGTCCACCGCACCGTTGCGGCTTTCCTGCGGGTTCCCTGACGCTGCGTTCCTCATGAGCCTTCTCTAGTCTAACAGGTGCACCATGCCCCTGCGATTATCTAGACGTATTCTACCACATTCCCGTTCAAAGGAAAATGAAAAACGGCGCGGGGCGCGGCACATAACCTTGACCGCGGCTGCGCGCGCGTGTACAATGGGCATGTTCAGAGAGACAATCCCGCCATGGCCACCATCCGACCGTTCGCCGCAATCCGCCCGCCCCAGAAGTACGTGGAACAGGTATCCTGCCTGCCCTACGATGTGATGAACCATCAAGAGGCATGCGCCATGGCGGCGGGCAACGCGGCATCCTACCTACACATCTGCCGCGCGGACATCGACACCTCCGAGGCGGAGATACACGAGCCGGTGACCTACGAAAAGAGCCGCCAAAACCTGGAGGACTTTTTGGCGCGCGGCATCCTGATGCGGGAGGGGAAACCCTGCTACTACATCTACCGCCAGATCATGTGGGGGCGCGTGCAGACGGGCATCGTGGGCTGCGCCAGCGTGGACGAATACCTGGACGGCACCATCAAAAAGCATGAGCTCACCCGCAAGGAGAAGGAGCTGGACCGCATCAACCATTTCGACGCCTGCTCCACGCAGACCGAGCCCGTGTTCCTGGCCTTCCGCAAGCACGAGGGCATTGCCGCCGCCGTGCGCGAGTGGATCAAGTTCCACAAGCCCGAGTACGATTTCACCAGCGAGGACGGCGTCACACACATCCTCTGGCCCGTGGACGACGATGCCGTCATCGAAGCCATCCGCAAGGGCTTTGAGGAAGTGCCTGCGCTCTATATCGCGGACGGCCACCACCGCACCGCCTCCAGCGCAGCCGTGTCCGCCAAGCGCCGCGCGGAGCACCCGGACCACACGGGGCAGGAGGAGTTCAACTACCTCATGGCCGTCACTTTCTGCGACGAGGACCTGTTCATCATGGACTACAACCGCGTGGTGCTGGATTTGAACGGGCTCGATGAATCCGCGTTCCTGGCGCGCGTGCGGGAGAAGTTCGACGTGGCCGAGGCCGCCAGCGCCCCCTACGCGCCCAAGGCCAAGCACGAGTTCGGCATGTGCCTGGGCGGCAAGTGGTACACCCTCACCGCCAGAAACGGAACCTTCGATGCCGCGCACCCCATCCAGAGCCTGGACTGCTCCATCCTGCAGGCCAACCTGCTGGACCCCGTGCTGGGCATCACCGACCCGCGCACCAGCCCGCGCATCGACTTCGTGGGCGGCATCCGCGGGCTGCACGAGCTGCAGGAGCGCGCGGAGGGAGGCGTGGCCTTCTCCCTCTACCCCGTCACCATGGCGGACCTCTTCCACGTGGCGGACAGCGGGGAAATCATGCCGCCCAAGTCCACGTGGTTCGAGCCGAAGCTGCGCTCCGGGCTCTTCGCCCACGAAATCGAACGATAACCACTTTCCCCAAAAATCCATCATCATGAAGATACTCATACCGACCAAACTCGACAAAGCCGCCGCCGCCCAGCTCACCGCCGCCGGGTACGAAGTGGTGCAGAACGACACCGACCCCATCGAGACCCAAGTGGCAGCCAACCCCGATGCCGCCGGACTCATCGTGCGCTCGGAGAAGGTGACCGCCGCCATCATCGACGCCCTGCCCTCCCTCAAGTGCGTCATCCGCGCAGGCGCGGGCTACGACAACATCGACTACGTCCACGCGCGCACCAAGGGGGTGGACGTGATGAACACGCCGGGCGCCAACTCCAACGCCGTGGCGGAGGAAGTGGTGGCCATGGTGCTCGCCGCCTACCGCTTCGTCATCCCCGCGGATGTCACCACGCGTGCCGGAGAGTGGAACAAGAAGAAGTACATGGGCCGGGAGCTCACCGGCAAGACCGTCGGCATCGTCGGCCTCGGCAACATCGGCCGCCAGCTCGTCAAGCGCCTCCAGGGCTTCGAGTGCAAGGTCCTCGGGTACGACCACTTCCTCTCCAAGCAGCGCGCCCTCAACATCGGCGCCACCCCCGCCGAGCTGGACGAGATCTTCTCCACCGCGGACATCATCTCCATCCACGTGCCCGGCGGCCCCGCCACCAAGAACTACGTGAACGCGGAGCTCATCGGCAAGATGAAGGACGGGGCCATGCTGGTGAACTGCGCCCGCTACGGCGTGGTGGACGAGGATGCCCTGCGCGCCGCCAAGGCCGAGGGCAAGGCCATCACCTACTGCACGGACGTGCACCCCAAGGACACCGCCGCCAGCCAGCCCAGCGCCGACATTGCGGACGTGATGCTGCCGCACCTGGGAGCCAACACCAAGGAGGCCAACAAGATGGCCGCCATGCGCGCCGCCGAGCAGATGCACGACTATTTTGCCAAGGGCGACACCACCTATGTGGTGAACGCGGAGATGCCCGCCAACCTCAGCTCCGCGCACCTGCATCTGGCGGAGATGCTCGGCAAGCTCTGCTGCCACGCCGCAGACTGCAAGCCCATCCGCCGCATCGACTGCGTGTTCTACAACAACCTGCGCAGCTTCCGCAAGTGGTTCACGCCCTGGATTCTCCAAGGCGCCGTTCCCGGCGCGGAGCACGGTCTCATGCCCGCCGCCGCGGAGGCTTCCTTCCGCGAGCACGGCATCGTCTACAAGGCCTACGAGCCCATGGACGACAAGCTCTACGACGACCAGCTGGACATCAACATCCACACCGAGGTGGACGGCCAGGAGCGCATCACCGGCGTGCGCGGCACCATTGTGGAGGGAACCCCCGTGGTCTCCCGCATCGGCGGCTTCAAGCACCTCTACGCCGCCCTCCCCGGCAACACCCTCGTCCTCCGCTATGCGGACCGCCCCGGCGTGGTCGCCACCATCGGCCAAACCCTCTCGGACGCCGGCATCAACATCGAGAACATCGTGGCCCCGACCGACTACGAGAGCGGCAACTCGCTGGCCATCGTCAAGACGGACAAGCCCGTCTCCGATGTCCTGGTGGAAATCCTGCGCAAGACCATCGATGCCAAGCTGGCCTTCGCCATCACCATGTGAGAAAGGGCGAACACCCCACCATCCGGCACCCCGCATCGTATGCGGGGTGCCTTTTTAGCGGCCGTGCTGGTCCACTTCCACGGTGAGGGCCTGGAGGGCGAACTCGAGTGGGCCGTCGTAGACGATGGAGAGGGACTGGCCGACGGCGGCGTCCGGCATCTGGGGGATGCGGATGGCGCCGCTGAACGGGTATGATGCGCGGATGGCGGCGGGGTCGAACGTCTCCCAGCGCGGGGAGGCGGTGGATTTGTAGCTGAAGCGGGGGTCGCTCTCCAGCAGGCGGAGCTTGACGCGGCTGAGCTGGCGGACGGCGTTGAAGCTCAAATCCCGCTCCAGCGGCATGGTGCGCAGCTCGGAAGCATAGGGACGGCCGATGTAGAAGGACTGCCAGCCGGGGCGCAGTTCGGGGCCGACGATGCGTCCGTTGCCGTCGGCATCCACCTCCACGGGGTAGGTGACGCCGGGGGTATCCTCGCGCCAGACGACAGCATGGCTGCCGGCGAGGATTTGCTTGCCGGAGAATACGCCGTCCCCCTCCACGATCACGCCCACGGCGGTGTCGATGTACCACGGATTGGCGCTGCTGATTCGCTCCAGGAGGAAAAGGTGGTTGGTGGTGTTTTCCGTGACGAACCAGATCTCGTCCTCGCCCAGTTCCAGGGAGGGGAGAGCGGCGATGCGGTGGACGGTGCGGTCCGGCAGGGTCATGCGCTGCCAGGCGGTGACCTGCTGCTCCATGTTCATGGTGAGCACGGCGAGGGAGCCGTCCTTCATCAGCATCCAGATGTAGGAGTCCGTGCCGCGCTGCACGCACCACTCCGCCACGCCGCTGTGGAACAGGTGTTCCGCCAGCAGGCTGAGGTCCACGGAGCTGAAGCCGTCGCTCTCCAGCTTGTAGGAGATTTCGCGCAGGCGGCGGCCGCCGCGCTGCACGAATAGGACGGAGTTTTCCACGGCCTGCACGGGGAGGGGTTCGCTGCCCACGGCGGACTGGCGCTTGAATGCGGCGTTGGTGGCGCAGATGGCGCCGTTGTCGGATGCGGTGAGGGCCCACTCGTCCTCTGCGGTACCCACCAGCAGCTCGCGCGTGGCGCACATCCAGCAGATGCGGCTCTGGTCGTCGGATGCCAGGGTGAGGTGCAGCGCGTCGTCGGCGTCGGAGCCCATGCGGAAGCAGGGGAAGTCGTCCACGGCGCTGGCGAAGATGGTGGTGGGGAGGTTGGGGACGCCGCTGAACCAGAGGCGGTTCTGGTAGTAGCTGCCGAAGGCGGGGTATCCCATGGTGGGGCCGAAGGCGCCGAGGCTCCAGGAGCGGGTGGCGAAGGAGGCCGGGCGGTCCAGGTAGCGGCTGAGCACGGCCGCGGTGGCGTGGCGGCCGTCCCCGACGGAGGTGATGCGGAACTTGTACTCGCGCTGCCCCGCGAGCGTGCGGAAGTACATCATGGGCGACACGGGCAGGGAGGACGAGGCGGTGCACACCAGCACCATGCGGCAGGGCAGCTTCTCCGAGCCGCTCAGCGCCCAGTTCTTGCGCTCCTCGTGCGGGGACTGGCCGAAGCTCTTGATGGTGGTCCACTGCCAGTTGAGGTAGTCGCCGCCGGCATCCGCCACGGAATCGTAGGAGCGTCGCAGCTCCCAGGTGGCGTTCCACTCGCCGTGGGTGGCGATTTCCCAGTCGCCGCAGACCTCGATGGGCTTGCCGTCCGCCAGGCGCATGATGCCGGGCATGAAGTGCTGCGGGTAGTCGGCGGGGGAGGTCTTGCCGGACACGAAATGACGCTCTGCATCGTATGCGGCGCGGCAGGTGTAGTAGCGGCGCATGTTGCTGGAGTCCGTCACGTACACCATGGCGCCGTGCGCCACCTGGGCGGAGGACAAATTCGGGCAGGCGGTGACGGTGGCGGCCAGGGACTCGTTGCGGAAGTAGGTGCGCTCCGGGATGTCGGCGTCCGCCAGCAGGTACTCCGCGCCCGCCATGGCGGAGGAGAAGGCGGTGCCGCCCCCGGCATCCAGCTCCAGGGCGGCGGTGGCGCCGTTGGTGCCCAAGAAGACGTGCAGGGCCGCGGCGTTGGGGGCGTAGGAGGCCCGCGGGTAGGGCTCCGGCACCAGGGTTTCCACCGTCCACTGGTTGTCCGCCAGGCGGGACAGCTTGACGACGGGGTGCGTGGGACAGGTGACGAAGAGGACATCGTTCACCTGTATGAAGCGCAGGGAGTTGATTTGCTCCGCGGTGGTCCACGGGATGTCGAGGCGGAAGTAGTCCCGCTCATCGGGGGTCCGCACGCCCCAGGCGTCCTTGTAGGCGAGCATGGTGCCCGGGAAGAACACCAGCATGAGCACATCCGACTCCGAATAGCGGAACGGCACCAGGCGGGGTACGCCATCCTGGCATTCCAGATAGTCCACCGCGCGCGTGCCGCGGCGGCGCTTGATGCCGCCGTACGGCAGCACGGTGAAGTTGCACAGGCGCCCTGCCCCGCGCTGGTACGCCTGCAAATCGATGCGGGCGTCCAGCCAGGGGGAAAGCTCGCCCGCCGTGAATCCGAGTACAATGGGAATCTCCTGCATGCACGGGGTATAGCACACGCGGCGCGAACCGCACCAGCAAGCGGGGAAACCCGCATGAGGCGCCCGCGGGCGGTATGCCCATGCGGGAATTTTGAAATTGACATGCGGAGCGGGATGGTGGAAAATGTGGCATGCGTTTGCGTAGTTTTTTCATGAGAGGATTTGCGCCGTTGGCTGCGGCATTGCTGCCGGCACTGTGCGCGGCGGCGGAAACCGCGTCCGTCACCTACCTGGCGCCGGGGGTGAGTTTGGAAAAAATCACGGCCTCCACGCGGTTCTACGATGTAGGCAAGGGAGCCTACTACTGGTACAGCCACTTGTCGACCACGGAGGAGCTGTACAACCGCACGGGGGATTTCTCCTTCATGGGGAAGCTGGGGGAGCGCTATGTCAAGCAACCGGAATTCAACCCGGATGCGTTCAAGGGGCTGATAAATGACAATTTCACCAGCTGGTACAACGCGGGGTCCAACGCCATCCAATACTGGCAGGACTGCTACGCGCCGTTCTTCAAGAGGTGGGATCAGTCGCGCGAGCTGCCGCAGGGTCTCACCTACGACAAGAACAACCTGGAGGCACTGGCCGGCACCCAGAGCCTGTACGTGAACATGAAGTTCTACGACAGCTGGTCGGACGTGGAGAAAGGCGTCACCAATGCTTTTGATTGGTACATGAGCGGCAACGTCGGCCCTGGCGGAGGCGGCTTCTTCAGAGAATACTACGACGGCAAAGAAACCTGCAAAGAATGCGGTGTCTACGCATCACAAGCACAAGGCGTGGTGGACATGGATAAGGTGACGGCGGGCATTTTCGAGTCCTTCGGTCTGGTGCGGCAGGCAGACGGCGCCCTGCAGCTCGTGGAGCAGGGGCTCATTCCCACGCTCACCGCCAGCGACAGCTTGACCGACTGCGCCCTCACCTGCTACGGTTTCACCCTGGGGGCGGACGGCTTGGTGAATTCCCTCTACATCGCGGATTCGGGCGATGCGGAGTACCGCATCGAGCACATCTACCTGAAGGTGGAGGCGGATAGCAAAGGCAACGAGCACCTGCTGATATTCACGGACGAGGCGTGTACGAAGGCTTGGCACAGCGACGGCTTCTCCAAGTGGGGGCTCACGGACATCTGCCACATCAACACACCCGACGAGCTGAAAGAGCTGTACAACACACTCCACGACCCGGCCACACCGATGGAGTGGACCGGCGAAACCGAATACTGGTCCACCGACACCACGCTCGGGTGGAACGTGAAAATCGGGGACGGAACCTACACCAGCGGCTACGAGAACGGACACCCCGTACTGTTCACGGATGCTGCGTACGAGTTCAGAAACTATGTGAAGGGAGATGTCAATACCCCGCTCATGGAAGTGGTGAACGACGAGTACGACTACAGGTTCCTGCTTAAGAGGGACGAGAAAAAGGGTACCCTGGAGCCCGGCACGCTCAAGATCGGCACACTGGATAAGAGCGGCACGGGCGAGCTGCGTTTCATCAATGTCTCCCTGACGGTGGATACGTGGCAAGTGCGGGAGGGCTCCGTCATCATCGAGGGAACCTCCGCCGACATCGCCAACGCTACAATCGACGGCACGCTGGCCATCGTGGGCGAAAAATGCAAGCTCACCCTGGGCAGCGGCATCTCCGGTTCGGGCACCATCATCCTGGGCGACAAGACCTCTCTGGACCTTGGCAACCAAGCCATCTCCCTCTCCGTCACCCTGCAGGGCTCCAATGCCTCCATCACAAACGGCATCATCACCGGCGACCTGATACTGGCGGATAATGTCTCCTACACCTGGAGCAAGGATGCCGGTCTGCAGCTCCAGGGCAACATCATCCTGGGCGACGGGGCCACGTTTAACTTCGGGGGTGAGACCTTCTCCAAACCCTTCACTATGCAGGGCTCCGCCACCATCGGCAACGGCACGTTTGACGGCAAGCTGACCGTGGCGGATGGCAAGCGCCTGACCCTGCTGGCAGACACCACCATCACCGGCGGTGCCACCCTGGGAAACGAATCCACGCTTGACCTCGGGGGCGGCACCTACGACACCTCCGCCTTCACCTTTGCGGGTAACGCCACCATCGGTCACGGCACGCTTGAGGGCAAGCTGACCATGGCGGATGGCAAGCGCCTGACCCTGCTGGCAGACACCACCATCACCGGCGGTGCCACCCTGGGAAACGAATCCACGCTTGACCTCGGGGTCGGCACCTACGACACCTCCGCCTTCACCTTTGCGGGCAACGCCACCATCGGCCACGGCAAGCTTGAGGGCTCCCTGACCGTGGCGGCGGGCAAGAGACTGACCCTGTTGGCAGACACAGCCATCACGGGTGGCGTCACCTTGGAAAACGATGCCGCATTCGACATGGGCGGCAGCACCTTCCACATAGGCGGTTCCGACGGTAACAAAGTCGTGCTGAACGGCTCCGCCACCATCGGCCACGGCACGCTTGAGGGCTCCCTGACCGTGGCGGAGGGCAAGAGACTGACCCTGTTGGCAGACACCGCCATCACGGGTGGCGTCACCTTGGAAAACGGAGCCGCGTTCGACATGGGCGGCAACTCCTTCCACATAGGCGGTTCCGACGGTAACAAAGTCGTGCTGAACGGCGGCGCCACCATCGGCAACGGCAAGCTTGACGGCACCCTGAGCGTGGCGGAGTACAAGAGCCTGACTCTGCTGGCAGGCACCACCATCACGGGTGGCGTCACCCTGGCCAACGGTGCCGCATTGGACATGGGCGGCAACACCTTCTACACCACGGCAGGTGCCGCTGAAAACAAACTCGTACTGAGCGGCCACGCCACCATCGGCAACGGCAAGCTTGAGGGAGACCTGACCGTCGCGGCGAGCAAGCACCTCAACTTGAACGGCGATCTCTCCGGCACGGGAACCTTCACCTTAAAGGATAGAGCCGAATTGGACTTGCGAGGCCACGCCCTCTCCCATTCCGTCTCCTTGACCGATTCGAAACTTTCCGCCACTATTCGCAACGGCGCACTCAATGGCGACGTGACCGTGGGAAAGGAAACAACACTTCGCCTGAACGACACCATCTCCGGCACAGGCTCCATTTCACTGGGAAATGAGGCTGTGCTGGATTTGGTCGGCTGCACCTCTCTCACCAACTCCGTCTCCCTGGCTGGTTCGGAAGCCTATATCCAAGGCAAGGGCCTCAACGGCAGGGTGACCGTGGGTGGGGGCAAGGAGCTTTGGCTGCGGGGCAACCTCTCCGGCACAGGGGCCATCTCCCTGGGGGCCAATGCCAAGCTGCATTTGAGCGGCTACACCTACTCCGGTTCCGTTGAAATGAGTGAGGGCGCCCTCGTTTCCCTGGACTCGCACACCGCTATCAAGACCCGGGAAGGAGAGGACCACGCCGTGCTGGAAAACGTTAGCGTGTCCGCCAGCTTGATTGCCGGAACAGACAGCCCTGCCCTTATGGACGGGCTGTACATTGACCACGAGGGGTACGACTTGACACTCCAGGACCTCACCCTCACCGACAACAACTCCATCCTGGTGGGCGAGAACAACACCATCACGCTCAATCATGTGACCGTCAAGCTCTCGGAGGAACACTTCGACCGCGAGAACCCACAGGACGGCGTGTACTATTTCGACCTGACCGACCTTTTCCACTGCTCCGTGGATATGGAGGAGGTGGTGTTCAACGCCTCCGGCCTCACCCTGCCGGAGGGCTTCGATTTAGAAACCGGGGGCATCGGCTTCAATTTCGGGGAGGCTGTCAACATGGCCCAAGCCACGAATTTGACCATGCTGCTAGGCGGGTACGGCAGCCAAACCATGGGCATGGACGAGCAAGGCAATCCCGTGTTCCGCAAGCTGGTTCCCACCCCGGAACCCACCACGGGGGGTCTTTCTCTGCTGGCGTTGAGCCTGCTTGCGGGCCGCCGCAGGAGGCGCTGATTTACTATGTACTATGTACTAGGTACTATTTTGAAATTTAGGCGCGCTTCGCGCGCGTGAACACCCCGCCCCGCTTGGCTTTGAGCCAGGCGGGGCGGATTTTTCCCTCCGATTCCCCCTGTGTTTCGACCTGCCTGCCGTACTTTGTACATTCCTTGCGGCGCAGGAAACACCCCATTTTAAACTTGATTAACATGGCGGGATGGTGGATAATATGGTATGCGTTTGCGGATGTTTTTCATGAGGGGATTGATGCCGTTGGCGGCGGTATTGCTGCCGGCGCTGTGCGCGGCGGCGGCGGAAACCGCGTCCGTCACCTATCTGGCGCCGGGGGTGGATGTGCAAGACATCAAGGCCTCCACGCGGTTCTACGATGTAGGCAAGGGAGCCTTCTACTGGAACAGCCACCTGACGGAAACGGAGAAGCTGTACAACATCACAAAGGATTTCTCCTTCATGGGCGAGCTGAAGGAGTATGTCCTGCAAACGCATTTCTCCCCGGAAGCGTTCTATGGCCTGGAAGACGACAAGAACACCTGCTGGTACAACGCGGGTTCCAACGCCATCCAGTACTGGCAGGACTGCTACGCGCCGTTCTACAGGCGGGAAAATCAATCGGGCGCTCTGCCGCAGGGCCTCACCTACAACAGGGACAACCTGGAAGTGCTGGCCGGCACCCAGAGCCTGCGGGTGAATATGGCGTTCTACGACACTTGGGACGACTTGGGGGGTGCCGCCACCGATGCCTTCGACTGGTACCTGAGCGGCAACTCCGAAAAACCCGGCAGCGGCGGATACTTCCAAGAATACTTCGGCTACGGCAGCCAGGCCGGCAGCAGCTGCGGCATATACTCGTCACCGGGCGTGATAAGCATGGAAAAGGTGACGAAAGGCATCTTCGAGTCGTTCGGCCTGGTACGCAAAGATGACGGCACCCTGCAGCCCGTGGAGCAAGGTCTCATACCCACGCTCTCCGCCGGCAACAACGCCGCCGCACACGCCCTCACCTGCTACGGCTTCACCCTAGACGCGGACGGCGTGGTGAATTCCCTCTACATCGCGGATTCAGACGATGCGCAGTACCGCATCGAACAGGTATACTTGAAGGTGGAGGGAACCGCAGGCAACGAGCGCCTGCTCATGTTCGAGGACGAGGCGTGCTCCCAGTACTGGAACATGGACGGCCCCCTCAAGTGGGGAATCACGGGCATCTACCACATCAACACACCCGACGATCTGAAAACGCTCTACGGCAAATTCCACGACCCGGAAAGGCCGATGGAGTGGAACGGCGAAACCGAATACTGGTCCACCGACACCACGTGCGGGTGGAACGTGGAAATCGATGGCGAGACCTACATCAGCGGATTCGAGAACGGGCGCATCACACGGTTCACGGACAAGGCGGAGGAGTTCAGAATCTATGTGCAGGGCAAGGTGGAGGCCGCAAGGATGGAGGTGACGAACGACGACCACGACTACAAGTTCATGCTCCATGAGGAAGATGATGAGGCTACCCTAAAAATCGGCAAGCTGAATAAAAGCGGCGGGGGCGCGCTTGATTTCTACGACTTCGCCGTTACGGCCGAGAGGCTGCTCCTGAACCATGGCACAATCTCCTTGAACGACGGGGCGTCCATGGAAATCACCGACACGGTGCGCGTGGAAGGCGGGGCCATCTCCTCCAAAGATGATTCGGAATACTGCGCGGAGAACGCGGAATACACCATCTCCAACGCCACGGTCACCGTGCTGGGCAAGGGCGAAACCACGCTGCACAACACGCTTGACAACGTGCAGCTCGTGAACGATGGAAGCGGCGCGCTGACGGTGGACAGCGATATCACCGGGCGCTTCTCCATGGAAGCGCTCGACGGCAACATCACCTTCCTCAACCGCGGAGCGGGAATCACCGTGCAGGAGCTGTCGCTGGCGGCGGAGCAAACCATCAGCGTGTACAGCGGGGGCCATGTTTCCGAGGAAGAGGAAACCGACGTGATTGTCACGGGCAGGCTCACCGCCGGAAAGGATGCCAAGCTGATTGCCAACCTCACGCTGGGCGAGGGAGCCACGCTGGATGTCTCCGGCGCGGATGCCATGGGGCTCACGCTCGGCTCCTCCCTCACCCTCAACCCCGGCATGAACCTCTCACAGGAGGATATGGAGCTCATCGCCAAGATGTCCAGGCGAGACACCTACGGCCTGTTCACCGGCGTGGACGATCTCACCCTGGCCGGAACGGACATCATCAACTGCAAGGACCCTGTGATCGAGGACGCCGTGGGCTGGTTCAACGGATTCCAACCCATGCAATACTACATCTGCTACGACGGCTCCAACGTGGGGCTGCGCTGCGTTCCCATCCCGGAACCCACCACGGGGGTTCTTTCCCTGCTGGCGCTGGGCCTGCTAGCTGGCCGCCGCAGGAAGG